>JBGUSX010000099.1:0-6869 GCA_045132775.1 Eubacteriales bacterium
AATCAACGAGGCGGCGGGAGCAAGCCCCCGCCCTACATTGGCTTAACACACCGACAAATCAAAATTTGAACCTGTTGTTGCAAAAAACGACCTTTTTAGCTTTTACCATTGACAAAGGGTATATTTTAATATATAATTACAATTGGATATGTGTGGGGTCGGCGAATTTTGATCCTGTCCCCCCGTCACAGCGAAAAAACAAGCAAAACTCACCCAGAGAGATCACCGAAATGAGATAAGCGCGAAAGTCGCTACCTTCTTACAGTGAAATTATCTTTTTCACGCGCGATTTTGCCGATGGCAAAATTCATCGATTATTATTTATGCCGCCGCGTGCGGCGGAATGGAGATTGTTATGGATTTTAAAAACGTTGACAAAAAATACCGTCCCGTGCCGTTCTGGTCCTGGAACGAGAAGCTATCCCCTGAGGAGACTCGCAGGCAGACTGCCATTATGGACGAGTCGGGTCACGGCGGTTATTTTATGCACGCACGCGGAGGACTTCAGACCGAGTACATGAGCGACGAGTGGTTCGAGAACGTTTCCGCGGCTGTAGATGAATCAAATAAGCGCGGAATGCATGCCTGGGCCTACGACGAGAATGGTTGGCCCTCCGGATTTGGCGGCGGAAAGGTAAACGGTAAGGGAGAGAAGTACTGGCAGAAATATCTCCGCATACGCCCTGCTTCTGACGACATGAGCGATATTGAGCCTCACCGCGTGATAGTCAAGGACGAAAATTACATCTTCTATTACGACGTTAACCCCTTCTACGTTGACACGCTTGACGGAGAGGTCATTGCCGATTTTATTGAAGAAATTTACGTTCCGTATTACAAAAAATACGGCTCGGGCTTTGACGGCTTCTTTACCGACGAGCCGCAGATCTCGCGTAACGGTCTCCCGTGGAGCCTGAAGCTTCTTGACGAGTACAAAAAGGCTTGGGGCGAGGACCTCGCTCCCTCTCTTGCGTCTCTCTTTTTGCCCATTGGCAACTTTGAGGATGTGAGGGTCAAATTCTGGAAGCTTTGCACCGATCTTTTCTCAAAGAACTACATGAAGCAGATATACGACTGGTGTGTATCTCACGGGCTCGGATTTACGGGTCACATGGTGCTTGAGGAAAATCTGACCATTCAGATAACCTCGAACGGCGCGTGCATGCCTCACTACGAATATTTTACTATTCCCGGTATGGACTGGCTCGGCAGACCGATATTTCCATGTCTGACTCCCGTTCAGGTCGCGTCGGTCGCAGCGCAGACCGGCAAAAAGCAGATACTTTCCGAGACCTTCGCGCTTTGCGGTCACAACGTCGGTCACGACGAGCTCAAAAGAAACTACGAGTGGATGATGGTGCGCGGCATCAACCTTATGTGTCAGCATCTTCTCGGATACTCCTTGCGCGGAATCAGAAAGAGAGATTATCCGCCTGCAATGTACTATCAGCAGCCCTGGTGGGAGGAATACAAGGTATTCAACGACGCTATGTCGCGAGTTGGAATGATTCTTGCCGAGGGAAGAGTTAAGGTAGATACGCTCCTTATGCACAACATGACGAGTGCGTGGATATGCTACAATAACGGCGAGAGCAGTGCGTCAAAGGCTAATGCAATCACACCCGAATTTATTGAAAAGGGTATTTCGGGTGTAAACTCCTACAACGGCAAGGATGTGAAATATTACAACGACTCCTTGGTTGGCTGTGCTACCGAGCTTGAGCGCAAGCATATTCCTTTCCATTTCGGTGACGAGACTATCATCGAGAGACACGGCAGAGTCGAGGGTAACAAATTTATCATCGGTGAGATGGAGTACACGACCGTAGTTCTTCCCGAATACATTAAATTTATGCCAAACACGCAGAAATTGCTTGATGAGTTTCGAGCAAACGGTGGTATAATCACGACGGTTGACGCCATTGCCCCCTCGGATATAATCGATAACCCCGAGATTACGTACACGGTAAGAGAATTCGACGATTTCAAGGTATATTACTTTGTAAACTCGACCGACAGCGAGCAGAAGGCGACTATCCCTCGCGGAAGCTACGCTATCGATATTACGACGGGCGACAAGATCGACTTTACGGGCGATTACACCTTCCCTGTATACGGAAGTCTTGTTGTTGTTGACGACGGCACGCTCTGCGCTCCAAAGACAGAGACGAAAGAGCTGAAAACGCTTGATATCGGCGGCGAATGGAATGTTTCCGACACGACTCTCAACTCGCTGACACTTGACAAGTGCTCTTATTGGTTTGACGGTGAGCTTCAGGAAGAGAACGGTTACGTTCTTGACATCGTTCCCGCGGCTTGCGATTTGCTCCGTCCCGTTGACGTGAAGTGTGAGTTTAAATTCAGAGCAGACGAGCTCTCCGACAAGCTTTACCTTGCTTGCGAGACTCCCGAGATATTTGATATCAGGGTCAACGGCACTGCCATAGACAAGACAGATTGTGGATACTTCCGCGATAGCGCGTTCAGGATGATAGATATCCGCAGATATGCAGTTTGCGGCGAGAACAAAATCGAGATGTCGGTGCGCCTTGAGCAGAGTGCCGAGACTTATGAGAATATCAAGAAGGCGGCAATTTTCGAGTCCGAGAAGAACAAGCTCGTTTACGATATGGAGATTGAATCGGTCTATATAGTCGGTAACTTTGCGGTCGAGAATAGCGGCGAGGTCGTTGAGGCATCTCGCGGTGCGGCATTCTTTGAGGACAACTTTAAGATAGCTCGCGCGAAGGAAAATATCACGCTTTCGAATATCGAAAGACAGGGATATCCCTTCTTCTCGGGATCGATCACCGTGAAAAAGAGCTTTGTGCTTGATTCTACCGACTACAAGCTCGCATTCGGCAAAGAGGGAATCAACGCTATAAAGATAAGGGTGAACGGACAGGACGTGAGAACTATTCTTTGGGCTCCGTATGAGACCGATATTTCGGAATATCTCAAGGTTGGAGAGAACGAGATCGAGATCACGTTGATAAACAATCTGCGCAACCTGCTCGGTCCTCACCACCTCGGAGAGGGTGAGAGCTATCACGTTTCTCCGTCCTCATTCTACAAGCGTCCTTGCGTATGGAACAGCTTTGGAGGCAATAAGTCGTTCAGAGACGGATACAGTCTTGTAAGAACAGGATTGATATAAATTTAAACATTCATATTTTCTAAGATAAAGGAGAATTGCAATGAAACAGAGATTTTTGAAGGTGTGTGCGCTTCTTTTGGCGGTAGTTATCGTCGTATGCGCGGCACCGTACGTCAGAGTCGAGGCGGCAACAACGACCGCAGGCGGCTACGGCACACAGCCCTCGACTTACTCAAAGCAGTATAACTCGGGCGATAGAGACGTTTGGTGTACTACACTTTCGGGTACGAGTGCGTCAAGCTATTATACGGGAAGCTATACGTACGATAATTTGTCGAGTCTTTCGCAGAACTCGCTCAAGTCGTCTCTTTCGACCTTGATGAGAAGTACGCATAGCCGCCTGACCTCGTATAATGAATGTCACACCCTAGCAGATCGTTCCGACTGTGAGAACGGAGACAAGAGAGTTACTCTTATCTATACCTCATACAGTGCTACGATGAGCCAATGGAACGGATGGAACAGAGAGCACGTCTGGCCCAAGAGTTTGGGCGGTAAGCCATTGGGTAAGGAGGAAAAAGAGGGCGGCTCTGACCTACATCATATTCGTCCGTCAGATGCGGTCGTTAACAGTACTCGTGGTAATCACCCGTATGGTTATGCTCAAACCAAGTCAGCCGTCAATGGAAATAATCCGGCTAAAGGATGTCTTGGCGGATACTATTCCAACGGTTATTTTGAACCTCTGGATAATGCTAAAGGTGACGTGGCGCGTATCTGTCTTTACGTTTACGTAAGATGGGGTGCCGATTGGGGTGCAGACAGCATAACCGAGGTCTTCCAAAGTGTTGACGTGCTTCTTGAATGGATGGAGATAGACCCCGTCGATACCTGGGAGATGGGAAGAAACGAGGTCGTTCAGGATATTCAGGGTAACAGAAACGTATTTATCGACTATCCCGAGTACGCTTGGATGATATTCGGCAAAGAAGTGCCCGACGATATGGTCACGCCTTCGGGTGAGGCGATGGACGGCAACACGGGCGGAGGCACCGGCGGTTCGACTACCACCGAAAATCCCACCGAGACCGAGACTCCTTCAGGCTCTGCATCGACAGGAACTCTTGCTTCTCCCCTTACCGTAACTCAGGCTTATGAGGCAAATAAGGGTCTTGCCGAGGGAGGCTATTCCTCCGAAAAGTTCTACGTCAGAGGAAAGGTAACCTCGATAGGCACGACAGGCAGCAGCTATTATCAGAACGTAAAGGTTACGGACGGTGAGACCGAGCTGCTCATTTACTCTATCAACTTTGGTAATGGTATTGACTCCTTTGAGGTCGGAGATACTATTACCGCATACGGATATTTTAAAAATTATTACGGCACTATAGAAATGGCGGGGAATAACGGAGACTACCCCGAAGTAGTCGCAAAGGGTGAGGCGGTCACCGATGCTCCCACAGAAAAGCCCACCGAAAAGCCCACCGAAAAGCCCACAGAAGCACCGACGGATGCTCCGATAGTTCCTCCGGTGATCTCGGGTGAGACGGTGGAGAATACTCTTTCCTTTGCAGATAAGGCTCAACGTACGGAGTTTGATTCGGATCACCAGGTTTGGATGCAGAATGGAATTACTTTGATAAACAACAAGGCATCATCTCAGACAAAGGTTGCCGACTATGCAGATCCTGTCAGACTTTACCAGGGATCATCGGTTACTATTCAGTGTGAAAACATTGTAAAGCTTGTCGTTGAATGTAACACCGCTGCGTATGCTAACGTTCTTGTAACGTCTCTTTCGGATGTGGGAATCAATGCTGCTGCGAACGGAAAAACTGTTACTGCGGAACTCACAGGCGCAGTGGATGAGATCACATTTACCTGCTCCGCGCAGATGCGTTTTAATTCGTTGACTGTGACTTCGGTTGTCGAGGCTGAAACCGAGACCCCCACAGAGCCTCCCGCTGAGACAGATGAGCCCACAGAGGCACCTGTTGTAACAGACGAGCCAACCGAGGCACCCGTTGTAACAGACGAGCCCACTGAGGCTCCCGTTGTAACAGATGAGCCTACCGAGGCACCTGTTGTAACAGATGAGCCCACAGAGTTACCTGTTGTAACAGACGAGCCCACAGAGTCCGAGACTCCTACACAGCCTCCCGTTGAGACAGATGAGCCCACAGAGTCCGAGACTCCTACAGAGCCTCCTGTTGAGACAGATGAGCCCACAGAGTCCGAGACTACCACGGAGGAGCCTGACGAAGAAGAGACACGGGTAATGTCCCACGATGAGTATCTTGCCGCAGAGGACGGCGATACAGTGATCGTTGAGGCTTACGTTCAGGGCGCGACCGTATACTCTGAAAAATACAGCGACGTCTCGCTCTATCTTGCGGACCGAGACGGTGCTTACTACGTATACAGATACGCATGTTCCGGGGATGTTGCCGCAAGGCTGACCGTAGGCACGAAGGTCAGAGTTGAAGGAATCAAGCAGACCTGGCAGGGCGAGATCGAGATCGTTAATCCCAAGGTAGACGTGATAGACGGCGCGGATACGTACATTGCCGAGCCTGCCGATCTTACGGATATCCTTGCTGATGAGGACGAGCTTATCAAGCATCAGAACAGTCTTGCGATATTCAAGGGACTTACCGTGAGCAGTGTTGACTACAAGTACGGTGCTCCCGGTGACGATATTTTCGTTACAGTAAAGCAGGGAGACAAGAGCTTTGATTTTCTCGTTGAGAGAGATCTTGTCGATCCCGAAAGCGAGGTCTATAAAGCGTTTGCCGCACTTGAGAGCGGAGACGAGGTAGATATTACGGGCTTTGTTTATTGGTACAACGGAGTAAACACCAATATTACCGATATTAAGGTTATCGAGCCCGAAGAAGAGACAACTGCTGCTCCTACAGATGCACCCACATCTGCTCCTACAGAGGAGCCCACAGAAGAGCCCCCCGTTGAAACGGCAGAAGATCCTACGGTTGCTCCCACTGAGGCACCCACGGCTGCTCCTACAGAGGAACCGACGGATGAGCCTACCGAAGAGCCTACAGTAGCACCTACGGAGGAGCCCACAGTTGAACCCACCGAGGCACCTACAGTAGAACCTACAGAAGAGCCGACGGATGAACCCACTGAGGCACCTACAGTAGAACCTACAGAAGAGCCAACGGATGAACCCACCGAGGCACCTACAGCAGCACCTACAGAAGAGCAGACGGATGAACCCACTGAAGCTCCTACAGTAGAACCTACAGAAGAGCCGACGGATGAACCCACAGAGGTTCCTACGGCTGAGCCCACCGAAGAGCCCACAACAGCTCCCACGGAAGAGCCTACAGATGCACCTACAGAGGCACCCACAGTTGAACCGACCGAAAAGCCTACGTCCACACCTACCGATAAACCTACCGAAGCACCCACCGACGACGGCGTAGATGAGGCAGGATGTGAATCGAGCATGGCAGGCGGCGCGGCGGTCATATCAGTGATATTCGTCGCAGCTTACGCGTTTATCCGTAAGAAAAAAGAAGACTGAATGATCAAAAGCTGATCAAAACCCAATAAAGAAACACAAAAGGACGGAGAGATCCGTCCTTTTGTGTTTCAAATTTTGATTTAGCGGTGTGTTAAGCCTTCCCCAGCGGGGAACAACTCGGGCGAGCCCTCGTAGCACCTTTTGCAAGCAAAACGCGCTTTACGGGGGACCGCGCAAGCGGTGGATGAGGAGGTCGCCCTTTTGTGGTTTTCACGTCTTTTGTGA
>JBGUSX010000100.1:0-8035 GCA_045132775.1 Eubacteriales bacterium
CATTAAGTTGTGCGCCACTGTCGTACCGTGGATTTTGTCTTGTGGCATAAGGTTTCTTTTGCAACGAAACAAGGTAATCAGAGGACGTGAAGCCCTTGAAAAAGCGACCTCCTCATCCACCGCTTACGCGGTCCCCCGTAAAGCGCGTTTTGCTTGCAAAAGGTGCTACGAGGGCTCGCCCGAGTTGTTCTCCGCTGGGGAAGGCTTAACAGACCGCCAAATCAAAATTTGAATATTGTATATAAAGCAGAAAACGGACGAGTGATCGTCCGTTTTCTTGTTTATTGGATTATTTATTCTTTTACACGTTTGCGGTTTCGGGGAATTGCGCCGATTGAGTTTCTGCGGTGGGGGTCGGTTGCGCTTTTTCCTTTTTTCTGCGCACTGCGTAATAGTACACGAAGTAAAACGCGGTTATGTAGAGATAGAACAGCACCACGACTCCTACGGGATAGATTACTTCATGTCCGCCGACGAGGTTATACAGTATATCGTACGGTGTGCCGTCTCCTCTCATCAGGAACATATAGTTATAATCGAGCGTGATATTCGCGATATATGCCGCTACGCAGAAGGATGTGAGTATTGCAAAGCTTATAGGCAGATTTCTTCTCTTCATGCTTGCCATTCCCGATATAGCGATATAAAGCGAGCAGAAGCCCGAGATCGAATGTGTCAATCCCGACACTACGTTATCAAGCGAAAGCACGGGATAGCAGGCGTAATTCTGTCCTGCACCGTACGTTCCGAGCACCGCGCCGAGTATTCCGAACACGAACACGAAATCAAGCGCGACGTTGCGGAGTCTGCCCTTTGTAAACGCGGCGAGCGGTATCGTGATAAGCTGTATACTGCACAGAAACAGCGGCAGGATATAGAGCCAGCCCAAAGGATCCTCGCCTCTGATACAGCAGATGACTATCTTGAATATCTCAAGCGCATCTATCGCTATTGCAGATACTACGAGGACGCGGTTTTTGATCTTTTCGTCTTTGTTTTTATTTCTGAGTCCTAATATTGTCGAAAGTGCTATCATTATCACCATAAGCGAGGTGACGAAGGCGAGATGCTGCCAGGACATATAGCCCTCGGGCTCACGGGTGTATCCCCCTAAACCTAAAAACTCTTTCATTTTTCCATCCTCTTCTGTTTTTTTCACTCTCATTATACTATATTGTTATCGCAGCACAGCGTATTGTTCTGTTATTTAATAATTTTTAAGAAACTGGTCGGATACTGACGAAGGGTGCGGTCGGATTTTTCGTCCCTTTACTTGACTTTTTTATTTTTTAGGTTTATAATGTATTTGTATAATTATCTGCTTTGTTCTTTCACTACGCAATTTTTACCACAAAGGAGAATGCTTTATGAAGAAGAAATCTTTGATCCTTCTGTCCTGTGCGTGTGCGATGCTCCTGCTCGCATCCGCTCTTACTCTCTCGGTTCTCGCGACGGGCTCCGAGTCGGATACCGCGGCTCAAAACACCACCGTTGATCCATTCGACGAAGCCGAGGGCGACCGATTCTATTCCGGTACGTGCGGAAATAACCTGACCTGGACCCTCAACGTAACGACGGGTAAGCTTCGCATCAGCGGAAGCGGTGCGATGGAATACTATGATAGCTCGCGCAGTGTTCCTTGGTATAACTACACCTCATACGTAAGAGAGCTCGTTGTTGGTGACGGCGTAACGTCTATATCACAATATGCGTTTTCCGGCTGTCATTGCCTTAACGTAGTTTACATAGGCAAAAATGTTACGAGTATCGGCAACGGCGCGTTCACCGGATGCCAAAATCTTGCAGAGGTCTGCAACACATCTAACCTCTCCATAACCATGCACAAGCAAGAATACAATACCGCTTACGGATATCTCGGATATTGGGCGAAGAGCATTGTTAAGTCGGCAAGTGCAAGCAATATACTCCGCAAGGACGGCTTCGTTTTCTGGAAGAACTCATACGGCGATTACGAGCTTCTTCACTACGAGGGCAGAGATACCGACATCTCCCTTCCCGAAGCTCCGATCGGGGAGCAGTCTGCTTACAGTATAAGCGATCTTGCTTTCTACTATGAGAAAGAGCTCACGAGCGTTGATATTCCCAACTGCGTCACGAAAATAGGCGAGAGCGCTTTTACAAACTGCTTTGGACTTACGAAGCTTTACATTCCCGACTCGGTATATACTATGTCGCGCTTTGCGGTAAGCGGATGTAGTAATCTGCTTTGGGTTCGTCTGGGCTCCGGACTTGCGATCATGGGCGGTGAATACGCAGGAAGCCATCGACCTCCATTCTACAGCTGTCCGTCCATTCTCGAGGTCTGCAACGATTCTCAGTTTGAGATGAGCGCCGACACCTATTCACAGGATACCGGTATCACTGCGGAGCACGTTTACTCCTCTGAGAGCGGTGAGTCCAAATTCATTTATGATGGTAATTATACGATCTTTGACCGCGACGGTGTTTCAACTCTTATAAAATACACGGGAGACAACACCATCGCATACATCCCCGACTACGTTGAGGCGATCGAGGCTAACGCCTTTAATAACGTTTCCTCTATCGAGCTGGTCGTTATTCCCTCCTCTGTAAAGAGCATGGCTCCTTCCTCCTTTGTTGATTGCAAAAATATCACCGAAATTGCGGCTCCCTTCGTAGGCAAGTCGCGTGAGGAGAGTGCAAGACTTATTGACATTTTCAAGAATTCCACGGGAGCTCTTGAGTCATTCACACTGACCGAGGGAGACGGGATAAGCAAGAATGCTTTTGCTTATTGCTACGCTTTAAAGGACATAAGCTTTCCCTCTGGCATTACCTACATTGGCGAATACGCATTTTACGAGTGTAGAAGCCTTACCGAATTTACCGTTCCCGATTCGGTCACGGAAATAGGTAAAAATGCCTTTGGTCACTGCTCGTCGCTCAAGTCGATTACTCTCCCCTTCGTCGGGAATAGACTCGATGGAGAGGATAACACACATTTCGGCTACATATTCGGTGCGAACTCATACTCACAGAACAATACCGAGGTCCCCACAAGTCTTGAGCTCGTTACGATTACAAAGGCTACCGCCATCGACGAGTACGCATTTTACAATTGCGACGATATTATCACCGTCACGCTTCCCAAAAAGCTTAATTCCATTGGAAAAAATGCATTCAAGGGATGTACGTCGCTTTTCGAGATCTTCAATCCCTCAAGGGTATATCTCAGCGTCGGAACACCGCACGAATCTTGCATTACCGACAATGCGCTTGCTATCCGTTCAGAGACCAATAACTATACCGGCATTATCCGTGTGGACGGATTCGTATTCTTCCGTGACATATCGACGGATATTTATACCCTTCTCAGATACAAGGGCGACGAGACCGAGATCGTTTTCCCTGACAATATTTACGCTTCATCGTATACTGTTGAAGCGATCTACTCCTATGCCTTTGCAAACAACGACAATATCACATCCATTACTCTCCCCGTCGGTGTCAAGACGATCGGTGAGAGCGCGTTTGCGAATTGCACTTCTCTTAAAACACTCAATGTACCAAGCACGGTAGAGACGTTCCCTTACTCCGCGATAGACGGTTGCACCTCGCTTACCTTTAACTCAAAAGACGGGGGAAATTATCTCGGCAACGATGCCTGTCCATATTCAATTCTTGTTTCGGTTGACGGCACAGAGATCGACAAGCTCGCCCTTCAGGACACCGCGAAATTTATCCTCAAAAATGCATTTAAAAACATTACCTCCATCGACACGCTGACGATCCCTGCTGATATACTGCATATCGACAACGGTGCGTTCCCAAGCTCGACACAGATCGTAAATCTTGAAGCTCCTGCTCACGCAATCCCAATGATCCCGAAATCCGCTCTTGTTTCCGCAACGGTAAGCGGCAGTGAGGAGCTGCCCGAAAAGGCTTTCTACCAGGCGGTGAAGCTTAAATCGGTCGCGCTTAACGAGCGTTTGGCGGTCATAGGTAATTCTGCTTTCTTTGGCTGCAGGTCTCTTGAAAGTATAGATCTTACAAACATTTTCAGAATAGACGCTAATGCATTTGAGGGATGCTCGTCCCTTGAATCCGTCGTTCTTCATCACATAACAGAGGTCAGTGAGTCCTGTTTCAAGAACTGCACCTCCCTCAAGTCCGTATCCCTTAACGACGAGATAGAGCTCTTCTCAAAGGATGCATTCTTCGGATGCAGTGCTCTTTCAAAGGTAATCGTCAGATCTTCTATTATGTCGATCGTAGGCGATGAGTTTGAAAACGAATATGCAAATCCCCTATTCCTTGCCGGAAATCTTTATATCAACGATGAGGCGGTGGAAAAGCTCGATCTTCCGTGGGGGATCGGTCAGGTAAAGAATTACACCTTCGCGGGAATCAGGGTAAGCTCACTCACTATTCCCGAGGATGTTTTGATCGACGAAAAGGCATTTTTCTCTGCCTGCGGCATCGAAAAGCTGTCCGCTCCCGCATACGTTATTCCTTTTATTCCGAAGGAATCCTTGAAGGAGGCAGTAATCACCTCGGGTGACACGGTTTCTTCAAATTCCTTCAAGGATGCCTTTAAGCTTGAGCGCGTTACTCTCGGAGATCAGGTCACAACGATCGAGGGCTCCGCGTTTTCAAGCTGTGCCTCTCTCAAAGAGCTATATATTCAATCAGATGCGGTCGCGTTTGGCGAAAATGCTTTCTTCTCGTCGAGCGGAAAGCTTGAAAAGGTCGTTATAAACGAGCCCGAGAACTGGCTCAATATGTCCTTTGCCAATGAAAAGGCAAATCCCTTGAGTGGGGCTGAACTTCATGCGGTCTCCGCCGGCGGAAAGGTAGACTCTATCTTTATACCGCAAGACATTGCCGAGATCTCCGCTTATGCATTCATCGGCTGTACCTCGATCAGGGAAATTCATCTTGCAGGTGCGGAAACTACCGTAGGCAAGGATGCGTTCGTTGGAGCAAGCTTTAACGTGCTGGGAATTCACACCTCACAGATCAATCAGGTCGCTACGCTCCTGCCCGGGGCCAAGATGATAAACATACTTTCAGGTGAGGCGATCCCCCAGAATGCTTTTACGACTGCACAGGCTCTTGAGGAGATCTTCCTTTGCGACTCCTTGACCGAAATAGGTGATTACGCATTTCATCAATGCGTCTCGCTCAAGAACGTAACTATACCCCAAAGCGTTTCGGTGATCGGTGATTATGCCTTCTCAAACTGCACCGCGCTTGAATCCGTGACTCTTCCTAGCAATCTTACCGCTATCCCCTCGGGTCTCTTCAGCGGTTGCTCCGCGCTTGATTATCTGCTTATACCGTCATTGGTGACCGAGATCGGAAGCTATGCGTTCAGCGGGTGCAAGTCCTTCTCCGCTTTCCCCTGCACACCCGGATCTGCTGTTACGACCATAGGCTCGTATGCGTTCTCAAATTGCAGCGCGCTGACCGAGGTGGTTATTCCCGACAGTGTTACGACCGTCGAACGCTATGCGTTCGCATACTGCTCCTCACTTGAGACTATGTGTATTCCGAACACCGTCACATCCCTCGATGCGTACGCCTTGGAGCAGTGCTCCTCGCTAAAGTCGATAACCTGCTCGATCGAGCATCTCAGTTCTCCCTATCTGCCCGCTCTTGAGACCGCGGTGCTGACAGGCGGAACAAAGCTCCCGGGTTCTATATTCTACAACTGCGAAAATATCAAGAACGTCACTCTTCCGGACACTCTGACGACTATCGATGAATATGCTTTGAGTAATTGCGACAAGATAACAAGCCTTCGCATTCCTGCGTCGGTCACGTCGATAGCCTCAAATGCATTCTACAAGTGCACGGCGCTTGAGTCTATCTACGTAGATTCTCTTGAGGCTTGGCTCAATATCAGCTTCTCGTCAAGTGCGAATCCGCTCTGTTATGCGAAAAACCTTTACGTTGGCGGTGAGCTCCTCACAGAGCTCGTCATTCCCGAGGAGGTGACCGAGATCGGCAGCTATGCCTTTGAAAGCTACAAGGCTCTTACGTCGGTCACTCTTCACGGTAATATGAGCGTTGGCTACAGGGCATTCTACAACTGTGACTCTATTGAAAAGGTCAATACATCCTCGCTCTCCGATTGGCTTACGGTCAAATTCTCCTCCATTGAGTCAAATCCCCTGTATTACTCGGGAACTCTCTACGTTGGAGATGAGATCCTTACCAATATCGTTATCCCCGAGGATATCACGGCAATAGGCAGCTACGCATTCGCGGGTATTAAATCCGTTGAGACGGTATATATTCCCGAAACCGTCACTTCGTTCGGTTCACAGATGTTCGAATATGCTACCGGAATCGAGGAGATCGCTTGCTGCAGCGAGAATTACGGCAATCTCACAAGCGGTATTGGCTGGAACGTTTCCACAACGCTTATAAATCACCGTTACGAGATCGTTGCCGGCGAGGAGTCGCACCACTGGGTATGCTCCGAATGTAAGGCGGAGCTGTCGCCCGAAAATCACTCCTGGTCATACGATCCCATCGAAAAGCTGAGTCCCACCCACACAGAGCCCGGATATGCGATCTACTCCTGCATCTGCGGTCAGACCATGAAGGACATTCTTGATCCTGTCGGTCACTATTTTGGCTACCAGACCGAATACTTAGCTCCTACTCACACGAGTGAGGGCAAGTACGTTTTTGCCTGCGATTGCGGTGAGACGACGACTGTTCCGATCGAGAAGCTCACTGAACATCAGTATGACAGCGGCACAGTAACGGTCGCTCCCACGCACACAGAGCTTGGTGTTATGACTTATGCTTGCGAGTGCGGCGAGAGCTACACCGAAGAGATCCCGACTCTCGATGAGCACGAATGGGGTGAGTGGCAGGTCGTTGACGATTACCTTCACGCAAAACACTGCTCGTGCGGTATATCCGAGAGTGATTATCACTATTTCGATAATGATTACGATTCGGAATGCGATATCTGCGGATTTACAAGGACGGTTGAGACAGAGTCCGTGACCGATGGCAATTCCGAGAGCGAATCCGTCACCGAAAAGGTTACAAATGCTCCGACCGAAAAGCCGACGCAGAGTCCTTCTTCCTCTGAACCCTCGGAATCCGATAAGACTACAAATACAAGCGGCGGTTGCTCGTCAAGCCTTGGCGGTGCGTCTCTTGCCGTTAGTCTGATGGGTGCTGTTGCTCTTCTCTTCTGCAGAAAGAAAAAGGAAGATTAACGAGGTTTTAGTGGATAAAATCAAATAATTTCTTTGGCGGACAGGCGAAATGCCTGTCCGCTTTTTTCGTGGTGATGCGGGAGACCGGTTTCAACT
Organism: Eubacteriales bacterium; assembly: GCA_045132775.1. Classification (GTDB taxonomy): domain Bacteria; phylum Bacillota; class Clostridia; order Oscillospirales; family CAG-272; genus SVTX01. The sequence continues at coordinate 7,323 of JBGUSX010000100.1, forward strand.
GACCGTCTTACGAAGCAGAAAAAAGGAGATACCGAACAACTGACCAATATAGTCTCGACGGGACTTGAACCTAATTCCCAAGGCAAGCCTTGGGAGACCGGTTTCAACTGACCGTCTTCCGCACAAAAAATCATGCCGATGGGAAAAGGCTAGCCCGTGAAGTTTAGACGGGACTTGAACCTAATTCCCAAGGCAAGCCTTGGGAGACCGGTTTCAACTGACCGTCTTACGAAGCAGAAAAAAGGAGATACCGAACGGTATCTCCTTTTTTCTGGTGCGGAAGACGGGACTTGAACCCGTACAGTGTGAACTACACGCCCCTCAAACGTGCGCGTCTGCCAGTTCCGCCACTTCCGCATATAAAACACCTTTATTTTATTACTCGAAGAAGGTCTCCGAGGTTCTCCATGGCATCTCTGCCGCGAACATTTGATATTATACACCATAAGATTCGATTTGTCAATACCTTTTTTAAAAAATCTCAAAAAATTTTTATTGACTATTCTGTGGGAGTGTAAAATTGCAATTTAGCGAATAGCCTTCTCCAGCGGAGAAGGGGGACCACGAAGTGGTGGATGAGGAGGTCGCCATCGGGGTGTGCTACACGGGAATATTGTGGATTTTGTATTGTGGCACAAGGATTCCTTTGCAACGAAACAAGGTAATCAAAGGACGTGAAACCCTTGAAAAAGCGACCTCCTCATCCACCACTT
>JBGUSX010000101.1:0-6164 GCA_045132775.1 Eubacteriales bacterium
TGAGGACATTGTTTCGTTGCAAAAGAATCTTTATGCCACAAGACAAAAACCACGGTACGACAGTGGCGCACAGCTTAATGGCGACCTCCTCATCCACCGCTTACGCGGTCCCCCTTCTCCGCTGGAGAAGGCTATTCGCTAAATTGCAAATTAACAACCTACCAATTTTTTGTCCTTTCGATAAAATATGTATAATAAAAATATTGACAAGCGGCATTTGTTATGATAAAATATAATAAAGAGGTGTGTGCTTTGTCAATTTTGACCATTGCATGAAACAACAATTGTTTTGTTCTTTGGCAAAAACTCTTCACTTTTTGCAATATTACGGGTAGAAACAGTCATTTACATTGTGAAAGATAGAGTGTATAATTGTTGCATAACACCGGTACAAATCCAAAAAAAGGAGCTACTGTATGAAAAAGAAGTTAGTTTCATTAATCCTGGTGATCTCCATGATAATGACCTGCTCGGTCTATCTCGCATCCTGCGAGGATGACACGACAGAGGAAACAAGCGGTCAGGAGACCTCCGCCCCCACAGAAAATCCTACCAGTGAGCCCACTGATGAGCCCACCAAGGCACCTACTCAGGAATCCACTCAGGCTCCCACGCAGCAGCCTACCGAAACTCACACACAGACACCCACTCAGGCTCCTACACAGCAGCCTACTGAGGAACCCACCGAGGAACCTACACAGGCTCCAACACAGGAACCCACCGAGGCTCCCACACAGGCTCCTACACAGCAGCCTACCGAGGTGCCCACACAGCTGCCGACGGAGATTCCCTCTGAAGTACCCGTAGATGAGATCGTCTATGAAAACGGCTCGGAGATCAAGAATGCAGGACACAAATGGGACGCAGATATCTTTGCAGCCGCAGATCGCTCCTTCGATGAATCCAAGGCAGTGACCAAGACCGCCGCAGAGATGCTCGAGCTTCTCAAAAACGGAAAGACCGAGCTTGCACAAGGTCAGGTCTACATAGTAACCGAGCCCCTCGTTCTGACATCTGAAACCAAATACTACGGAAATATGGCAGCCATCATCGCAGAAGGCGGCATACTTATCAAGGACGTATCCGACATAGTGATCAAGGAGCTCATCCTCAAGGGTAGTATCACGGTTGAAAATTCAAGCGCGATCACCTTCTTCAAGCTCGACCTCTCGGGCGTTGAGAACGGCGTGACCGTTGATGCCAAATCAAGCAATATCTCTTTCAAAAACAACAGGATCATCGTATCGGGTACGGCTATCAAGTCCGAGGCGGACATGACCTCTGTCTTCCAGAGCTATCTCTGCGGAAAGACGGGATTCGATTCTGTGGGAGATCTTGTTTCGATCCAGAACAGCAACGTACTTGCGGTAGACCTTGGTGTTTCCGTTAAGGGTGCGGATTGCGCGGTAAGAGACTGTACCGTCGAGGTAGCAAGCGACGGTCTTGGCGTAGAGATCCGTGAGGGATCAAAGAATGCCCTCGTATCTCTCAATATCATCAAGAACGCGCAGCTATCCGTCAAGGTCACAAATTCCTTCAACTGCGTAATCCTTCTCAATACCGCCATCCGTATAGCAGGCGAGAACAACAAGAACCTCTACGTCGTTGAGAATAAGCTCGGCGGAGCTATAACTCTTAAGAACAATAAATACCTTCTGTGCGACGGCAACACCTTCAATACAAAGGACGGAAAGCCCCACCCCACAATCAACGAGGGCAACACCGAGATCAACGGAGATAACGTCCACGACGTAAACGCACGCGTTGAGTACGGCGCAAACGAGGAGATACTTCCCCACACCAATAAAGACCTTTTCATCGATATGGAAAGAAAATCTGAGGTAAGGGACATCTCGCAGACAAAGTCCTATAACGTAAGCAACTACATCAGGATGATGGCAAAGTCCGGAAACACAGTCATCGTTCCTCCCGGAGTATATAACGTCTCCACCTACGTTCTTTTCACAAGCGCACACGCTAATACAACGATATACGCATTCGGCGCAATGATCGAAAAGAACGGCAGAGAGTTCACAAAGGATCCCACCACAGGCGCACTCAAGCAGAATGGTCTTATCCTCTACTTGCAGAACGGCGCAAGCAATATCTCCTTCAAAGGCTTGACTGTCGGCTACGACTTCCAGCCCGCAGGTCAGATCTACGTCGTTAAGAAGCTTGACAGAAGACAGCAGACCCTCCGCGTAGTGACCAACGCGGGATACATAAACGGTTACGGTAAGAGCGATCCCGACGAATTTATGACAGGCACGTCATATATGTACCGGGCAGGAGAGCTCAAGCCCTGGAACAACTGCGGCGGAAGCTATGAGATAATCGAACATTGCGATGATGGTACAATGATACTGCAGCTTACAGGCTCAAACAGAGCTCAGCTCTGGGGTTCTATAGAATTGGGCGATACCTTCAACTGCCGTCTCTCTGCAGATAACTCCTCGACAATCAACGTCACAAGCTCAAGTAATACACTGTTCAAGGACTGCGTAATTTACGGCTACTCCTCCGCCCTTGCAGTCGTCGTAAGCGGAAGATCGACTGGAACCCAGCTTTACAGAGTTCATAACGACGTAAGAGCTCCCATGATCATCGACGAGGAGACCTACAACAGATACAAAGCGTATGAAGAAGAGTACGGTGTCGACCTCGAGGTATATATCGACGAGGAAGGCAGATACCGTGGCGGTATCCCGAGAATCGGCTCTGTCGACGCAACGCATATCACAGGCTCCGCAGAGGGTGTTGACGCAACCTCATGTACCTTCGAGCATATGTGTGACGACGGCTCTAACCAGCGCGGATCCAGCTCACGTCTGGCAGGATATAAATATAATGAAGAAGATAACACCTACACCATCTACTTCAAGGGTACTATCTCGGAGACCGACTGGAACCTTAATACAAACGCAAAGAAAGAAACCGCCACCCCCAAAAACACCTCCACACCCAAGGCAGGCGACAGAATTTACGCTTATGCATCAAACGGACACGTCCTCTTTGATACAACAGCTCTCACCGATGCTAAAAAGGTCACCGCTTCCCCCGAGTATCACGTAAACTGTGTTGATAATTTCAAAAACAGCGAAATAAAGGAAGGGGATCAGATAGCACTCAACGGCGTATACGATACGCGCCCCAAGTGTGTAGACGGTCTCTGCGACATCTGCGGAAATGTCACGCACTATTCAGCGACCGATGACGGAACGTGTGACGGTTGCGGAGCACATGTTCACAGTGACTGGAACAGAGACGGAAAGTGCTACACCAACGATGGCACTTCAAGGTGCTCCATAGAGCTCGTCGATGCTAACGGCGACGGACTGAACGATGCGGACAATATCCCGATCATCAGCTCGCGCTTCTACGTCACCAAGTTCTCGGAAGCAAGCGGCGATCTCCAGATCACGGCATGGTACTCATCTGGCACGTGGCGCAAGATCGTCTACTCGTCTGCTATCTACGAGATCAAGATCAGTGCGGACGATGCAAACATCTATGATGAAAGCGGCGAGCTCGTAGATCTTCTTCAGGGCTACGACCTCACCGATAACGACTACAGGATGGATCACAAGATCCTCTTTGATAACCTGAGCATGAACAGTATCGGATTCACCTTCGATAACGTTCTCATTCAGGAAAAGGTAGCGCGCGGAATCCTTTGTAAGACCCACGACGCAACCATCAAGAACTGTACCTTCCGCAGCATCTACTCAACGGGTGTTCTTCTCTCGGTTGAAACGACCTGGGGTGAAAGTACAGTTCCGAGAAACATTGTCGTTCAGAACTGTCTCTTTGACGATACGGGACGCGGATATGATACAGAAAACAACCGCACATATTCGTGTATCGCCATCCAGGGTCTCGGTGCAGGAGGCACAGAGAATGATATAGTGGTATCTCCCGACACACTTCCCTGCCGCGATATCAGGATCATCGGCAATAAGTTCATAAACGTAAATAACAACTATTGCATCTCTGTCACTGCAGCACAGGACATCGTAATAAGAGATAACGTATTCGGGTTGTCCAGCGAAGGCAGCTCCGGAAGGCTGATAAGAGCCGTTCACATTTCCGGTGCTATGAACGTTGAACTTTCCGGCAATACCTATTCCGAGCTTGCATATGATAAAGACGGAAACTTTGATATCACCCGTGCCATCATAGGAAACAACTACGATAACGTTCACGGTAAAGATGTAGACGGCAAGATGCCCAATCAAAAGCTTCCCTCAGCTGAAACCGAATCAGCAGAATAATTACCACAAGCAATCCAACCACCCCGCCAAATTGGCGGGGTGATTTTTCGTCAATCTTGGAAATATCGCTAAAATAAACTCGATCAAGTGCCGTATGTTGTGTAATTCTTATCAATTTGTCATTGACACAAGCAAAAAATGATGATACAATACAGATAGAAAATATATCATTTATATTCCTATAAATCCGGAGGCAGATTATGAAAAAAAGATCCTCTCTATATTGCTTGCATTGACTCTCTCGCTCGGTTCAGCCGCGGCACTCGTATCATGTGATAACGATAATCCCGAGGCAACAAGCGATCAGGAAACAACGGCTCCAACCGAGCAGCCCACGTTGATACAGATAAGAACAAGATCTGTAACATTTGCGGCATGCAGCTTACCGATGAAAACAACGACCAGGTATGCGACAAGGACAACTGTGCTATCATCACGAACAGACTCGCCAACCCGACCTTTAATGAAAAGGAAGGAAAGCTTGTATTCGATACAAACTATAACGGCAAGCCCTATACCTATTCCACGGTTCTCTACCAATTCACCATACCCTCGGACGGTATCAATTGGGATGCAGTCGAGAAGTACAATCTCTCCTCCAACGAGTACGTAATGAAGGATAAGATCCTCGTAGATAACCTTTCGGCTAACTCGGGATACTTCACCTTTGATAACGTGGTGATACAGAACGCAAGAGCGCGCGGAGTCGTATGTAAGACGGTAAATGCTACGATAAAGAACAGCACCTTCCGTAACCTCGCCGCCGCAGGAACTCTTCTGTCAGTAGAGACCACTTGGGGCGAGAGCACCGTGGCACAGGATATCACCATTGAGGGATGCCTCTATGAGAATACGGGATACTATTACGAGACAGAATCCGACCTCAAGCGCGCATCGCTCTCAGTTCAGGGACTCGGTGAGCTTTCAAATAATGTGACCGTTTCGGAAACGACACTTCCCTGCAGAAATATCACGATAAGAGGCAATAAGTTCAACGGAACGAATAATAACTACTATATCGCGATATCCGCCGCACAGAACGTGACTATCGAGGATAACGTGTTCTGTAATACCGCAGGCGTGACCACCGAAAAGGTCGCAAGAGCAATAAATATCCAAGGCTGCTATAACGTCAAGGTGGAAGGAAACAAATATGAAAACGGCGATGTCTCCGAAGTGATTATTGCAAATAACTATGTAGGACTCACAGGAGCCGACGTAAAGGACATCTTCCCCGAAACCAAAGAAAAAGCAAATTGATCAAAAGCTAATTTACAAAAACCAAATACCCACAGGCTCACGGACCCCGTGAGCCTGTTTTTTCTCTGATTTCCTTTCAAATTTTGATTTATCGGTCTGTTAAGCCTTCCCCAGCGGGGAAGGGGGACCACCGAAGGTGGTGGATGAGGAGGTCGCTTTTTCAAGGGCTTCACGTCCTCTGATTACCTTGTTTCGTTGCACAAGAAACCTTATGCCACAAGACAAAATCCACGGTACGACAGTGGCGCACAACTTAATGGCGACCTCCTCTATCCACATATTTCGCTTCGCTCAAATTCAACCTCGCAAGCGAGGTCGACACTTCGCGGTCCCCCGAAAAGCGCGTTTTGCTTGCAAAAGGTGCTACGAGGGCTCGCCCGAGTTGTTCTCCGCTGGAGAAGGCTATTCGTTAAATTGCAATTTAACACACTTTCAAATTTTGATTTAGCGGTGTGTTAAGCCTTCCCCAGCGGGGAAGGGGGACCGCGGTAGCGGTGGATGAGGAGGTCATTTTTTCAAGGACTTCACGTCTTTTGTGAGCGTTGTTTCGTTGCAAAAGAATCCTTGTGCCACAATACAAAATCTACAAAATTCCCGTGGCGCACACCCTGATGGCGACCTCCTCATCCACCA
>JBGUSX010000102.1:0-3534 GCA_045132775.1 Eubacteriales bacterium
TTGCGAGCTTCTTGTGCTATAATATTCATGGGAAGTTCCTTTCTGATACGGTAATGTTTGTTGTGGTGACTACATTATACCATATCTTTAATGAACTTCCTATTCTTTTTGGTTCATATCATTTTAACACATACATTTTCACAAAATTTTTATTCTTTTTTGTTTTTGTACTCCTCCCTTTCTTTTTCACTCGCGGCGGTCATATTCGGGAGCCTGTCCGAATATCCTATACTACCGCAACGCGCGGAAATCAATAAACATAATAAAAGGAGACAAAAATGAAAAAGAACCTCAAAAAAAGCATTTCCCTGATCTTTTGCGCACTTCTGCTCTCGTCATCACTCATTTCCTGCTCATCCGAACCCGACGAGCCCCTCCAAGACGGCTCCCAGGACAAGCAGCCGTCGATCCAACAACAAATAGGCAACAACAGCTCCTCACAAAAGGATGAGCAAACAGAGACACCTACACAACAGAGCAAGCCTAATTCATCGGGAACGAGTCAGGACATCGAAAAGGACAAATACGAAGCGCAGATATCCTACTACATGGAGCTCACCGAATCGCTCCAGACACAGCTCGTCAAGCTCAAGGAAGATGCCTACATAGACGAATGTGAGTACAAGCTCAAGATTGAATCTCTGGAAGAGACCATCGCCCTTCTTGAAGCGACCATCGACACCCTCTCGGCAGGCACTGATCAACCGTCTGTTACCCCCAATAAGCCCTCGACCGACATCCCCGACTTCGACAAGGTAGTTTCCCAAAGTGATTTCAAATATTCCACAAGCGGCGGAAAGGTCACTATTACCGGCTACACCGGAAATTCCCTTGACGTTGTGATCCCCTCCAATATTGACGGCTTCCCAGTAACCGACATCGGAGAAGGTGCTTTCCAGAATGCCTACGTACGCTCTGTCACGATCCCGTCCAGCGTCAGACACATCGATTGGTTTGCTTTCAGCGGCTGCACCTGCCTTGAAAGCATAACCATCCCCTCCTCCGTCCTCTCGATCGAATACGGTGCTTTCGACTACTGCCCCAAGCCCCTTACGGTGAAGTGCGACAAGGGATCTTATGCCGAGGCTTACGCGAAAAGCTGGGGCATGAGGACCGAGATAAACTGATCTCTCGCGCGCGTATATATAAATGTAGGAAACCGTCGAGAGCCAAGAGTGAAAATATTTTTCCGACTTTTTTCAGCGAACCTATTGATTTTTTTAAAATGTTGTGATATAATACTTTAGTATGACGCTCGATATTATTGCGTCGATTGAAATAAGTAATATAAATTCGTAATAACACGTTTTAAAGGAGGTCAAAAAAATGGGAGTTGCAGAGATCATTCTCGGTATAGTTTTGTTGGTTCTCGCGGTCGCTCTTATCGCGCTCGTGCTTATGCAGCAGGGTAAAGACAAGAGGCTTTCCGGAGCAATTGCCGGCGGTTCCGATACTTTTTACGGCAAATCCGGCGGAGCAGGCAAGGATAAGATCCTTTCCATCGCTACTACGGTTTGCGCTATCGTATTCGTTGTGATCGTTATCGCTATGTACCTCATCGCTTGAATTTAAAGCAGAAAACGCTTACGGGTAGATCCGTAAGCGTTTTTTCTTTACTGTATCTTATTCTGTTTTATCCTCTGCTCGATCTTTGATGCAACGACGTCAAGCGCGATCTTGTTCATTCCACCGTTGACCACGATGTCTGCATATTTCTTGGTGGGCTCAACGTATATCCCGTGCATTATCTTTACGGTCTCAACGTACTGCTTTATAACTCCGTCGATATCCCTTCCCCTCTCTCTTACGTCTCTGCGAAGGCGACGCAGGATACGCTCGTCCGCATCCGCATCGGCAAAGATTTTGAGGTCAAACATCTCGCGGAGTCTCTCGTCGTGGAAGGTCAGAATTCCGTCAACTATTATTATCGGTCTGGGCTCTATCCTTTCGGTCTCGCTCTTTCTGGTGTGCACGCAGAAATCGTACACGGGAATGTCGATCGAGTCTCCGCTTACCAGCTTTTCAAGCTGTGCGATAAGCAGGTCGGTATCAAGCGCATCGGGACAGTCGTAGTTCGTTTTAAGCCTTTCCTCAAACGAAATATCGTCCTGCGGCTTGTAGTAGTTGTCAAAAGCGATTATTGTAACGTCATTCGGAAACAGATCGCGCAGACCCTCCGCGAACGTCGATTTTCCCGAGCCCGTTCCCCCCGCTATTCCGATAAGCATTGCCCTTTCCATAAGAACCTCCGAGTGCCATTTATCTTCTCAATTATATCATTTTCTTATATGTTTGTCAACCGTCGCGAAAAAACTTTAGCTTCCCCACTTTTCGACTTTTTACACTGTTGACAAAGCACGCGATGTGTGGTAAAATATATGTAATTGATATGAAAGGACTTTATATATGGAATCAAATAAAAATCAGGGGATTTCCAAAAGAGGCGCGGATATCGACTCCGCATCGCTAAATCTCATCCTGGTCATCCTTGTTACTATCATATTGATGCTTGCAATTCTTGCGTCGTACTTCGTCATTATGTTCACAGCGCGTACCGATACGCCCGAAACAAAGCCGAATAGCGACAAGGAGCAAACGTCGGGCGAAAGCTATCCTTTGCGAGTTGACGGGATCGTGATCGAGCTCCCCGAAGCCGCAGACTCGAAAGAAACCATCCCAAATGATCTTATCAATTCGGACAAGGCTGTTCTCGTTGACGTAACATCCAACGAAATAATTGCATCCAGACGTGCGGGACAGGTTATTTATCCCGCTTCTATGACAAAGGTCATGACGCTCATCATCGTTGCCGAAAACCTCAAAAGCGAGGCGGCGCTGGACGACGTTATTACTATCTCGAAGGAGTATAACGGCAACTCGGGCTACGGCTTCAAGGTTGGCGAAAAGCTCACCGTCAAGGACTTGATCTACGCGGCGATCCTTCAGTCTGACGGAGTTGCTTGCCTTGAGCTCGCGGACTACATCGCAGGAAGCGAGGCAAATTTCGTTAAGCTTATGAACGAAAAGGCACGCGAGATGGGACTCAAGGAGGAATCCACGCTTTTCCAGAACTGCACGGGACTTCATCATCAGTATCACTTCTCCACCTGCCGTGACATCGCGGTCATTACCGCTTACGCTATGAAAAATCCTTTCTGTGCAAACGTTCTTACCTCTATTAAATACAAGCCGAGCGAGAACTTCCGCCCCGACAACGGATGTACGTTCTGGAGTACGCTTCTCCACAACAGGCTCGCTGACGGAGCGGTACAGCCCAAGCGTGCCGAGATAATTGGCGGAAAGACGGGACTTACCGAAAAAGATACCAGCGGATATTGCATAGTATCTTATGCCAAGGGCAAGGACGGTCATTTCTACATATCCGTCACCGCCAAAGCAGAGGGATGGGATGCCAACGTGCAGGATATCATCAGCGTCTTTAACGAATACGTAAAATAAATCAAAAAACGGCTCTTGGGAGCCGTTTTTTGATTGGTAATTGACAGATAAATTGCAATTTAGCGAACGGTCTAC
>JBGUSX010000103.1:0-3819 GCA_045132775.1 Eubacteriales bacterium
GCTCACAGCTTGACTGTCGCGCCGCAATTGGAAGCCTCTCCACTCCGCCTACGGCTCCGTTCCGATGCTTCCAATTGCATATTTGACCATATCTTTATTATTTTTTACCTTTTTGGGTCATATCTCTTTACAACACAGAACAAATTACAATTTATTTATCCGTCCTTATTGACAAAGATCCCCCTCGGTGTTATAATGTCCGTAGCAAATCACCGCGGAGGTTGAAAATGGAAAATATCAGATTTTACAAGGTTTGGGAGACTCCCTTTAAGGTATACGGACTATACGGAGATATAGAAAAGGACGGATTTCGCCGAATTCCCGAGGAGGTCGCGAAAAACACGAGCAGCGAGGTTCATAGACTCCACACACACGCCTCGGGCGGAAGAGTACGCTTCCGCACGGATGCCGATGTAGTCATATTGAAGATCAAGGGAGAGTATTATTCGACCTGGCACATGACTAATATGGCACGTCACGGCGCCGATCTTTATATCGACTATCCGCATGGGTCTGTCTATACAGGTGCAATAAAGCCGAACGGCGAAGCCGCAAGCTCGGTCGAGATCAAAATGCCCGAGGGTGAGCACGACGTTACCGTTTATCTGCCCATTTTCGGCACGGTAACCGAATTTGAGATCGGTCTTTGCGAGGGAGCGAGCCTCAAGGAGCACTCAAGGTCCTATCAAAATGAGCTCCCCATAGTTTATTACGGCTCGTCGATAACGCAGGGAGCCTGCGCGTCGAGACCGGGAAGAGCATACGAGGCGCTCATATCTCGCAAATACAACGTAGACTATACCTGCCTCGGTTTTTCCGGCGCGTGCTTGGGTGAGGATGCAATAGTCGATTACATGTCAACGCTCCCGATGTGCGCGTTCGTATCCGACTACGACCATAATGCGCCGAACCCCGAGCATCTCCGTGCAACGCATCACAACGTCTATCTCAAAATAAGAGAAAAGCACCCCGACATCCCCTATTTTATGGTCACAAGACCCAATTTCTACTTCAATGAGGACAATATCACCCGTCGCGACGTGGTGATGCAGAGCTACCTCGCTGCAAGAGACAATGGCGACAAAAACGTCTACTTTATCGACGGCTCGGCATTCTTCAACGGAGAGAACGTAGAAGATCTCACCCTCGACCTCACCCACCCCAACGACGAGGGCTTCAAGAGAATGGCAAACTATATCGGCGACGTTATCGCAAAGGTGATGAAGCTATAACTTTTTTAAAAAAGCTTTAAAATCTTTTTTCAAAACCTATTGACAACCCCACAAAAAAGTGATATAATAACTCTACTTGTGAAATCGCTGCCAAATAACAGCGAAATAATTTTGTGAGGTAAAAAGAAATGAAAGAAGCTATCCAGCCCAAGTACGAAGAGTGCGTAATTAAGTGCGCATGCGGCGAGACCGTAGTTACAAAGTCCACAAAGGGAAGCGAGATCAGAGTTGAAGTTTGCTCCAAGTGCCATCCCTTCTTCACCGGCAAGCAGAAGTTTGTTGATGCAGGCGGACGCGTTGATAAGTTCAAGAAGAGACTCGAAGGACTCAACAAGTAATATACTCTTTGCAGCATAGGGCTTGTTGCCCGCATAAAAACCGCGCTTTGTACGTCCGTACGGCGCGGTTTTTAGTTTGAATTCAGAAAAATTCGGAGGAAAATATGAAGAAAATTTTTATTTTGATCATCGCAATGCTCACCTGCACGCTTTTTGCAGTCGGATGCGATCAGACAGAAAAGCCCGATAACGACACTGCGTCCGAGACGCAGAGCGAGACGCAGAGCGAGACGCAGAGCGAGGCGCAGAGCGAGACGCAGAGCGAGTCGGACACACAGAAAACAGACGCAGAATCCGAAACGTCTAAAAAGGACACGATCAGCGCGGAATGCGTTGTAAAGAAGGGAAACCGCTACGTTATCGTGCTTCCCGCTTCGCAACATTCAATACCCGTGGACAGAGATTTCACAAAGTATCTGCCATACGTCAGCGATGAATTGGTAGCCGCTGCAGAGGCAAAAATAACGAAAGAGGTCGAAGAGATAGGCGGCGAGCTTGGATGGACTATAGCCGAGCACGAGAATGGCAAAATGTGCCTGGTCGTCGAGGTCATCAAGTTCGTTGAGGGCGCAGACTATATGGAAGAGGTCGGCTGCGGCATCGACCACCATCACATCTTCTTCGCCGAGCCTATCATAGAAGAGTAATTTATTTGGAGTAATATGGAATTTAATAAGGAAGAAATAAGATCAAAGGCAATACTCGTAGGCATCGTCACGGACGGAGAGGTCGAGGAAGCCGAAATATCAATGAAGGAGCTTGAAAGACTCCTTGACACCGCGGGCGGAGAGGTCTTTGCCACGGTGATACAGAACAAGAGCACGCCCGACCCGAGAACGCTTATAGGCAAGGGAAAGGTTCAGGAGATTGCGGAGCTTTGCGAGAATAACGGTGTCAAGCTCGTGATATTTGACGAGGAGCTCTCTCCCGCGCAGATAAGGAATTTAGAGGATGATATAGGAAACGACGTAAATGTCATCGACCGCTCAATGCTCATCCTTGATATCTTCGCGCTCCACGCGACGAGCGGAGAGGGAAAATTACAGGTCGAGCTGGCACAGCTCAAATACACCGCACCGAGACTTATCGGTAAGGGCGCGGAGCTGTCAAGACTCGGAGGCGGAATAGGCACAAGGGGTCCCGGAGAATCAAAGCTTGAGAGCGACCGCAGACACATAAAAAGAAGGATCGTAGCACTTGAAGAGGAGCTTGAAAAGCTCGCGAGCACAAGAAGAACGATGAGAGCCGCAAGAGATAGGAGCGGTCTTAAAAAGATCGCGATCGTGGGATATACGAACGCGGGAAAATCAACGCTTCTCAACAGGCTCACCGACGCGGGAATATTAGCCGAGGATAAGCTTTTCGCAACGCTTGACCCTACGACGAGAAAGTATGAATTGCCGAGCGGAGAGACGGTTCTGCTTACCGACACGGTCGGATTTATCAGAAAGCTTCCGCACCATCTTGTAAACGCGTTCCGCTCAACTCTTGACGAGGCGGCTTGCGCGGATATGATAATGATCCTCGCGGATGCGTCCGATCCCGAGTATCTTTCCCAGCTCGAATGCACAGAGCAGACACTCGAGGAGCTCGGCGCAGGAGATAAGCCCACGTTATACGTTTTCAATAAATGCGATAAGGGAACCTTTGACGACCCCGTGATAGACAGAACAAGGGAAAGAGATAAGGTCGTGCACGTTTCCGCACTCACGGGCAAAGGGTGTGATAAGCTTGCGGAAATGCTCGTCGAAATGGTAAACGGAGGCAAAAGCTCGGTGGTCTTCAAGATCCCGAATTCAGAGGCAGGCGCGCTCAATAGGCTCTATAAGGATGCAGTCGTCGAGAAAGTCGATTACGGCGCAGAATACGTCACCGTTCGCGCAACGGTTGACGCAAAGGTCCGCGGAATGATGAGAAAATACGACACGGAGCCGCCAAAAACAGAGGAATATTAAATGTCAAATTTTGATTTGGCGAAGAGTTCGCCACGGCAAAACCGCTGTTGTTTTCGTCCACCTTTTCTCTAAAAGGTGGCGCCGATCCAACGCGCGTAGCGTTGGTCGCCGTCCGCAGACGGCGAAATTTCCCTTATCGTTCAAAGCGCCACGGAAGGGTGAATGCCAAGCCCCAGGCTTGGCAGAGGGGAACCACACAAGTGGGGGGTTCCCCTTTCTACGCAAAGGCTATCTTAATTGTATATCCGCTTTTTCTTTTGATGCAAGAGGCCCAAAAGAAAAAGCTTAGCAAAA
>JBGUSX010000104.1:0-5322 GCA_045132775.1 Eubacteriales bacterium
AAATTGCAATTTGTCGAATAGCCTTCTCCAACGGAGAAGGGGGACCACGAAGTGGTGGATGAGGAGGTCGCCATCAGGGTGTGCGCCACGGGAATTTTGTAGATTTTGTATTGTGGCACAAGGATTCTTTTGCAACGAAACAACGCTCACAAAAGACGTGAAGTCCTTGAAAAAATGACCTCCTCATCCACCACTTCGTGGTCCCCCTTCCCCGCTGGGGAAGGCTTAACACACCGATAAATCAAAATTTGAATCCAATATTAAAAAACACTTGCATTGAGTTGCAAGTGTTTTTTATTGCAATTTTTCGGGTGTGTCAATAAGTCCTATGAGGTAATCGGCGGAGAGGTTATAGTGCTTGCAGAGGCGAATGAGATCCTCGATCTTGAGCTCAGCTCTTCCTGCCTCGATGTGATTGTATCCTTGCTGGGATTTTTGAAGTAATTGACCGACCTCGGCTTGTGTCAGGTCGCGATCCTCGCGCACGTTTCTTATTCTTGTTCTGTAATCCATGGCTATTCCTCCTTACAGAGAAATATTAACATACTCATAAATTGAGTATTGACAATTACTCAAAGATTGAGTATAATGTAGGTAAATTATCTGTAAAACGGGTAGGGAAAGGAAGAAAGAAGATGAAAAGACTTTTGATCGTGATTTTGACTTTGGTGGCTGTGCTTGCCTTTGCTTTGGTTGGATGTGATAGCGAGCAGGGCGGCGACGTTGAGACGCAAAAGCAGACCGAGAAACGGACTGAGAAACAGACCGAGAAACAGACCGAGAAGCAGACCGAGAAGCAGACCGAGAAACAGACGGAGAAACAGACCGAGAAGCAGACCGAGAAGCAGACCGAGAAGCAGACAGAAAAACAGACGGAAAAGCAGACCGAGAAGCAGACTGAGAAGCAGACGGAGAAACAGACCGAGAAGCAGACCGAGAAGCAGACCGAGAAGCAGACGGAAGCGCCTACGGCGGCACCTACTGAAAAGTCGACTGTTGAACCGACGGAAGCGTCGACTGTTGCGCCTACAGAGGAGCATACTGAAGAACCCACCGAGGTGCACATTTGCTCGTTTGGGGAGTGGAATAGCATAAAGGCTGCAACCTGCACCGAAGAGGGTTTACAGGAGCGTGTCTGTGAGTGCGGCGAAAAAGAGACACAGGTAATTTCCGCACTTGGTCACACCGAGGTGATTGATGCAGCGGCTGCGCCGACTTGTACGGAGACGGGTCTTACCGAGGGTAAGCATTGTGAGGTTTGCGAGGCGGTTCTCGTAGAGCAGGAAATAATTGCGGTAAAGCATGATTATGCTACGAAATTGGTGTATCCAACAAGTTCTGAACAAGGATATACAAATTATACTTGTGTAGACTGTGGATACTCATACAAAGATGATTACATCAGCTTTTCTGAGGGATTCTTATATGAGGTCGTGGATTCGTATTGTAAAATAATAGATATTGGAACATGCACTGACAGTTGCATAGTTTTCCCGACTGAAATTGATGGATACGTTGTTAAAGAAATTGGCAAACAAGTTTTTCTTGACTGCGAAGAACGGATAACTAAAATTATCATTCCCGATACTATTGAAAAAATTGATAGCGAAGCATTTGCCTATTGTAGTAATCTGAAATCGGTTATTATGGGCAAGGGATTAACATATGTTGGCGACAATGCATTTGCCGGATGCAGTAATCTGGAAGCGGTTTATATTGAGGATGTTGCAAAATGGTGCAGTATAAGTTTCGGTGGTTATTTCGGTCAATGGGGTAGGGGCGGAAACCCTTTGACATATGCAAATAGTCTTTATCTGAATGGTAGACTTGTTAAAGAGCTTGTAATACCTGATGGGGTTACAGAGATTGGTCAAGGTGCTTTTTATGGCTGCTCAGGTTTGGAAAAAGTGACGATACCCGAAAGTGTTACAAGAATAGGAAGCGAGGCTTTTGACGGATGCAATAATGTCATTGAAGACCAGGACGGAGTGCAATATATTGAACGATGGGTAGTTGGATATTCGGATATAGCCAAAAGTATCACATTGCGCCCTGATACCATCGGAATAGCTGATTATGCATTTTGGGATTGTGAGAAAAGATTTTCAATAGTTATTCCGGACAGTGTTATATCAATTGGCGAGGATGCATTTTCCGGCTGCGAGAATATGACCGATGTGACAATAGGGAACGGAGTAACGAGCATTGGTGCGTATGCCTTCCGTGACTGCAAAAACCTTAAAAAAGTTTCAATGGGAAACAGTGTGACACATATAGGAGATCTGGCTTTTTCTGCTTGCTGGAATCTTGCTGATATTACCCTGCCAAACAGTCTAAAAATCATTGGCAGATGTGCATTTATGCATTGTGATAGCTTTACAAATGTAACGATACCTGATGGTGTAACAAATATTGGAGATGAGGCATTCTGGGCTTGCTCAAACCTTACGACAGTGACGATACCGAAAAGCGTGCAGCGCATTGGTGAACAAGTTTTTCAGTTTTGTGATAACTTTACTGCTGTTAATTACACAGGAAGTCATGAAGACTGGGAGAAGATAGATATTGCGTCAGCAAATTATGGTTGGTCAATAAATTATAATTATGTGCCGGAATAAATAGGAGAAAAGATATGAGTAGCAATACTGATAAGCAAGGAAGATACGCGATATTAAAGAGCAAGCTGAGGATAGCCATTGACAAGGAATTTTGGTTTGAGGCTTGTATGATAGAGTACGCAATAATGGAAGACAGAACATCCTCCATTTTACATCATGCAAAAGTCTGTAAAAATGCATATGATGCGAAGAAAACGCTTACTAACAAATTGTGTTCAATCGAACTTCAAATCGGCAAAAACCATCCGATTATTTCAAAGAAAGTGGATATCAATACTATAGTTGCGATCAAGGAGTGGAAAGATAAAAGAAATGATCTTGTCCACAAATCCTGCTTAGTATACGATGAAGAAAAGGCGAGGGAGATAGCTATTCTTGGATATGACATAGTCAAGAGCCTTTCGAATGAAAGTGCTAAGGTGACCAGATTAGCGAAAAAAATATATTTGGAAGAGAATCAATAAAGACAACGGCGAGCCTCAAACGAGGCTCGCTTTTGCGTTTTTTTAACTGTCAGGATGGTTTTCTATTGACAATCGCGGCATTGTGAGATATAATTGTTTTATACTGTACAAGCATTGCAGAGGTGATGAGCTTTGGAGATAAACGGTGTGGCGGTGTCGCGGTTGGCGCTGGGAACGGCGGTGTATCGCGGCGGAGAGCGCGAGGCGGATGCTTTTCGCTTGATGGACGTTTACCGCGCATGCGGCGGAAATATCTTTGACACGGCGCGAGTTTACGGCGAGAGCGAGTCGGTCATCGGGCGCTACCTCAAGGCTCGCGGATGCAGGGGCGAGGTCCTTATCTCGACCAAGGGCGGTCACTACGATCTTGTGACAAAAGAAAAGAGGATAAAGCGCGAGGCGATATACAGTGACGTTGAGGTGAGCTTTAAAAATTTGGGCGTTGATTATGCCGATATTTACTGGCTTCACCGCGACGACGTTGATATTCCCGTAGCCGAAATAATGGGCATTCTTGCCGATCTTGTGCGAGAGGGAAAGATACTTTCTATCGGTGTCTCAAACTGGACGGTTGAGAGGATCGCACAGGCGAATAAATTTGCGCTTGAGAATGGGTTGCCGGGGATAATCGCAAGTCAAATAAAGCACTCCGCGGCGGTGACGGTGCAGGAAAACGACCCGACGATGCTTTCGCTTGACGAGTTGTCGAGGGAATTTTACGAGAGGGAAAAGACCGTTGTTTTCGCCTACACTGCGCAGGCGAAGGGGTTATTTTCAAAGCTTGAGCGTCTCGGGGTCGACGGTATTTCCGAGGGACTGAGGCGCGAGTTTATATGTGACGAAACGTTACGTCGGTATGACGTTATGCGAGATATTTCGAACGAAATCGGGCTGCCGATAGGTCAGGTGGCTCTTGCGGCTCTTTTGTGCGACCCGAGTCTTGAAATCATCCCAATCATTGGTGGCAGGACTCCCGAGCAGATAGAGGATTCCTTTGCCGCGCTTGATATTAATCTTTCGCAGGAGCAATTTGAGGAAATAATGAAAACAAGATAAATGAGAGGTTCCAAAAATGAAGGTTTACAATTTTAAGGACGCGCCCTTGCGCGTATTTGGTTCTCCGCTTTTCTACAAGACCGGTAAGCTCGAGCGCATGCCCGAGGAGGTTGCTTCGGTCATTCACGCTCCCGAGCTTGCAAAGAGAAATCCCGGCGCGAGAGTATGCTTCCGCACGAATGCGCCTTGGTTCAACGTAAAGCTGGTGCTCGGCTCGAACAGAGTTGACATCGGTATGGCTGTGTTCGGTGCGCAGTCGGCTTGCGTGCTTATAGGAGACCGCCGGAAGCCTTATTATGCAGGTCTTGTAGGCCCCTCAAGCTACGACGAGCTTGAGGTCGTAAGACAGATATACAAGAAGGGTGCGAACGGAGAGATGGAGGATGTGACTATCTTCCTGCCCAGAAACGAGCCCGTCCTTGACGTTGAGATCTCGGTCGACGACGCGTACGCGGTCGAAGAGCCGACACCTTACAGGGATATAAAGCCGATCGTTTATTACGGCTCGTCGATAACAGAGGGCGGCTGCAGCACCATTGCGATAAACGCGTACAACGCGATAATTTCCAACCGTCTTAATATTGATTATTACAATCTCGGTTTTTCAAGCAGTGCGAGAGGCGAGGATGAGGTCTGCGATTACATCAGAGACAATTTCGATATGAGCGTTTTTGTGTACGACTACGATCACAATGCGCCGACAAATCAGCATCTTGAGGACACGCACGAGAGATTCTTCCTGCGTTTCCGCGAAAAGCACCCCGACGTGCCCGTCATTATGATGTCGCGCCCCTGGGCGACCTATGCCAAGGACGATGCGCACCGCGCGACTATCCGCAAGACGTACGAGAGAGCGGTGGAGCGTGGGGATAAGAACGTTTACTTCATTGACGGTGAGACTTATTTTAAGCCCGAGGAGGCTTATATGTGTCTTGTTGATACCGTGCATCCTAATGATTACGGATTCCACTGCATGGCGGACAGGATCCAGCCCGTTATCGAGGAGATACTTGGGCTTTGAGCTTTTAAGTGAAAAAGAAAACCGCAGGTTTTGCCTGCGGTTTTTGTGTTGAAAAATTGCAATTTAGCGGTGTGTTAAGCCTTTCCCAGCGGGGAACAACTCGGGCGAGCCCTCGTAGCACCTTTTGCAAGCAAAACGCGCTTTACGGGGGACCACGAAGTGG
>JBGUSX010000105.1:0-8673 GCA_045132775.1 Eubacteriales bacterium
TTCTAAAGCGTTTGTTTCTTCTTTAGCCATAAGGGTTTTATAATTGTTTGTTAGCGGGAGGAGCAAGCACCTCCCCTACGGTTTTAAAGTGACGTTTGGTTTATAGACGTGAAGTTATTTTAAGCCGTTTGCAAATTTCAAACAGACCGCTAAATTGCAATTTACCACACGATAACAAAAAAGCGATATTCCGAATAAAATATCCTTGCAGGCTAAAATATTATAAATACCCGTTGATTTATTGATAAAAGCGTGGTATAATTTAGTCAACTAAATCGTTTAAGGAGATAGATATGTCAAGCTTTCGCGAAATAGCACCCGAAGATCTCAACGACTCCCCCTTCCGTCTTATCGGTAAGGATTGGTTACTGATAACCGCGCCCGACGAAACAAAGGAAAGCGGAGCAAATGCCATGACTGCCAGCTGGGGCGGACTCGGAGTTCTTTGGAACAAGCCCGTCACAACGGTTTACGTGCGTCCGCAAAGACACACCTATACCCTCACTGAAAAGGCAGACAGATTTTCTCTCTGCGTGCTCCCGGAGGATTACCGCACCGCCCTCAAGGTGTGCGGAACGAAGTCGGGCAGAGATACCGATAAACTAAAAGAATGTTCCCTTACCTGCACCGATATCGACGGTGTCAAGGTCATAGAACAGTCAAAGCTCGCTTTTATCTGCAAAAAAGCATACGCTGATATGCTTAAAAAGGAGTGCTTTGTCGACACCGATCACATAAAGCACTACCCTGCAGACGATTTTCACAGAGTTTATATACTTGAAATAGAAAAGATACTTGTAAAAGAATAACCCCGGAGAAACAGCGTGAAAGCAATTCCTCACTTATAGGGAAAAAACCGTTTCACGCCCGAATTTTGCCAAAGCAAAATTCATTGATTGCTATTTATATCGCCGCGCGCGGCGGAATGGAGATTAAAATGGAAGTTCAAAGCAAAGTTTTAAAAATATGCGAGAAGGCTAAAGAAGCGTCACGCACCCTCGCCGTACAGAATACGCAGGTGAAAAACAGAATACTTGAGGACATCGCGTGTGCACTGACCGAAAATGCCGACAAGATAATCAAAGCAAACAAGCAGGATATCGATAAGGCGGCAGAAAACCGAGTCCCCCCTCAGATGCTCGACCGTCTTATGCTCAACGAAGCAAGAATATCGGGCATCGCCGATTCCCTCCGCGCGCTCGTGGGGCTCAAGGACCCTGTCGGCTCGGGAGAGAGATGGACCACCCCCGGAGGACTCGAGATAAACTGCACGCGCGTGCCGCTCGGTGTCGTGGCTATCATATACGAGGCAAGACCCAACGTCACCGTTGATGCCGCCGCGCTATGTCTCAAAACAGGCAACGCGACCGTCCTCCGCGGAGGCCGTGAGGCGGCAAGCACAAATATCTGCCTTATTGAGTTGATGCGCTCCTGCATCGAAAAAAACGGCATCTCGCCCGATGTATTGGGCTTTGTCGACTCTTCTCTCGGTCACGAGGGTGCCAACGCGCTTATGTCAGCGCGCGGACTTATTGACGTTCTGATCCCGCGCGGAAGTAAAAGACTTATCTCAGCCGTCGTCGAAAAATCAAAGGTTCCCGTCATTGAAACGGGAGCGGGTAATTGCCACCTATACGTAGACGAGAGCGCGGATATCGATATGGCGGTCAAGGTCGCCATCAACGCAAAATGCTCTCGCCCCGCAGTTTGTAACGCGATAGAAACTCTGCTCGTTCACTCTTCGGTCGCAGAAGCTTTCCTTCCCAAATTCGCCGCAGAGGTCGCGAAAAAATACACCCTTGAGATCCGAGGAGACGAGCACACGCGCAAGATCCTCCCCACAGCCGCCAATGCCACCGAGAGCGACTTTGAAACCGAGTACGACGACTACATCCTCGCCGTTAAGGTGGTAGGCTCCACCAAAGAGGCGGTTGACCACATCAACAGATACAATACGGGACACAGCGAAGCGATAATCACAAACAATATCGAAAACGCAGAATATTTCAGAAAATATACAGATGCCGCGGCGGTCTACGTCAACGCATCTACGCGCTTCACCGACGGAGGTGAGTTCGGCTTCGGTGCCGAGATAGGTATCTCGACCCAAAAGCTCCACGCAAGAGGTCCTATGGGTCTCTATGCCCTCACCACCGAGAAATATCTCATAAACGGTAACGGTCAAACACGATAAGAAAGGACAAAAAATGAAACTCCTTATAGCTTCCGATATACACGGCGACGCTGTGTGCTGCCGGGCAATGCTCGATGCATTCAAACGCGAAAATGCCGAAAAAATACTTATTCTCGGAGACATTCTCTACCACGGTCCAAGAAATGACCTGCCCGAAGGCTACGCACCCAAAAAAGTTATCGAAATGCTCAACGCGGTCGCGGACAAGCTCATCTGCGTGCGCGGAAATTGCGAAGCGGAGGTTGACCAGATGGTGCTTTCCTTCCCCGTAATGTCAACCACCGCCTGCGTGCTCGACGCAGAAAATAACCGCTCGATATATATGTCGCACGGGCACGTCTATTCCCCCGATAACCTCCCGCCTATGCCCGAGGGCTCGATCTTTCTCTCGGGTCACACCCACGTGCTTATGGCGGAAAACAAGGGCGGTATCCTTTGCGTAAACCCAGGCTCTGTCAGCTTACCCAAGAACAACAACCCGAAAACCTACGCAATATACGACGGAAAAAGCATAGATATCAAGACCCTTTCGGGCGAAACGGTCAAAAAAACCGACCTTTAAAGCACCGAAAAATCACTTTTTCGTCTCCGCGTAACAGAAAATTTACAAATTTCTATCCGCGCCCCCTTGAAAAAGAGACTGTAATGTTATATAATTAACTGTAAAATTATGCACCGCTCTCGCCTCTTTTGGCGGTATAGCGGCAATCACACTGACTTATATTTTTGGAGGTATTCAAATTATGGTAGTAGCCGGCGATTTCAAGAACGGTATTACATTCGAAATGGACGGTAACGTTTATCAGGTTATCGAGTTCCAGCACGTTAAGCCCGGTAAGGGTGCAGCTTTCGTTCGTACAAAGCTTAAAAACGTAATTTCCGGAGCTGTTGTTGAAAAGACATTCAGCCCCACAGATAAGTACGAGAACGCTTACATCGAGAGAAAGGATATGCAGTATTCTTACAACGACGGCGATCTTTACTACTTCATGGACATGGAGACCTTCGACATGCTTCCTCTTAACGCGGACAAGCTTGGCGATTCTTTCAAGTTCGTAAAGGAAGAGATGATGTGCAAGATCATCTCCTACAAGGGCAACGTATTCGGCGTAGAACCCCCCATCTTCGTTGAGCTCGAGGTTACCGAGACCGATCCCGGCTTTGCAGGTAACACCGCAACCAACACATTAAAGCCCGCAACTCTTGAGACAGGCGCGATCATCAAGGTACCGCTCTTCATCAACGTAGGCGATATGCTCAAGATCGACACTCGTACAGGCGAGTACCTCTCCAGAGCATAAGGAGCTGACTCATTCAGCGCAGAACAAAAGCCACTCAAATAGCTAAAAAAGCACAACCTAAATTTGAGGTGTTTTCATATTAAAATGTTGAAATCCGCCGAAATTACGGCGGATTTCTTCAATAATATGTGGCTTTTTAGCCGCGCTTTGGCTCTCTGCCGTACTCCTGTACGGCTACGAGAACCAAATCACGCCTTCTGCATCCGAATGACTTCAGCCCCCCCCAATCAATAAATAATACGAAAGTGAGGACAAAACAATGACACTTACCGAAAGAACTGCTTATATCAAAGGACTTTGTGAGGGTATGGGACTTGACAAAAAGGATACCCCCGAGGCAAAGATCATAAACGCGCTCCTCGAGCTTTGCGAGGAAATGGCACTTGAGATCGAGGACGTTGAGTACGACATCGGCGAGCTCGCTGACTACTGTGAGGAGCTTGACGAGGACCTTGGCGACGTTGAAGAGGTGCTTCTCGACATGGACGACGAGGATGACGACGAGGAATGGGATGATGAGGACGAGTGCGACGGTGACTGCGATGCCTGCGATTTCTGCGACGACTGCGGTTATTGCGACGACGAGGAATACTACGAGATCCTCTGCCCCTCCTGCGGAGAGACCGTATGCTTCGACGGCTCTGCGTTCGACGAGGAGACCCTTCTCTGCCCCGCTTGCGGAAGCGAGATCGGCGAGATCTTTGACGAGGAAGAGGTTGACCTCGAGCCCGAGGGCGAGGAATAATTCTCAAGCAAACGCAAAAAGCTCTTGACGCTTAAAACGTCAAGAGCTTTTTAAATTTTCTGTAAACTCCGGCATATCCGCCTTGAAAACAAAAAGTTCCGTGATATAATCATATTGTAAAAAAACAACCCACAGATACATTTTTCTCATTAAAATCAAAAGGATATTGCAAATGGACATTACAGAATACACAAATTTCGAACACCCCGCGTCTCTTCCCTTCAAGCTCCGCAGCATTGGTGAGCATATCAATCAAAATTCAGTAACTCGCAAGCCCGGACCGTCCTGGAATCAGATCATCTGGGTCAAAAAGGGCAAGGGCGTATTCTACGTTGGCGAGGAAACCTTCACCCTTTCCGAAGGCGAGGGAATTTTTATGAGACACGATGCCCCACACGCATACCGTGCCATAGGCGGCGCGTTCCATACGGGCTGGGTGACCTTTGAAGCAGACGACCGCATAATAAATTACTCATTAGGTAACCGAACCGCGTTTGCGTTCAAATGCCCGGACTCGCTCGAGAAAGAGACCTCAATGCTGCTGGAATACGCGCAGGCAGACGAAACTGACGACCTCCGTCTCTCTGCGGCGGGATACAGCTACTTAGCCGAGCTTTTCTGCGCAATAACCAAAAACACCGATGAAACGATCGACAAGGTGCGCAACTATCTGATAAAAAACTACCCCCGTCCCCTCTCGCTCGACGAGATCGCCGAGGACGTTGGAATGGATAAATACTCACTTTGCCGATATTTTGCAAAAAATCATACCTGCTCGGTCATGGACGAGCTGAAGCGCATCCGAGTTTCTCACGCAAAGCAGCTGCTCCGCTACTCCTCGGACTCGGTTGAGGAGATCGGCCGTAAATGCGGCTTTGACAGCCCAAGCTACTTCTCTCTCCGCTTCCGAGAGCTTACCGGCAGAACCCCGCTTGAATACAGAAAGCAGTACCGATAAAATTAACCCTTTGGTGCGATTTTAAAAGAAACCGTAGCCAAAGGGTATTTTTTATATCTTGCCGACCGTCTCACCCACAGAAAACTCACGTATCACTATCATTTCAATACGAGGACTCTGCGCCTTTTCCTCCATTTTCTTGTAGAGCATATCGATCGCGGAGTGCGAAAGCTCATCAAGATGCATTTTTATTGAGGACATGCTCTTCTCCGAATAATGCATTGCCTCAATATCATCCATACAGATAAGCGAAAGGTCGCGCGGAACCTCCATTCCCTCCTCCTTGAGTCTCTGCATAATTCCGAGAGCAATGTGACTGTATGCCGCAAAGATCGCAGTCGGGCGGTCGTCCCTCATAAGCATCTCACTCATCGCAAAATATCCCGCATCCTCGAATCTGCGGTCGCTTACGATCATATCGCCATCATTTATTTCAAGAGCATTGCGCCCCATCGCAGAGATAAAGAACTCCTCCTCGGGTGTCGCGTATTTTTCCCCGATGAATCCGATCCGCTCGTGTCCGAGAGAGATAAGATGCTCTATCGCCTCGTCCATAGCGGGCGCGATCTCGGTCTTAACGCAGTCGGTCTTGCGCAACTCGTTTTCAAAATCTATTCTTACGATCGGCACTCCCTGCACGCTTTTGATATTCCCCTTCGGCTCAATGATGATAATGCCGCTTACGTGACAAAATTTAACGTAATAATCGATAAGCTCGTTTTGTGTCTTATGTGAAAAATTCGTCACCGAAATAAGCAGAGTATCTCCTCGCTCGCTTATCTCGCGCTCCATGTCGGTCGCCATTTTGCCATAATGTATTCCGAGTATCTCGGGACACAGTAGCGCGATCACTCTTTTTTCATATTTAGGCTTGTAGTATTTCTCAAAACAACCGTGCTCCTTCGCTACCGAAAAGACCGCCTCGCGAGTGCTCTCGCTAACCTCTCTGCTACCGGAAAAGGCTTTTGATGCCGTGGATACCGATACGTTGGCAAGGACTGCAAGCTTTTTCAGATCCATAGTAACCCTCCATCAGAAAACTTTGACATAATTATACACCTCCGCATAGCCCATTTCAACCCCTTGCCTGTAAAAAGTCGAAAATTTTCGTTTTTTTAACCCGTTGACAAGGCGTTTTTTTCGTTGTATAATCATTTTATAAATCCAAAAAGGAGATAAAATATGCTCGCAATCACAAACGCAACGATAGTTTTACCCGATCATTACATTCCAAATGGTACGATTTTGATCGACGGAGACAGCATTGCAGATTTCGGAAAGAAAATAAATATCCCGCAAAACACGAAAAATATCGATGCCCACGGCAAATACGTAGGCCCCGGACTTATCGATATCCACACCCACGCAGACGGCGAGACCTTCTTTACCGAGGACCCGATCAAAGCCGCGAATACCCTGCTTGATCACGGAGTCACAAGCGTCCTTCCCGCACTCTATTTCAGCATGAATGCAGAGCAGTACGTTGATGCCATCAAGCTGATAAAGGGGGCAATGCCCGAGGCACAGAACATCATCGGATTCTATATGGAAGGCCCCTACCTTAACCCAAATTTCGGATGTAACAGAGAAAACAATCCTTGGAAAGACGTTGTCAATGCTGATAAATACAAAAAGGTCGTTGACGAGGTCGGTGAGCTTGCGCTCGTCTGGTGCGTAGCTCCCGAAAGAGAGAACATCGAGGAATTCGTAAAATACGCCAAGAGCGTAAACCCGAAGGCGATCTTCTCTGTCGCACACAGTGAAGCTGAGCCTAAGGATATTGAGATGCTCAAAAAATACGATCTTAAGCTCGCAACACACCACACAAACGCAACCGGAACGCTCTACCGATACCCCGAGTGCCGAACCGCATGCGTTGACGAGACCGCACTCTATAACGACTCCATCTACGTCGAGCTGATCTGCGACAAGATAGGCATACACGTCGATCCCTACATGCAGAGACTCATCAAAAAGATCAAGGGCGATGACCGTATAATACTTATCGCAGACTCCTTCGTTGAGCACGGACCGATACCGGACGGCGATCTCTACGAGGGTGCGGACGATATCAACTTTGACTTTGCAGGAGAGATCGCAGGCTCAAAGATGATCCTCGACGGACCGTGCCAGAATATTATGGTACATACGGGTGCATCGGTCTGCCAGGCATTCAAATACGCATCCACTAACCCCGCGACCCTTCTCTCGCTTTCCGACCGCGGAGAGATCGCAAAGGGATACCGCGCTGACCTCATCATCGTAGATGACAAATTCAAGGTTCAAAATGTTTTCCTTGGCGGAAAACAGGTAAAATAAAAAATCTTTAAAAGGAGAATATACAAATGAAAGACGTAATTTTCGACCCCGCAACGAAGTTCAATTTCAACGCTGCAGAGTTCGTACCCTTCAAGGATAAAGAGGTATGCGACAGAGTGCGTAAGCTTTCAGGCAAGGATCTTGAAAAGAGAGAGGCTTGGTGGCACCCCGAGTTCGAGGTAAAGGTAATGATGAACCCCCACCCCGTTCTCATCTCCACACTCTTCACTCGCCTTAAGGAAGCAAGCGAGGCAGGCAGAACATTTACAATGATCCTCGGAAACCCCGAGCCCGATACCTACATCCCTCTCGCACAGCTCATCAACTACTTCAAGGTTGACTGCTCCAAGGTACATATCTTCGCAGAGGACGAGTGGGCTGACCAGGACGGCAACATCGCTCCCGAGACATACGAGGCAGGCTTCGTTCACTCGATGCTCAAATACTTCGTATATCAGATCGATCCCAAGCTCCGTATGCCCTTGTCCAACGTTCACTACCCCACAAACGCAAATATCAATGATTACTCCAAGATAATCAACGATATCTCCGAGGGTGGCGCGGACATCATCTCCACCTCTCCCGGATGGGCAGGACACGTTGCATTCGTTGATCCCATCCCCGAGTTCATGGGAAGCGGCGACATCGAGGAATGGCTCAGCCAGCCCGCAAAGATCGTAACCCTCCATCCCATGACCATTATGCAGAACTCTCTCCACGGATGCTTCGGTCAGTCGGGTGACATCGCAAACGTTCCCCCCAAGGCTGCAACCATTGGTCCTATCGACGTAATGCGTGCTAAGGAGAGAATTGAGGTTCACGCGCTTCTCACCAACTGCACCTTCTCCTCCTGGCAGAGAATGACCAGCCGTCTCGTAACACACGGTCCTGTCACTCCTTTGGTACCGAGCTCCATGCTTCAGACCAAGAAGACACAGGTTTACATCAGCGACGAGATCGCAGCTCCCTTCGAGTGCTGGGAAAAGGTTGGATACTAATATCCAAACAAAAACCAAAAACAACATAAAAAAACCCGTCGGCGGTGCCGACGGGTTTTTTTTGTAACTTAAATTTCAAATTTTGATTTGGCGGTGTGTTACACCAACGTAGGGCGGGGGCTTGCT
The DNA here is from genome assembly GCA_045132775.1 of Eubacteriales bacterium. Classification (GTDB taxonomy): domain Bacteria; phylum Bacillota; class Clostridia; order Oscillospirales; family CAG-272; genus SVTX01. Next base: position 8,642 of record JBGUSX010000105.1, read on the forward strand.
CCCGCCGCTTCGTTGGTTTTAAAAGGTTTTCA
>JBGUSX010000106.1:0-4395 GCA_045132775.1 Eubacteriales bacterium
GCCCTTTTGTGGTTTTCACGTCTTTTGTGAGCCTTGTTTCGTTGCGGAAGAATCCTTGTGCTACAAGGCAAAATCCACACAACTCCCGTGAAATACATCCTAATGGCGACCTCCTCATCCACCACTTCGTGGTCCCCCGTAAAGCACGTTTTGCTTGCAAAAGGTGCTACGAGGGCTCGCCCGAGTTGTTCTCCGCTGGAGAAGGCTGTTCGCTAAATCAAAATTTGAAGTGCCTGCTGGATAAATACAATTTTACTTATTCAAAAATCGGGAGTGAAATTCTTGCTCGCCGAGTCAAGACTCTGGAAATAACCGTCAAATCCGAGGTCTGTCGCGCGGGAGAGAACGCTGTCGTATTCAAAGGAGGTCAGTCTTCTGCGAAGATTCTTACAGTTCTCATTTTCGCCGTTCTCAAGCTCATAGTCAATATAAAAATCGGGAGTGTACTGTCCCATAAGACTCAGAATGACCTTTTCCGCACCAATCTCGCGTGCAATAAGCTCAAGCACGGCAATCGAGTCCGCGCGGTGAGAGGGAAGTATCAGATGCCGCACGATAACGCCGCGTAAAAGCATACCGTCTTTGTTGTATAGGGGCTGCCCGACCTGGCGTAATTGCTCTTTGAGCGCATCAAGCGCGACTGTGGCATAATCAGCCGCGGCGGAGTATTTTTTTGATAACTCGGGGGAAAAATATTTAAAATCGGGCATATAAATGTCAATAAGACCGTCAAGGAGTCGTAGCGACTCGACAGATTCATACCCTCCGCTGTTCCACACAACGGGAACGGGAATATCCTTTTTTATCCGCATAAGAAGGGAAGCTAACTTGTCGGTGTAGTGCGTAGGAGTCACAAATTCAATGCAGGAGGCACCGCGATCGATAAGGGAGAAGATCTCCTTTTCAAGCTCGCCTTCGCTCAGAATATCTCCGCAACCGCCGCGGCTTATCGCTCTGTTCTGGCAAAAGATGCACCCGAGATTGCAGCCCGAGAAAAAAATCGTTCCCGCGCCCGCGCCACTCACAAGACAGGGCTCCTCCCACGCGTGAAGCATGACCTTTGCAACCGAGAGATCGGCAGGCGCGTGGCATATCCCGAGCTTGCCGCCCTCGCGATCGGCACCGCAAGCTCGCGGACACAGAAAGCATTTGCTCACAATTCCACTCCTCCTTCGTCATTTTTACTTATTATACAACAAATATAACGCAATTACAACACAAATTTGAGTATATTGTAGAAAAGTGAAAAAATAATTGTTAAATTTTTGATAAAGTCTTGATTTTTTTGGAGAAAAGTATTACAATATGGGTAGTTTGGTTTACAGTGAAAAAGCGTGTCGGTTTACAGAAGAATATAGTAAATTTTCGGCGCGCGCGAAAGGAAGTATAGAAATGGCAAAGTTCAGAAAGATCGGAGTGCTTACCTCGGGAGGCGATGCACCGGGTATGAACGCGGCAATAAGAGCCGTTGCGAGAAAAGCGATAAATGAGGGCATTGAGGTAGTAGGAATCCAGTGTGGATACTCGGGACTGATAAACGGAGATATCCGTCCCCTTGACAACCGCGCGGTATCAAATATTATCACCATGGGCGGAACGATCCTTTATTCCTCCCGTTGCCCCGAGTTCAAGACCGAAGAGGGTATGGCAAAGGCAATAAAGACCTGCGAGGAGAATCAGATCGACGCAATCGTTGCGCTCGGAGGAGACGGAACCTTCCGCGGAGCGACTGATCTTACAAACCGCGGTATCCCCTCGATCGGAGTACCCTGTACGATAGATAACGACATCACCGCAACAGAATATACCATAGGCTTCGATACCGCAATGAACACGGTCATAGACATGGTCGGCGCACTCAGAGAGACCTGCGAATCTCACGCAAGATGTAACATCATCGAGGTCATGGGACGCGAGTGCGGAATGATCGCGCTTTACGCGGGCGTAGCTGCAGGTGCAGTAGCGATCGCAATTCCCGAGTTTCCCTTTAACGAGGATTATGCGATAGGCAAATTCAGAGAGGCAAGAGAGCACGGTAAGCGCGGAATGATCGGCGTGTTTGCAGAGGGAATGAGCGCAAATACCACAAATAAGTACAGCGAGGAATTTGTTAAGAAGCTCGAGGCGCAGACGGGAATCGAGACAAAGTTCGCACGTCTCGGACACGTCGTGCGCGGCGGCTCGCCCACACTTCGTGACAGACTCCACGCAACGCAGATGGGTGCGGGAGCGGTAAGCTGTCTTATCGAGGGCAAGAGCAACGTCGTAATGGCAATAAAGAATGGTATGATCACCGATATCGATATCAATTACGCGCTTGTGCTTGACCGTATGTATAAGGGCAAGCTCAAGGACGGAGACCTTGAAAAGTTCACAGCTGAAGAGGTCGAGTCTATGAAGGATGCATGCGCGCAGAGAAAATCAAAGATGGAAAAGCTCTACAGACTTTCCTTCGAGCTCAGTAAATAAGGAAAAACACAAAACAGGCTCACTACCGTGAGCCTGTTTTGCGTTTTTTTAAATTTTGATTTGTCGAACGGTTTGAATTTTCTTCACGGCAACAAATTTCCTCCAAGGCACGCTTTGCGCCCGTAGGGGAGGTGCTTGCTCCTCCCGCCACTAAATTGTCTAAAATAGGCGAGCTGGTTGAAGAACAAATGTCAGACCTCGAAGAAAGATACAAAAACATTTTGATCGACGAATATGTCATAATGCCCGACCATATCCACATGATTATACTTATAAAAAACACGGGAGGAGCAAGCACCTCCCCTACAATGAACGACGTAATTCGCACATACAAATCGCTGACGTCACGGATATGCAAACAACGCTTCGGAATAGAAAAACTTTTCCAACGTTCATTTTACGACCACGTTATCCGCAACCAAAAGGACTACGAAACAAGAAAAAAGTATATCCTCGAAAATCCAATAAAATGGTATTATTACCAAGTCTACGAAGATGAATAAATAATAATCAAATAAAGGAAACCCAAAAATGCAATTCTCAAAAACAATAACCGACATCGCCGCAAAGGCAGAACGCGACCTCGCACCCATCTTTGCAAAAATCGACGAAATATCCTACGAAAACACAAATAAGGTAATGGACGCATTCCGTGAGCACCGCGTTGCCGCAACCAACTTCGACACCACCTCTGGCTACGGCTACGACGACAGAGGACGCGACATCCTTGACAAGATCTGGGCAGACGTGATGGGAGCCGAGGTGGCATTCGTCCGCCATCAGATCGTCAACGGCACACAAGCGCTCACCATAGGACTCTTCGGACTTCTGCGCCCTCACGACCTCATGTGCTCGATCGCAGGCAAGCCCTACGATACGCTTGAGGAGGTCATAGGAATCGCAGGCGACAGTGGAAACGGCTCGCTTGCCGACTTTGGCGTAAGATATAAGCAGATAGACCTCAAGAACGATGCCTTTGATTTCGACGAGATAGGCAAAACTCTCCGCGAAGAGATGGACGGAGGCAAACCCGTCAAGGTCATCTTCATCCAGCGTTCAAAGGGATATCTCAACCGTAAGACCCTCACCGTCGACGAGATAGGCGAGGCGGTCAAATTCGTAAAATCAATATCTCCCGAAACATACGTCGTCGTAGATAACTGCTACGGCGAGTTCACCGAAACTCGCGAGCCCACAGCAGTCGGTGCGGATATGATCATCGGCTCGCTTATAAAGAACCCCGGAGGCGGAATGGCAGAAACGGGAGGCTACATAGCAGGTAGCGCGCGCGCCGTCGAGCTCGCGTCGTACAGACTCACGAGCGTCGGATGCGGACTTGAGGTTGGAGCTACGGTCGGACAGACCAAGAATATGTATAAGGGACTCTTCTACGCGCCGCATACCACCGCGCAGGCGCTCAAGACCGCGCACCTTGCGGCATACGTTTTCGAGGCACTCGGATATAACGTAAGCCCCAAGTGGAACGAAATGCGCTCGGATATAATCCAGACCGTCATCACGGGCAAGCCTGAGCTACTCTGCAAATTCTGCGAGGGAATACAGAAGGGCTCACCCGTCGATTCATTCGTAACTCCGATGCCCTGGGCAATGCCTGGATATACCGACGAGGTCATAATGGCGGCAGGAGCGTTCGTGCAGGGAGCATCTATCGAGCTCTCGGCAGACGGACCCATGCGCCCACCCTACACAGTGTTCTTCCAGGGCGGACTTACATACGAAAGCGGAAAAATAGGAATTTTATCAGCCGCAGACTCTATGCTTGCCAAATAAATTGCAATTTAACGAATAGCCTTCTCCAGCGGAGAAGGGGGACCACGCAGTGGTGGATGAGGAGGTCGCCATTAAGACGTTCGCCACGGTGGTTCTGTGGATTTTGCCTTGTGGCGCAAGGATTCTTTTGCAACG
>JBGUSX010000107.1:0-6988 GCA_045132775.1 Eubacteriales bacterium
CCCCCCCCCCCCCCCCGCCCTACGTTGGTGTAACCCACCGCCAAATCAAAATTTGAACGGATGTGAAAAAAGTGCTTGACAAATCCTTCATTTAGTGATATACTCTACCCTTGGTTTGCGAATTTTTACCGAAGGGGGAGAGAATATGAACAGACAGCACGTGGCTCCGAGGAGACCGCATTTTCACGCTCACGATATTCTGCGCGCGCTCGAGCTTGCGGGCGGCAGGGTGCTCGGATTTGTAAAACAGAATACAGTGCTCGTTATCGCGGCGGTATTGGCGCTTGTTTCTTGCTTTATTGTAAAGCCCGACGCGGAGTATCTCGGATATTTTGATCTTAAGACTCTGACCTGTCTTTTCTGCACGTTGGCGGTCATTTGCGCGCTCAAAAACATCAGGTTTTTTACCCTCACCGCAAAGAAGATAGTCAAGCTTACGGGAAACACGCGCACGCTCTCTCTTGCGCTCGTTTACATAACCTTTATAGGCTCAATGTTCCTCGCCAACGACATGGCGCTTCTGACCTTTTTGCCCTTGGGCTATCTCTCGCTCTCGGCTACGGGAAAAGAGAAGTACATGGCTCCGATCTTTATTTTGCAGAACATTGCCGCGAATCTCGGCGGTATGCTGACACCCTTTGGCAATCCTCAAAACCTTTACATCTACACGAAATTCAATATTCCCACGGTGGAATTTATGGGAATTATGGTTCTGCCGTTCCTGCTCTCGATCGTGATGTTCACGGTTTGCTGTTTCTTTATCAAAAAGGAGCCGCTTGAGCTTACGGGCGAGGTCGAGAGGGTCTCGAGCAAGAAAAAGGCTATATTCTATCTTGTTCTTTTCGTTTTCGCGATATTGACCGTTTTCAGAATCGTTCCTTATTACATCTGTCTGCCCGTAATTTTCTTTGCGGTGTTCTTTACCGATAAGGATGCACTCCGCAAGGTCGACTATCCGCTTTTGCTCACGTTCGTTTGCTTTTTCTTACTTGCGGGAAATGTGTCGAGGATCGGATTTGTGAACGAATTTTTCTCGATGCTGCTTGAAAAGAACACGCTTCTGACCGCGATCGGCTCCTGCCAGGTTATAAGTAACGTGCCGAGTGCAATATTGCTTTCGGAATTTACGAATAACTACAAGGAGCTCTTGCTTGGTGTCAATATCGGCGGTGTCGGAACGCTTATCTCCTCGCTTGCGAGCCTCATTACATTCCGCGAGTACACCTCGCACGTCAAGGGGAAGACGGCGCAGTATATCGGTATGTTCTCCGCGTTCAATTTCGGATTCTTGATCGTGCTGACAGTGTTTGCGATGCTTTTGATTTGAATATTTTACAGCCGAGGAAAAGCTCTTTCCTCGGCTGTTTTGATGGGGATAAATTGCAATTTAGCGGGGAGTTAAGCCTTCCCCAGCGGAGAACAACTCGGGCAAGCCCTCGTAGCACCTTTTGCAAGCAAAACGCGCTTTACGGGGGACCGCGCTAGCGTCGACCTCGCTTGCGAGGTTGAGTTTGAGCGAAGCGAAATATGTGGATAGAGGAGGTCGCCCTTTTGTGGGTTTCACGTCCTTTGAGAACCTTGTATTGTTGCAAAAGAATCCTTATGTCACAAGGCAAAATCCACAAAACAACGTGTCGCACTTTCTAATGGCGACCTCCTCATCCACCACTTCGTGGTCCCCCTTCTCCGCTGGAGAAGGCTATTCGCAACAGTTCGACAAATCAAAATTTGAATGAATATTTATGCAAAAAACACACGGATTTTCCGTGTGTTTTTTGTATTTGTTCAAAACCGTGTTTTTTAGCGATTTTAAGGTGTTTTTTGTGCAAATTTGCAAAATTGAAATTTGGGTGAATTTTTTACTCCTCGATGATGATTACGTCCTTGTTTTCGGGTGTTTTGAGGAGCTGGACAAGCTCGTATTCGCCGAAGAACTGCCAATGGTCGTAGTACATCTCCATCGCCTGCTCGCGCTTTCCGAACTCGACGCGGATTCGCTGGAATTCTTCTTCCGATTTTTCATCGTGTCCGAGCGCCTTCTCGATCATCCACTCGGAGATGAGGTCGCAGAGGTCTGCGTGCTGCTCGAGAAGTCTGACCGAGACGGTCTGCACTCTCTCGTCCGAGTTATAGTGTGCCTTGATGAGCTCGCGGCCCTTCTTCGTCAGCTCCTTGATCGAGGCGATCTTCTCGGCGCGCTTCGGGTCGTAATATACGCTTTCGCGCACGCTTGCGCGGTTGAAGCTGAAATAATCGTAGGGAAGTATCTCGGAGAACTGCGAAAGGTAATCGTAGAACTCTCTCCAATCCTTGCCGTATGCGTGGGAGAAGTAGTCTTCAACGATATCGTCGAAGGGGATAGACATATCATAGGTGGTTCTTCCTGCTGTGTAGAACGCGAGACCGTTCGGGAAGAAGACTCTCTGTGAGCCGTCCTCAAGCGCGCCGCCAAATCCGTTCTCCTTATAGAAGCGGGTGTCCTCGTAAATTCTTCTCGCGTTATCGAGCGATGAGAGGTCGTAGGCGGGTGTGCGCCAGAAGTGATATTCAAACGCGATTGCCTTTCCGCCGAAGAATTTTCTCCACTCGTTTATGTGGTCGACGTATTCGCCGAGGTCACGGGGGAACTTGTTTTTGTTTCTGTTATACTCTCCCATCGGGGTCTTTGTCTCGGGAACTGTCATTCCGTAGTCGCGGAAGATGGGGGCGATGAGCAAATGGAAACGGTCGGGGTTCTTTATCGACTCGGTAAGAGGTGCGTAGGTGGTATCGACGTAGGCAATGAATACTACGCGGGTGGTAAGCCCACGCGCGGTCATCTTCTCGTCGATCTCGTTGAGAAGCATTACGTACCAATCGGAAGGTCTCTTCTTCTGGCACTCCTCGCACTCGCACTGGTTATTTGAACCGTCCGAGAGCCAGACGTGCAAGAAGTCCATGTGGGTATGCTCGGCAGCAAAGTCAACGACGTAGTCGGCAACTGTGCTCCTTGCCTTTGCATTCGACATGCAGAAATTGGTGTATATGGGGAGGTTGCGGAAGAACTTGCGCTCTCCGTCCATCATTGCCATATACTGCATAGCTTCCTTTTTCTCGGCTTCCTCGGGTCCGCCCTTTGAGTCGATGCCGAAGGGGTCGGTGGTAAAGCCGTGTCCCATTCCGTGATACTCAAGTCCGCGCTTGGATATCTCGGATTCGATGTGCATCTTCCACGCAAGGCGGTTTTTGTAGCTGACCTCCTCGGAGGGTCTGTTCTCCTGATTTTTCAGGTGCTTGTAGAACCAATTGTAGTAGCCCGAGACCTTGAACTCGTACATGTACGCATTGAGTCCGACCTTGGGGAGAAAGTCGATGATCTCGACGAGGTTCTGCTGTATCATAGCTCCCTCGGTCGCGTGACCGCGGAGGCGGACGTCTGCCTTGTGTCTGTACTTTACGGGTACGACATCCTGCATGGGTATATATTCTCCGTCGACACCCGGGAAGAGCCAGCGGCAGCCGTTGTGGCGGAGATATTCGTATACCGCGATGAGTATCGAGCGGTAGTTAGAGCCTGCGATGATTCCGCCCTTTTCGTCGCAATCGACGTAGATGATGTCGTCGAGCTCGACGTTCTCGGCATCCGATGTGTCAAGAGAGAAGTCGGACATAAGACCGAGGCGGAAGCCGTCCTGCGCTTCGGGGTCATAATTTATCGCGATGTCGCCACACTCGGGCATCATCATGCGCAGATACTTTTTGAGCTCCTCTGCGGCGAAGTCGACGGTGTGGTTTGAAGTGATCTTATTTATTGTGTACATTTGTGTCTCCTTTACAGACAGCTTTTCGCGTAAGCGAAAAATATCACTCGTGCAAAGCACGAATATCACGCCAACAAGGTCGGCATATCACTCGCGCGAAGCGCGAATATCACTTGATTGATGCCAAGCATCAATCAAATTCTGCAGTCCAATCCTCGTCCCACGGATATTTCATTCTCATGACCTGGCCGCCGCGCTTTACGGATTCCTCTGCGTAGATGCCGGGGAGGGTCATGGCGAGTCCCTGACGGAGCGAGATGGGGGCGGGCTTATTGTTGATTACTGCATCAAAGAAGTGGTCGAGCATTGCAAAATCCATGCCGCCGTGTCCGACAGCCTTCGGGTTATCCTTGTACGCGGGGGGCATTTTCTCGCCGCTGATCTCGTGGAGCTTGGTATCTAGCTCGCGCATGGAGTTATAGCGGATGTGAGCGTTTTCCATTCTCTCGATCTTCTCCATGTAGCCCTCGGTACCGAACACGCGGTAATTGTGTCTTCCGCACTCGGCTCTGCAGCGTCCGTTTCTGAGAAGGCGGACGATAACACCGTCTTCGGTCTGGAACTGTGCGGCTACCATGTCGTCCTTCTTGGATTCGGGAGTCTGGGGACCTGTACCGAATGCGCTGACGTATCTGAGGTCGTTCTCAACTACGGTGAGAAGGGGACCGAGCGAGTGAGTGCAGTAACGGATGGGGGAGAGAAGCTTTCTCCAGTCGCCGTTTTCGTGGAGGTGCTTGCTTACTGCGTTGAGCTCCCAGTGGATATACTCTGCCTCGAGGTAGTAGGGCTTGCCGAGGAGTCCCTTGTGGTAGAATTCCTGCAAAAGCACACAGAATTTCTGCTCGTTGGGGTTTGCTCCTACGGAGACCATTGCCTTTGACTCCTGCGCGACCTTCCAGAGCATTTCTGCTTCCTTGAGGTTTGCAACGACGGGGATATCGGTAAGGACGTTGATGTTCTTTCTGAGTGCTTTTGCGATAAACTCTGCGTGCACGTCCGCGCCCGTCTCGACGATAACTACGTCGAGGTTTGCCTCGTCGAGCATTCTGTCGTAGCTGTCGTAGAATACGCACTCGGGGAAGTACTCGCTGATGGGCCTATCGGAAAGCCACTGTGTTTCATAGAAGTTGTGAGGGAAGAGATCGCATGCCGCTGCGGGAATGACCTCGTCAAAGGAGCCGCCTGCGAGCTTGAAGACCTCTCTGCCGCGATGACCGAGTCCGACTACGCCTACTCTTATTTGTTTCATAGGAAGATTCCTCCGTTCTTAATTTCGTTGGTTTTATTATACTATCGCAATTTACGTTTGTAAATGGAAAAAATCACTATAAAAATGGAAAAAATCCTTTTGAGAGGATAGAAACGGTTACATTGCTGTTTTTCTTGGATAGGTAAATTGCAATTTAACGGTCTGTTTGGAATTTGCAAATGGCTTAAAATAATTTCACGTCTATAAACCAAACGTCACTTTAAAACCGTAGGGGACGGCGTATTTGCTTGCAAATTGTTCGACGTCCCGCTAACAAACAATTATAAAACCCTTATGGCTAAAGAATAAACAAATGCTTGGGAACGGGAGGAGCAAGCACCTCCCCTACGGTGTGTGAGTGACGTGCGTATGGTAGCCGTGGCGGTAATTTAAATCGTTTGTCCACTGTAACACACTGACAAATCAAAATTTGAAAGTGATGCGGGAGTTGATACATTGAAAAGGAGTTATTTATTTCATTATGAAGAATTTATTTAAGGTGATCTTTAGGATCAAGAAATTTGGTGCGATGAGGCATTTGCTTTCTCGCAAGAACATACAGATCCGCGCGGAGAGGGAAAAATATCAGGCTGAAAGGGCGGCTAACTCGATTCTTACGGCTTACATTTTTTATCTTGCTTCGCAGTGCGGTGTTATTCGCATTCCCAAGGCGGAGATAAGTGCCGCGCTCGGCAAATACTCGGTCGTTGCTTATTCTGACGGCGACGACTACGTTATCGAGCTGAAGGACGGCACGATCTTGGGAGAGGGGGGTATTGGTGGCAAGGCAGGGAACTTACAGGCATTGGTGTGACCAATACGGCTTTGAAATTCTCCGCCGTCTTGCCGAAGAGGGCAATTCCGATGCGGAAATTGCACAGAAATGCGGTCTATCCATTGAGGTTTTTGAGCGTTGGAAGAAAAAATATCAGAAGTTTTCCGATGCTATTGAGATCGGGCGCGTTGAGGCTGATTTTTCGGTAGTTTCCGCATTATATCGGAAGGCTGTGGGGTACAGTGTCAAGACTCCGAAGACGTACAAGCTCAAAAAGGTTGATTTTGATCCCGAGACCGGCAAAAAGGTACGCGAGTACGAGGAGTTGGCGGTTGGCATTGACGAGAGCTACGTAGCTCCCGATCTTCGCGCGGAGGTATTCTGGCTGAAAAACCGTCAGCCCAAGCGTTGGTGCGAGAGGGGGATCGGTGACGACGGCGGCGAGGGTGCCGAGACCGGTGTTGTGGAGATACCCAAAGCCGACAGGATCGATGAGCCTGATGAAGAGTGAGGGTTGAAAAAGGGATATTGATAGGTTGGTTTGTTAAATTGGAGCTTATTTGAGGATCTGCTCCGTCCCGCTACCCCCCGCCCCCTCCCCCGACATCCGCTCGCGGATGTCTCCCCCTCGCGTCCCCGAGGGGGAGAAGAGGCGCCTGTTTTCAAATAAGGTTGGTTGATAAATTGCAATTTGGCGGTGACTTGGAGCCATCCTGCGACCCCCACCCGAGCAACGCGGTGCGTTGCGGTGATATTTTCGCTTTGCGAAAGTGATATTGCGCGTGGCGCAGTGATATTCGCGCTGTGCGCGAGTGATATGCCGCAGGCGGCGTTGGAATTACGGTGTAGGTTTATTTTACAAATTGAAGTTTATCGGTGGCTTGGAGCCGTCCCGCGACCCCCACCCACTCCCCCCGCCCCCTCGCCGCCCCGAGGGGGAGAGTATGGGGATAGTTCATTAAAACAGTAAGGCAAATTGAAATTTAGCGAATAGCCTTCTCCAGCGGAGAAGGGGGACCGCGTAAGCGGTGGATGAGGAGGTCGCCATTAAGTTGTGCGCCACTGTCGTACCGTGGATTTTGTCTTGTGGCATAAGGTTTCTTGTGCAACGAAACAAGGTAATCAGAGGACGTGAAGCCCTTGGAAAAGCGACCTCCTCATCCA
>JBGUSX010000108.1:0-8262 GCA_045132775.1 Eubacteriales bacterium
TTTCGTTGATTTTAAAAGGTTTTCACGGCGGGAGCAATCCCCCGCCCTACATTGTAGACCGTTCGCTAAATCGCAATTTATCAAAGCAACATTTTCACAAGCTCTTCTCTTGATTTGGGCGAGAGGTAGACGGGTGGGACATCAAAGACGGTCTTACATCCGAAATTTCCCTCACGGTACATTCTTACGACCGCGCGCGCATACGCGACGATTACCGATGCTGTAAACTCGGGGTTGGAATCAAGCTTCAGGCTATACTCTATTACGTGCTTGTGCTCACCGTCAATACCCGTCTTTCCGCTTCTTATCACAAATCCGCCGTGCGGTATTCCGCTATGGTCGCGCTCCAGCTCCTCCATCGAGATGAAATGTACTGTCGTGTCGTAATCAGCAAAATAATTGGGCATTTCCTTTATCTCGCGCTCGATGCGGTCGAGGTCTGCACCAGCCTCGGCTACTACAAAGCATTCTCTTGTATGCTTCTCACGTGTGCTGAGCTTGGGTGCCTCCCCCGCTCTTACCGATTGAAGTGCGCTCTCGACAGGTATGGTATACTGCTTTGCGTCAAGCACACCGTCGATCCTTCTTATCGCGTCGGAATGTCCCTGACTGACTCCTCTGCCCCAGAAGGTATAATCCTCTCCGTCGGGCAAAACCGCGCCTGCGTAGAGGCGGTTGAGCGAAAACATACCCGGGTCCCAGCCGCACGAGATGAGCGCGGTCTTATTTCCCTTTTTCGCCGCGGCATCGACTGCGCCAAGGTGCTCGGGAATGCGCGCGTGCGTGTCAAAGCTGTCTACAACGCAAAAATGCTCCGCAAGTGCAGGTGTCTGCACGGGAAGGTCGGTCGCACTTCCTCCGCAGAGGATGAGCACGTCTATATCATTCTTATACTTCTCTATCTCGCTTGCGTGATACACGGGCAGGTTCTCGGTCCTTGTTTTCACTGTTTCGGGGTCGCGGCGCGTGAAAAGCGCGACGAGCTCCATGTCGCTGTTCTGTCTTATTGCGGACTCGATTCCGCGTCCGAGATTTCCGTAGCCGAATATTCCTACTTTTATCATTTTGTTAACCTCTTTTTTCGGATGGATACCTGTATTATATCACACGGGAGCTTTAAATGCAATTACTCGTTTGAAATTTTTTATCACGGTAAAATAATTTGTGCGTTTCGCAAAAGGTTTGCGAAAATATCTTGATTTTTTTGGATAAAAATGTTATAATACAATGAATGGAAATATTAACTTCATAAAGGAGACAATAAAAATGGATAACAATCAGAAGATTCTTTCGGTCTGCGACCACACCCTTCTTGCGCAAAATGCTACCTGGGAGCAGATCCGCGCTATTTGCGATGACGGTATGAAATACAAAACTGCAAGCGTTTGCATCCCCCCCGTTTTTGTCGGACGTGCCAAAGAATACGTTGGCGACAAGCTCGCTATCTGTACCGTTATCGGCTTCCCCAACGGCTACAACTCCACCGCTGTCAAGGTTTTTGAGACTCTTGACGCTATTGAGGCAGGTGCTGACGAGATCGATATGGTCATCAATATCGGTGAGCTTAAGGCTAAAAATTACGATTATCTGCTCAGCGAGATCAAGGCTATAAAAGAGGCTTGCGGAGACAAGATCCTTAAGGTCATTATCGAGACCTGTCTGCTTACTGACGAAGAGAAGATCAAAATGTGCGAGATCGTCGGTGCGTCGGGTGCGGACTACATTAAGACCTCGACCGGCTTCTCGACCGCGGGTGCTACCCGTGAGGATGTTAAGCTCATGCGCGAAAACTCCCCCGCTCACGTTAAGGTGAAGGCGGCGGGCGGTATCGCTTCTCTTGAGGATGCCGCTGACTTTATGGCTCTCGGTGCCGACCGTCTCGGTACAAGCCGCGTAGTCAAGATCATCAAACAGACCGACACAGGCGCAGGATACTGATATTAAAAAGGAGATTTTATTATGCCAATTCCAACCGCTCACATAGCTTGTAAAAAAGAGGATTTCGCAAAGACCGTGCTTATGCCCGGTGACCCCCTCCGCTCTAAATTCATTGCCGAGACCTACCTTGACGATGCCGTTCTCGTAAACAATATCCGCGGCGTTCAGGGCTACACCGGCTACTACAAGGGCAAAAGAGTCTCTGTAATGGCTTCGGGTATGGGTCAGCCATCAATAGGCATCTATTCCTATGAGCTCTTTAATTTCTACGACGTTTCAAGCATCATTCGCGTAGGCTCGTGCGGTGCTTTCCAGCCCGAGCTCAAGCCCTGCGATATCGTCGTTGCGATGGGTGCTTGCACCAACTCCAACTTCGCCGCTCAGTTCGGTCTCAACGGTAATTTCGCGCCTATCGCCGACTTCGGTCTCGTTCGCGCCGCAGCTGATCAGTGCGAGAAAATGGGTGTTAATTACCGCGTTGGTAACGTTTTCTCTTCCGACATTTTCTACAATGACACATATTCCGATCTTGATTGGAAAAAGCTCGGCGTTCTCGGCGTTGAAATGGAGGCTGCCGCTCTTTACTGCAATGCCGCTCGCGCGGGCAAAAAGGCTCTTTGCATCTGCTCTGTCAGCGATTGCCTCTACGATATGTCGCTCAATATGGACGCAGACAGCCGCCGCACCGCCTTCACTAAAATGATGGAAGTGGCTCTTGAGATCGCTGAAGAATGATTTATTAAGACGTGGGGAGGAGGATGAAAAAGCATCCGCCTCCCCACACCCCACCTCTCCCGAAAACCAAAACATATTTGGTTTTATATGCGAAAGTGGAATTTTTTGAAAGGTTTTTGATTTTAATAATGAAAAAAAGAATATTTTTGATAGTGCTTGACAGCTTTGGCGTGGGTGAGCTCCCCGATGCCTCCGATTTCGGTGACGCAGGAAGTAACACCCTTGGAGCTTTGCAGGCATCGGGCAGACTTGATTGTCCGAATTTAGAGAAATTAGGTCTATATAACATTAAAAATTGCGCGCGCGGGAAATATATGGCGGTTTCCTCTCCTCTTGCCGACTTTGGCAGAATGCGTGAGGCTTCGCGCGGCAAGGACACGACTACCGGTCACTGGGAGATCGCGGGTATCGTATCCGAGCAGGCTCTCCCCACCTACCCCGACGGCTTTCCCGAGGAGGTCATTTCGGAATTCGAGAGACTCTCGGGCAGGGGTATTCTTTGCAACAAGCCATACTCAGGAACCGAGGTTATAAAGGATTACGGTGAGGAGCATCTCAAGACGGGCAAGCTCATTGTTTACACCTCGGCTGACTCTGTTTTCCAGATCGCCGCGCACGTTGACATAGTCCCCCTCCCCGAGCTTTACCGCTACTGCGAGATCGCACGCAAGATGCTTCAAGGCAAGCACGGTGTCGGCAGAGTTATCGCTCGTCCCTTTGGTGACGTTTATCCCTTCAAGCGTCTTTCCGGCAGACACGACTATTCACTTGAGCCGCCCAAGGCTACGATGCTTGATATTCTCAAGGAGCGCGGATATGCGACAATTTCGGTCGGTAAGATCAACGATATTTTCGCGTCGCGCGGTGTGAGCGAATCAACTCCCACGGCTAACAACACCGAGGGTATGGACGTGACGCTGAAAATCGCTGACCGTGATTTTTGCGGACTTTGCTTTGTCAATCTCGTTGATTTTGACATGGTTTACGGCCACAGAAACGATATTGAAGGCTACACGAACGCAATAAACGAGTTTGACAGACGCTTGGGCGAGCTCCTCGCAAAGATCGGAGACGACGACATGCTCATTATCACCGCCGACCACGGCTGTGATCCCTCGACTCCCTCGACAGACCACTCGCGCGAGTATGTTCCGCTCCTGATACTTGACGGCGCAAACTACAATTCGGGTAAGGCATGCGGAAAAGATCTTGGTACTATTCCCTCGTTTACCTATGTAAGCGAGAGAGTGCTTGATAATTTCAAATAAAAAATTTCACCTCATACACTTTTTGTGTATGAGGTGATTTTTCAAATTTTGATTTAGCGAACAGCCTTCTCCAGCGGAGAAGGGGGACCGCGCCAGCGGTGGATGAGGAGGTCGCTATTAAGACGTTCGCCACGGTGGTTCTGTGGATTTTGCCTTGTAGCACAAGGATTCTTCCGCAACAAAACAAGGCTCACAAAAGACGTGAAAACCACAAAAGGGCGACCTCCTCATCCACCACTTCGTGGTCCCCCTTCCCCGCTGGGGAAGGCTTAGCACACCGATAAATTGCAATTTATCAACTTTTATTATTCTTTGCCGTTCCAGCAGTACGTGCAGAGCTCGTCCTCGTCAAGTCCTATCGCCTTGACGATACCCTCGAGCGTCTGGAATTCAAGCGAGGCAAACTTCATATTCTTGCAGATCCTCTCGCGCAACCTTTTGCCGCGCTCGGTCTCGGGATCGCTGTATTCTTCAATATAATTAAAGCCTTCCTCGCCCTCAAGCTCGACTATCGTCCTGCGTGCGATGAGCTCCATATCGCTCGTCGATCTCGAGAAATTGAGAAACTTGCAACCGTACATTATGGGCGGGCACGCGCTCCTCATGTGGACCTCTTTTGCGCCGTTTGAGTAAAGGAAATCGACCGTTTCCTTGAGCTGTGTTCCGCGCACGATCGAGTCGTCAACGAAAAGCAGCCTCTTGCCCTCGATAAGCTCGTGGACCGGAATGAGCTTCATTTTAGCAACTTTTTTTCTGTCCGCCTGCTTTGCCGTTGTAAAGCTTCGCGGCCAGGTAGGCGTATATTTGATAAACGGACGTGCAAAGGGCACCTTGCAGGCGTTCGCGTATCCTATCGCGTGGGGAGTTCCCGAGTCGGGCACTCCGCAAACGTAATCTATTCCCTCAAGCTTGCCAAGCTTTGCGTCGTTCTCGCAGAGGATACTTCCGTTGCGGCATCGCATGACCTCAACGTTGACCCCCTCGTAGTTTGCGGTCGGGTAGCCGAAATATGACCAGAGGAACGCGCATATCTTCTTTTTCTTGAGCGGTGCGGAGAGCTGTTTGATCCCATCCGCGCGGATCTCAACGATCTCACCGGGACCGAGCTCGCGCTCGTCCTCAAAATCAAGCTTCTTGTACGCAAAGGACTCAAAGCTTACCGCGTATCCGTCGCGTCCTTTTCCAATGAGAACGGGAAGCCTGCCGTATCTGTCTCGCGCGGCAATGAGAGTTCCGTCCTCCTTAAGAATAAGGACGTTTGCGGTTCCGTCTATCGATTCCTGCGCAAAACGGATTCCGTCGGCGAAATTGTCCTTTCTGTTGATCAGTGCCGCCATAAGCTCGGTTGAGTTGACGACTCCCGCGGTCATTGCGTTGAAATGCGCTCCGCTGCTCACCGAAAAGAACTCCTCGATAAGCGCATCCGCGTTATTGATGACCCCGACCGTGCATATCGCAAACGCGCCAAGCTTGGAGCGGATGATAAGCGGCTGAGGATCACTGTCGCTGATGCAACCGATCGCGCTCGTGCCGCGCATCTCCGTAAATATGTTTTCAAATTTCGTGCGGAAGGGAGAGTTCGATATGTTGTGTATCGAACGCTGAAGTCCGTCCTCGGGGTGATAAGCCGCGAGACCTGCCCTTCTCGTTCCCAGGTGTGAATGATAGTCCGTGCCGAAAAATACGTCAACGAGACATTCTTTTTTTGATGCGATTCCAAAAAATCCGCCCATTTGTTACCTGCCTTTTTCTGTGTATGCGTGTGTGTGTATTATAAATTGCAATTTATAGGTGTGTTTGAATTTTGCAAACGGTTTTAGATTTCTTCACGGCTATAAACCAAACGTCACTTTAAAACCGTAGGGGAGGCGCTTGCTCCTCCCGCTAACAAACGACAATTAAAACCATATTGCTAAACAATAAAAAAAATCTTTAGATAGGGAGGAGCAAGCACCTCCCCTACGGACGCAAAGCGAACCCGTAAGGGAAATTTTTAGCCGTGAAATTCAATTTAAACCGTTCGCCAAATCAAAATTTGAAAGCTCAAAAATTTACCCACAGTGCTTAAAAAGCAGATTTCGGGGAAAGATATTTATGTAACGAATGAATTATTTTCAGAGGTGTTATATGAATAAAAAAGAAAAGGCCGCAGAGGCGGCAAAAAAAGAGGAGAGAACCTTCGACCCGGGCACACACCCCGGCGCATATACTACCGATTACGATATGAACAATCTCTCACTTGACACCGTAGACGGCGCGGATGAGGTCTTCAAAGAAAACATCCCCCAGCCGAAAAAGCCGGCTAACAGCGCAAGTCCCCCCGCGCCCGACCCACCCGTACCCAACCGAGCGCATACCGCGATGTAATATTCAAAAAATTACGCTCTCACAAACGCGAGAGCGTAATTTTTTATTTAAAACACGACCTTCATATAGGATTTCTTACCCTTGCGGAGGAGCTTTCCTTCCTTGAGGTCGTCCTTTGTAAAGAAGGTCTTTATGTCCGCAACCTTCTCTCCGTCGACCGAAACACCGCCCTGCTGTACCGCCTGACGAGCCTCGGACTTGGACTTGCAAAGTCCGCTTCTCACGAGCATAGTAAGAACGTCGGTCTTGCCCTCCATGTAGAAGTCCTCCTCGAGCATTTCTGCCGTGGGAGCATCTGCCTCGCCGCCCGCGCCGAAGAGAGCCTTTGCCTGAGCCTGAGCCTTGTCAGCCTCCTCGTCACCGTGAACGAGCTTTGTGAGCTCGTAAGCAAGGATCTCCTTGGCGGTATTGAGCTGAGAGCCCTCCCAACAGTCCATCTCGTTGATCTGCTCTAAGGGTAGGAATGTGAGCATACGGATGCACTTGAGTACGTCAGCATCGCCAACGTTTCTCCAGTACTGGTAGAAGTCGTAGGGAGTGGTCTTGTTAGGATCGAGCCAGACCGCACCGGAAGCCGTCTTGCCCATCTTCTTGCCCTCGCTGTTGAGGAGAAGGGTGATAGTCATCGCGTGCGCATCCTTGCCAAGCTTACGTCTGATAAGCTCGGTACCGCCAAGCATATTGGACCACTGGTCATCGCCGCCGAACTGCATATTGCAGCCGTATTCCTTGAAAAGATGATAGAAGTCGTAGGACTGCATTATCATGTAGTTGAATTCAAGGAAGGAAAGACCCTTTTCCATTCTCTGCTTGTAGCATTCTGCGGTGAGCATACGGTTAACAGAGAAGCAAGCACCTACCTCGCGGAGCACCTCAACGTAATTGAGCCCGAGAAGCCAATCTGCGTTGTTTACCATAATGGCCTTGCCCTCGCCAAAGTCGATGAATCTCTCCATCTGCTTTTTAAAGCAGTCGCAGTTGTGCTGAATAGTCTCGGCAGTCATCATCTGGCGCATGTCTGTTCTGCCCGAGGGGTCACCGACCATAGCGGTGCCGCCGCCGATGAGAACAACGGGCTTGTTACCTGCCATCTGGAGTCTCTTCATAAGGCAGAGAGCCATAAAGTGACCTACGTGGAGCGAGTCGGCAGTAGGGTCAAAGCCGATGTAGAAGGTAGCCTTACCCTCGTTGATCATATTCTTGATCTCTTCTTCGTTCGTCACCTGAGCGATAAGCCCGCGCGCGACGAGTTCTTCATAAATTTTCATTTTCATTTCTCCTGTTTATATAAAGTATTGTTTCATCCAGATCAATGCTTTTTCGCTTGACGAAAAAAGCTTCCTTAACGTTCACGAAGTGAACATATCACGTTGCGCGCGCGCAACATATCACTTTCGCGATGCGAAAATATCACGTTGACACGCGAAGGCATTTTGCTTTTCATTTTGCCGAGCGTGTCAACATATCACTTTTTTATTCTCGCAAGCGAGAATAAAAAACGCGTCCTGCTACTGCAAGGACGCTTCCGCGTGTTACCACCTTGATTCACCCCGCGGTCACCCACAGAGCCTTACGGACTTCAAAAAAAGCCTCACGATATAACGGTCGTTCCGTCATAGCCTACTCGTTTCCTTTCGGTATGCCGCTTGCGAATGTATTGGGAAAAAGTCTCTCACGCGCCTCTCATCACCCGGCAACTTTCTGTCTTGCGATCCAAATTCCTACTTGTTTCGGTCATTGCGTTTAGATGATTATAACACGCTTTTTTCATTTTGTCAAGAGTTTTGTTTTTTTTGTTTAAAGAAAGATAAATTGCAATTTATCGGTGTGTTTGAAATTTGCAAACGGTTTTAGATTTCTTCACGGCTATAAACCAAACGTCACTTTAAAACCGTAGGGGAGGCGCTTGCTCCTCCCGCTAACAAACGACTATTAAACCCTTATGGCTAAAGAA
>JBGUSX010000109.1:0-9529 GCA_045132775.1 Eubacteriales bacterium
CGAAAAAGCTGTTAGATCGCAAGGGATAAAAGACAAAGAAACAAACATTAAAAACTCACACACAGGAAATAAGCACAAGGCATTCATCGAGAATGCCTTGTGCTTTCTTGCTTTTTCCGTTTTTGCACTCTGGCGTACCCCCGTACGCCGACGAATGCAAAAACGAAAAATCTACCTACCTTTTTCGACCTCTGCCAGTTTCTTTGCCTTGATCAAAAAGCAGAATATACGTCTCTTTCGAGATTCGCGGCGGTTTTTGCTCCCGAGCCGCCGTCATAGGTTGAGTTTTTCATATATATGGCTGTGATATTGTTGACGGGGTCTATCCAGAAGTGGCATCCGTACGCACCGCTCCAGCCAAACGAGCCTTTCGGGAGTCTGTTATCTTCGTCAGTTACCACGCGTACGCTCAGTCCCCATTTTTCTCCCTTGCCAAGCTCCTGCAGGCTTGTGGGAGTTGCCATAAGGTCAATAAGCTTTTCGTTAATGAACTGCTCCCCTCTTGCATTTTTGCCGCGAGATGCGAGCATATCGACGAACTTCTCATAGTCCGAAAGTGTTGATGCCAGTCCTGCTCCGCCGCAAAAATAGGTCAGCGGATAGCCGCGGAATACCGTTTTTTTATTGAGCGGTGCAAAAGACGAAGCACCGTCTTTATACGAGTGCATGAGCGTCATTCTTCCCCACTGTTCCTCTGTGGGTGTGAACGTTGTATCTGTCATTCCAAGCGGCTCAAATATCTCCTCTTTGAGATATTTGTCGTAGCTTTTACCGCTCACTATCTCTACTATTCTTGCGAGGATATCAAATCCTACGGTCGCGCTGTATGCCTGCTGAGTGAATGGCTCGAAGGAGAGCGGAAGGCTTGCATAGGCATCAGTGATGCTTTTAAGGTCGGTCTGCGCTTTTTCTGTCAGCTTGTCCTCTTTTGAACAGAGCTTTCCCGAGCCCACTCCGCTTGTATGCGAGAGAAGATGACGGACGGTCATCTTGTTTTCTGCCTTTCCGACAACTACTATCTCTCCGTTGCCGTCAAGGTCTCCGAGAGTCATTTCTGTATACTCGGGGATAAATTCGTCTACCGTGCTGTCAAGAGAGATCTTTCCCTTCCCGATCTCCTTGAGAATAGCTATTGCGGTTATCGGCTTGGTCATGGACGCGAGGCGGAAAAGCGTTTTTTCGTTTATCTCTCTTCCATCTCCCGACGTTCCGAAAAAGTCTTTATAAAGTGTTTCTCCGTTTTGCTTGACGAGTACTGCCGCACCGCCAATAAGCCCTGCCGAAAGATCGGCAGAGCAGGTTTTGGCGATATTGTTTTTTATCTGTGTTTTATCGAGAAATATCATTTTATTCTACTATATCTGCGATTTCCTTTGCAAATTCCAAGCCCTTGACAAGCACTGCAATTCCCGAAAGCACAAGCGCTATAACTGCGCCTACGGTCATGCTCTCGTTAGAGGTCTCGGGGATATTTACCAAATCGTCTGCTATGGTGTTACGGGGAATATTGAGTCTGTCCTCTACTGTATTGAGGAACACTCTTGCGGTATTCACCGGGATCGCATATTTCATTCCTACGGCATCATTGCGCGCGGAGACGTGGATTCCGATCACTTCGCCGTCGTCGTTGAAGAGCGGACCGCCCGAGTTTCCGGGATTTGTTGCCGCATCGGTCATGATGAAGCTTCTTGCTCCTACGGTGCGGTTATTGTCGCTGACGATCCCCGCGGTCATGCAGAGTCCCTCGCCCTTGGAGTTGCCTATGTAATAGATATGCTGACCTATTCTTACGGTGTCCGATCTGCCGAGAGTGAGGCTAACTGCGCGCTCGGGCACTCTTTCCATTTTCAAAAGTGCGAGATCGACGTTATGTGGATCGTTTGAATCGGTGTTTCCGATTGCGATGACTTGAGTTCTGATAGCCTCGCTACCGTGCTTTACGTAGACGTTTGCACAGACATTTCCATCGTTGTCGAGGACTGCGTGGGCATTTGTGAGCGCGAATCCCTCTGCGGAAATGATGAGTCCCGATGCTCTGCCGTAATCGGTGATTATCTCAACAACACCGTTGCAGTTGTGAGAATATATATCCTCGGAGCTCATTTCTACCGTTACGGGCGCGGATTCGTTCACGGGGACTTCTGTCTGTCTCTCCTGTGCCTGTGCCGCCAATCTCTCTGCGGATCTTGCCTCTTGTGCTCTGGCTTCCGCCGCTCTCGCCTCTGCTTCCTTTGCTTGAGCGAGTGCTTTGGCTTCTGCCGCTCTTGCCTCTGCAAGTGCTATTGCCTCTGCGGCTCTTGCCTCTGCAATTTTAGCTTCTGCATTTCTCTGTGCGATTTCCTTTTCGAGCTCTGCCTCTCTTTCGGATTTTGCATCGTTTCTTTTTGAAGAGAGCATTTCTGCATCCGAATCGGTGAATTTTGCGCCGCAGAACTTACAGCGGAAATCTCCGAATTCGGTACGGACGCAGGTCGCTCCGCATCTTATGCACTTGAGCTCTGTTATCTTGGGTTCTTCTTTTACAGGGGTAGGTATTTCGGTGACTTGTGTTTTTTTCTTGAATCCAAACATGTTAATCTCCATTCTGCCGCACGCGGCGGCACAAATTTTAATCAGTGAATTTTGCCTTGCAAAATTCGGGCGTGAAAAAGATTTTTTCACTATAAGTGAGGAGTAACTTTCACGCTTTTTTCCGTCCTTTTCTTATTTAGAAGTTATCACCTTGATAAGAGTTTTCCAGATCTTTTCGCAGGATCTAAGGTCAAGGTGCTCGTTTGGCGAGTGTATATCGTACATATTGGGACCTATTGAGATTATATCCATTCCGCTCATTTTGGACGACAGGACACCGCACTCGAGTCCTGCATGTATTACTCCCACTGAAAGATCCTTTCCGTAGAGCTCCTTGAACGCCGCGACGTACGAATCGCGCAAAGGAGACACGGGAGCATACTCCCAGCCGGGATAACGCGCGTAATGGTGGCAATCTGCACCTAGTGCAGCGCAGAGCATATCAAGCTCGCGGTAAGACAGGTCGAGCTGTGCTTCGACCGACGAGCGCGACGAAAGTGTGAGCTTTATCTTCTCGTCATCGGTTTCGACTACGCCGATATTTCTTGAATATTCAACGAGTCCGTTTATCTGGTTGCTCATTTTAAGCACGCCTGTTTTTACGGTTGCAAGGAACGTAACAAGAGCCTCTGTTTTGTCATTGTTCAGCATTCTTTCTGCCGCTTCGGTCTTTTTTGCCGAGACGGTAAAGCCTGCGTCGTCTGCCGAGAGCTCGGGACGTATTCTCTCTGCTTCACCGAGTACCGTGTCAATAACGGCATCTGCATTTTCTGCCGCTACCGTAGCGAAGCACTCGCGCGCGATCGCGTTATCCTTGCCGTTGCAGGTAACTGACACCACGTTAAAGCTGTTTTTTTCGTAAGCGGCGGAGAGCAATCTTCCCATTGCAATTATTGCATTCGTCTTTCCGCAATGTATCTCCGCGCCCGAGTGACCGCCCGAGAGTCCTGTGACGGATATATCTATGCACGTGTATTCCGCAGGGATATTCTCTGCTTTGTAAGCGATATCCACTTCTGTGCGGCTTCCTCCCGCGCATCCTGCGGTGACCTGCCACTCTTCCTCACTGTCGAGGTTGATCATCTTCTTTGCGGTGACACACGAGCAATCAAAGCCCTTTGCTCCCGCAAGTCCCGTCTCCTCTTCAACTGTGAAAAGGCACTCGAGGGTGGGGTGTTCGTTTGTCTCAAGCAATGCGAGCATCATCGCGACTGCGATTCCGTTGTCGGCTCCGAGTGTCGTTCCGTCAGCCCAGAGCATGCCGTCTACCACCTTGAGTGTGAGTCCGTCGCGGAGAAAATCGTGTTTTGAGTCTGCGTTCTTTTCGCAGACCATATCCATGTGTCCCTGGAGCATTACAGGTGCTGTATTCTCATATCCTTCGGTCGCATTTTTGCGAAGAAAAACGTTGCCTGTTTCATCGTGCAAAACAAACAAATTACGGTCGTTTGCAAATTTTTCTATATAGTCGGCAATTCCCTTTTCGTTTCCCGAGCCGTGCGGTATTGCGCAAAGCTCCTCGAATATCTCGAATACTCTTCCGGGCTCGTAGCCGTTTATTACGTAGTTCATAACAGTCTCCATTTTCATAGGTTTATATATGCGATTTCAGCTTCGATATGATATCGAAGCTGAATCTTATTTTTTAGATGATTTTTTAAGCGATTTCAGCTTTTCTCCCATTCCGAGTGCCACGCAGGTCTCGGGATTCTTTGCGCGGATGGTCTTGATGCCCGTTACTCTTGCAATGAGCTTATCAAGTCCCGAAAGCAGACTTCCTCCGCCCGTAAGTATAATTCCGTTGTGGAGAATGTCTCCGACAAGCTCGGGGGGTGTGTGCTCGATAACGTCGCATATTCCGTCTATAAGCGCGGTCATAGGCTCGTACGTTGCGCCTATCATCTCTCTTGAGCTTAAGGTAATCACCTTAGGCATTCCCGTAACGAGATCGCGTCCGCGTACCTCAAGTCTCTTTTCTTCGGGATGCTGATATACCTCACCGATCTTTATCTTGACCGTCTCCGCGGTCCTGTCGCCGATAAGCACGTTGTAATTATCTCTTACGTATTTGACGATAGCATCGCTGAAGCTGTCTCCGCCGACCTTGACTGTCTTTGACACCGCTATTCCGCCAAGAGAAATTACTGCGACCTCGGTGACTCCGCCGCCTATATCAACCGTCATATTTCCGATGGCGGTATTTATGTTAAGTCCTGCACCGAGTGCCGCCGCTATGGGTGAGCGGATGAGGAGAGTTTTTCTTGCTCCCGCTTCTCCTGCCGCTTCAAGTATCGCTCTTTCCTCTACCTCGGATATTCCCGACGGTACGGAGATCATTATCTTTGGCTGAAGGAGAGATTTTCCGCACGCGCGGCGGATGAAATATTGGAGCATCTTCTCCGTTACCTCATACTGATTGATAACTCCGTCCTTGAGCGGTCTTATGGTCACGATATTGTCGGGCGTTCTGCCCATAAGGTCCTGCGCTTCTTTACCGACCTTTATGACCTTGTCCGTGGTCTTGTCAACCGCGACCACGCTGGGCTCGCGCATCACGATGCCCTTTCCTTCAACAAAAACGAGCACGGTCGCAGTGCCGAGGTCTATTCCTATGTCACGGCTGAAGATGATATCCTTCAACATGCGCCGCCCTCCTTTTAACATAATTTTACAATATAATTATACAACACAAGCGAGGCAAAAGTCAATTGTTTTTTACAAATATATTACTATCTTTACAAAAAAGAAAAGTCGAAAATTTGTCCCTGTTCGTGTTTTTTGCGTTATTTGTCGCTTTTTTCCTTTTTATCTGTTGCTATTTCGCTTCTCGCTACCGCGCAGACGAGCACGTTTTTAGCACCGTTGTCCTTGAGACACTTGATCGCGCGCCGGACTGTCGCGCCTGTGGTGATTATGTCCTCGATGATAATAACGGTCTTTCCTGTGAGGATCTCGCTGAAGGTCTTTTGAGGAAATTCTCCAACAAAGCCCTTCATTGACGTGTTTGCATAGACAGCCTTTTCCGCGTTCTTTTTTCTCTGATTGCGCGAGAGCCTCTTTTGCTCCTTGCCGCCTTCCCTTATCAAAAGCGGAAGGCAGACAGCATCGGCTTTCTTTGCCATTCTTTTGCACAGTCTTTCGCCCTGGTCAAAGCCGTTTTTCATAATGGCCTTTTTTGTTCTTGGCACAAAGGTCAATATGCAGTCCTTGATATCAAATTCAAGCTCGGAGAGTAGGTCGTCAAGCTTTGGGTAGAGCTCGGCGGCGAGAAAATCAAAGAGGTCTCTGTTATCCTTGTGCTTTATGGTATATATCACCTTTGACTCGGCGCGCGATGCGTCGGGATGATAGAAAAGGAGAGACGGGATGGTCGGTTGCGCGAAGGTCTTTTTGAGCGGCATACAGGTACACGCGGATGCGACCTTTGAGCATGTGTGACACATCTGCACGCACGCGGACTGCCAATTTTTCATACACTCCTCGCACATACAGGGCATTCCGTGATTGAATTCGTCCTCGTCCACAAACGGTGAGAGTCTTTTGCCGCATGATGCGCACTTCGGTACGCAGATTAGGCGGTGGAGGAGGGTTTGGAGTTTGGTTGTTTTTTTATTGCTCTTCATAATTGAATATCTCGTCAAAAGAGACGTTTAACACCTTTTTTATAAGCAGGATCTCGTCGGGGTAGAGATGACGCTGACCTACCTCAATCTTTGCTAACGCGCTCCTTGTAATGTCGAGTCCTTCAAGTTGTAGACGCGTGGCTAGAAGATCTTGCGTGATTCCGGATTTTTCGCGGAGTGTGCGGATGTTATTACCTATTGTTTTTTCAATCTTTTTATCCATTTTCAGACGTGTCGAGCCCGACAAAGAAATCGTCGTAGCTACAGTTATAGATTTTTTTGAGCTCGATAAGGATGCTGACCTTTACGTTGAGCTCGCCGTTTTCATATTTTGCATAAGCGCTTCGGGCTATATCGCATCCACGTCTTTGCAATTCCTCACAGAGTTTTTCCTGTGAAATTCCGTAATTGTCACGCAAGATGCGGAGATTGTCCCCGATTTTTCTGTCGCGGCGAAGTTTTTGTTCCATAATATCACCTCAAAACGTTTTTGACCAATATAGGTATCAGTTATTATGATATTATATGTCGGGATAAAATGTTGTCCGTGATATTGGTCTAAATTAAGGTTTGATGGTAAAATGATAATTTTGATGTGCAGTTGATAAATGAAAGGTTTTCAAATTTTGATTTATCGAGTAGCCTTCTCCAGCGGAGAACGGGGAACGCGGTAGCGGTGGTTGTGGCGGTCGTTTTTTCAAGGACTTCACGTCTTTTGTGAGCGTTGTTTCGTTGCAAAAGAATCCTTGTGCTACAATACAAAATCTACAAAATTTCCGTGGCGCACACCCTGATGGCGACCTCCTCATCCACCACTTCGTGGTCCCCCTTCTCCGCTGGAGAAGGCTATTCGATAAATTACAATTTGTTTAAATCAAAGAAAAACAGACAGAGATTTTTCTCTGTCTGTTTGTATGTCGCTGTTGAAAACTTATTTATTCTGTGAGCAATCTGTTCTTAAGTCCCGTATAGCGCTTACCGACGTGGCTGTTTGTGACCATTCTTTCCGCGATCTCGCTTTTTCCGACGAGAATTACCATTCTTTTCGCTCTCGTTACCGCGGTATAGAAAAGATTTCTCGTCAACAGCATCGGCGGTGCGTTATAGAGCGGAATAATTACGAACGGATACTCGCATCCCTGGCTCTTATGCACGGTTATCGCGTACGCGTGCTCGAGCTCGTCGAGATTTGTAAACTCGTACGGCACGTGCCTGTCGTCAAATCTTATCTCCATTATCTGAGACACGACGTCTATCCTTTCAACGATTCCGATGTCACCGTTGAATATTCCCGTTCCCTGATCGTCCTCGTCGCGATACCATTCAAGCTCGTAATTGTTCTTGATCTGCATTACGCGGTCGCCCTCGCGGAAGGTCCTCTCGCGGTGGCGGTACTCTTTTTTATTCTTCGCCTTAGGATTGAGCGCCTCCTGGAGCAGTACGTTGAGGTTCTCTGTCCCCGCCGTTCCCTTTCTTGACGGGGTGATGACCTGTATTCCCTGTCTTGCCTCCTCACCGTAGGTCTTTGGCAGTCTGTTAAGGCAAAGGTCTGTGACTGTATAGGCGATATCGTTGTCCGTGCTTCTGGGCAGAAAGAAAAAGTCATTATTCTTCACCGTCATTGTCGGCATTTCGCCTCTGTTTATCTTATGTGCGTTCGTGACTATCAGCGATTCCTGCGCCTGACGGAAGATCTCGTTGAGTCTTACCGTTGCGAACCTTTCGGAGTCAAGAAGATCGCGCAATACGTTGCCCGCGCCTATGCTCGGCAGCTGATCCGAGTCGCCGATCAAAATAAGTCTTGCACCCGGTTTTATCGCTTTCAAGAGAGAGCACATAAGTATATTATCTATCATCGACGCCTCGTCGACGATGATGACGTTTTCGTCAAGCAGATCGTTTTCGTTTCTGCGGAAGCCGGGTCTGTCGCCGTCCTCCGACGAATACTCGAATTCAAGAAGTCTGTGTATTGTTTTCGCTTCAAAGCTCGTTGCCTCGCTCATTTTCTTTGCCGCTCTTCCTGTGGGGGCTGCAAGCGCGACCTCCATATCCATACTTCTGAATATATCGATAAGCGCTTTTACGATGGTCGTCTTACCTGTTCCGGGACCTCCCGTAAGCAGCATTACTCCGTATTCAAGCGCGTTCGTTATCGCTTTTTTCTGAAGTGCTGCATAGCTTATTCCGCTGAGTCTTTCTTCCTTTTCGATAAAGTATCCCGCGTCCTTTAAGCTGATTGCGGGACACACCTTATTCAGAAGATCGAGCTTTTCTGCGATATAGGTCTCGCAATCGTATGCATAAGAGTCGTAGAGGTAAGTAACACCCTCAAAAAGCGAATATTTGAGACGGCGCATTGCGATCATATCGTCGATCGCCATATTTATGCTCTCGGGATCAGAACCGAGCAACGAGCAGGACGCTCTGACGAGTATATCTCTTGGCAGACAGACGTGTCCGTTTTGCGCGGCATTGTGCTTGAGGACATGCGCGATTCCGCTTATAAGCCTCGACTCGCTGTTTCTGTCTATTCCGAGCTTCTCTGCCATACTGTCCGCGCGTTCAAAGCCTATTCCGTCGATCTCGTCGCAGAGTCTGTACGGATTTGCCTTTGCGATATCTATGCAGGCAGAGCCCCAGCGTTTATATATTTTCACTGTGACCGCCGCACCGAAAAAGTCGCGGAGGAACATCATTGCGGAGCGTATTCCCGCCTTTGCCTTGAAGTCCTCGCAGATCTGTTTTGCTTTTTTCAGACTTATTCCCGGTATGTCGGAGAGCCAATCGGGATGGTTCTCGAGCACATCGAGGGTCTCGTCACCGAATTGCTCAACTACCTTGAGGGCGGTCTTTTTGCCTATTCCCTTTATCGCGCCCGACGAAAGATAACGCAAAATTGCCGATGCGTTCGCCGGCATATACCTTTCGTATTCACTTACGGCAAACTGTCTGCCGTATTTTGGGTTATGCTTCCATTCGCCGTAGACGATAAGAGAATCTCCCTCGTTTACGTACGGCATTATTCCCGTGATCGTGATGAGATCGTCATCGTCCGTGCCGAAATCTGCGACCGTGTAGCCGTTCTCTTCGTTTGAGTATATGACGTGCTCGACGCTTCCCTGAAGCTTTATAAGTCCGTCGTCAGCTTCGACGCTTTCCCCTAACAAGTTCTTTTCACTGTCGGACATTGTACGATCTCCT
This sequence comes from Eubacteriales bacterium, assembly GCA_045132775.1. Taxonomy (GTDB): domain Bacteria; phylum Bacillota; class Clostridia; order Oscillospirales; family CAG-272; genus SVTX01. Next base: position 9,396 of record JBGUSX010000109.1, read on the forward strand.
TTCTTTTTTCTGATTAACAGGCTTAATAGACTGAATTGCGTGTTATTTTATACTGTATTGTTGTTTTCCGAGGGGGCTTTGGGGCACCCTTTTTAAAAATGGTTACCCAAAAACCAAACACACTCTTAAACCAA
>JBGUSX010000110.1:0-4550 GCA_045132775.1 Eubacteriales bacterium
AAGCTCGGAACCCCAAAAGTTCGCAGGCTCACTTCGGGGAACCCCACGGCTCCTCCCGCTAACAAACGACTATAAAACCCTTATGGCTAAAGAAGAAACAAATGCTTTAGATCGGGAGGAGCAAGCACCTCCCCTACGGTGTGTGAGTGACGTGCGTTTGGTAGCCGTGGCGGTAATATAAATCGTTTGTCCAATAGCAACCCACCGACAAATCAAAATTTGAAGTGACAGCTGAATAGTTACATTATAATTTGAAATGTCTGGCGAATAGTTACATTTTATGTATATCTACGCGGTGATAAAAAGGAGTGCGCCCGTCACCGACGGGCGCACTGATTATTTTGTTTTTATGTTTTTCAGCTTGCGGATTCTTCTCCGGATTCCGTCTCGGTCTCCGATCCCGATTCTACAGCGATCTCGGATTCTGACTCGATCTCGGACTCAACTTCGGTCGTTAACTCTGTCTCGGTCTCGTTGAGCTTGGGATTCATAGGCATCCACTCGTATCCGGGAGCGAAGGAGGTGAGCTCGGTCTCAGCATAGATATACTTGGGATTTCCGCTCTTTCTGAAGGTCTCGGTCTCGCCGTTCGTATCGGTTTCGATAAGCTGGTTGCCATCCTCATCTGTAGCGACTATGAGCTTGCCCTTATTTGTTCTTAAGTAATCCGTCCAGTCAAGGCGCTTGCCCTTGAAGAGATAGAAGTAGTTGGAGTTGGTGTAGAGGAATTCCTCGAGAGAGAGAGCGGCGAATGCGCTAAAGTAGCTATCGGGTCTCTTCTTCCATTCCTCAAATCTCGTTATCTTCTTGACCTCACCGTTCTCATCGGTCTCCTCGTACACGAGGTCGTGGCAGAGGTACTTCGCCAATTTGAGCTCATACTCCTCGTACTTTTTGACCTCTGTCTTTTCAAAGGAAACGGGGTTGTAATAATCTCCCACTCCATTACTGCCGAGGGACAAAACATCTTCGTTTACAAGGTAAGCTGCCTTATTGAAGATTATCGGGATAACCGGCATATCTTCCATAAGGATAGCCTCTGCCGCGTGGAGATCTGCGGCTCTTGATGCGATGTCCTTATTATTGAAGATCTTTTCTACGATATCGTTATACTCCTTGGAATCATATCCTGTGATATGTGCGGAGATCCTGTAATTCTCGGTATCGGACATGTCCATCTTCTCTCCCGAGAACTGCTTTGCAAAGGGAGCGAGAACCGAGAAGGGATCTGCACTGGGGGCGACGAGGTCAAGAAGGATCGCGTCAAATCTTCCTGCTCGGAGATCCTCTGCCCAAAGGTCGTCGCAAAGGTCGCCGGGGATGCCTGCAACGTCTCTGTGGTAGTCGTTATTTGCAACTGTTCCGCGGAGGTTGAGCTCAACGTTGAAGCCGAGCGACTTCCAAGCTTCAACAACTGCCTCTCCTATTGCCACGTGTACTTCATCGTAAGCGGCAACTGTGAGTGTGAAATAATAATCGGAAGCAACTATTCCCGCGCCGCGAAGGAGCTCATCTGCCTTTGCGCTGTCTGTTGCGAGATTAGCGTAGGTTGTCTTGCATGCATCACGGAAGAGAGTCTTTGCACTGTTCGAGTCGTAAACACCCGTGGGAACGAGTCCTGTAGCGATATCTGCGAACACAACGCTCTTTTGGATCGCATCGCGGTCTATTGCAAGTGAAAGTGCCTGTCTTACAGCCTTATTCTCGAAGAGCTTGACGTTTTCGTAGATGGGCTGGGTCTTTTCTTCATCCTCATATCCGACGAGCTTTTTGATCTCTGCGTTCTGATTGAGGTATGCGGTGTTGGTGGAGAGGGAGCTGTAGGTCTTTGCCTCGTCCTTTACGTCGTTACGTACGGACATCGGGATATCTCCGACGTAGGTGATGATGCCTGCCTTGTAAGCCTCGAGGATCTCCTCGTCGGTCATGGAGCAATCCACGATGATCTTGTAGGGAATTACCGAAACGTCGAGCTTTTCCTCGTCCTCTGCGTTTCTGTAGTAGTAGAGGTTTCTCTCGAGCATATAGCTGTGAAGAGTCTGCTCGCCAAAGCTTGAAGGAACCTCTGCATCCTTATAGATGGGGTTTCCGTTCTTATCGAGCAGGGTCTTGTTGTTTTCATCAACTGCCTTGACCGAATACGCAATGTCGACATACTCTACACTGTCGTTCTTGAAAAAGCCGAGCTTTGAGAGCTTGAAGGGACCGCTTGCGGTCATGATACCGGGCTTCTTCGCCCAGTCGGCATTCTTGGATGCGATATCCTCACGAAGAGGTGCGAGAGCCAAGCTTGTGAGGTTGAGAAGGAACTCATCTGTGTTGTGCTTCTTTTCAAACTCGATGGTAAGGTGCTTACCGTCTGCGGTAAGACCGACATCGTCCTTTGAGACCTCTGCTTCGTTATATGCACGGGCATTCTTGATGTCGAAGAGAAGTGCAGCACAGCTGTACGAGTTATTGGGGTTGAGGATCCTCTTCCATGCAAATACGACGTCATCGGCGGTTACGGGCTGGTTATCCGACCAACGCGCATCCTCCTTTATCTCTATGTACATGAAATCTCTGCCTTCTTCATCCGTTTCGGTCTTGTAGCTCTTGACCAGAGACTCCTTGACCTTGCCTTTTTCGTCGACGGTAAAGAGCGTATCGAAGAGAAGGCTGGCGATGCTTTTCGTGACCTCGTTGTTATATGCGTTTGCGGGATCGAGGTTGTAGACGTTGTCGGTCAGGTACATAGTGATCTGCTGACCTTTGTACTCCGAGTCTGCTTCGATCTTTCCTGCACATCCGACAAGGACGGTAAGTGCAGTTGCGAGGCAGAGGAGCAAAGCGATAATGCGCTTTTTCATGGTGAGTGTATCCTCCTGTTTTCTGAGTCGGACAGACGATGTTTGCGTATGTGTCTGTTCGGTGGACCGAGGTGTTTGAGTCCAAAAGCGAACACTTCGGTATCATACCGCTAATTATACCACAACTCCCCAAAATAATCAATAGACTATTTTAATTAAATAATATATTCGTGAATTTGCACATATACACACAAGGGCTTTTGTGCAACCTGACACGGAATTAAGCGAAACGAAGAGGTGCGCAGATTCTGTTTTCTGTGCGGTGTTGGTGTCTGATTGAATTGTAAACTTTTAGTTAAGTTTTTTTGCGTGGTGCTAATCGGGGGACAAGATAAATAAAATGTAGCACCGAGCCGCTTGAGATCGATCGGCTTTTTTGAAACAAAATGGAATACAATGAGGGGATGAAAATGGGAAAAGAGATAAGAAAAAGAGAAGAGAGCAGTGTGTTATATGAGCCGCCGGAGCCGCTTTTTCCGGACGGGTTTCAGAGACGGAGAATAAGGATATGGCGGTTTGTCGCGCTTGCCGTTTTTGTCTCACTTGCGGTATTTATCTGGACCTTTGCCGCATCGGGCGAGGGAGAGGGAGGCGGAGGATCCGAGAGCGAGAGGGTGAGTGACACTAACGAGGAGAGCAAGGGGGAGAGCTTCACTGTGACACCCGACGCGTCGGAGAGTGTTGGCGGCGAGATCCCTTCCGAGACAGAGGGCAAGACAGAGGGGGGTGAGAGCACGGACGGGGAGTCGTGGACGAGGGAAGAGGAGTTCACGGAGAGCGAGGAGATGACGCTCGCGCCCGAGCAGAGCGGCGAGGCGGAGGTCGATCTCTCGCAGATCGAAAAGGGAGAGAGCTACGTAGTGAATTATTCCGACAAGGCTGTGGACGTCGAGGGGCTTCTTGACCGCGGATTTGCAGGCGTCGAGGCGGTCGGGTCGGCGGCACCTTTGGTTCTGATAATCCACACGCACACCTCGGAGGAATATCTCGGTGCGGAGTCGGATTACAGGGGGCTTAAGACGGTCGTCAGCGCGGGTGAGGCGATGAGCGAGGCGGCAAACAGGCTCGGTGTTCCTTCGGTTCATTGCACGGTGATACACGACGGTGACGGTAAAAATTCATATCTCAATGCGCGTAAGACGGTCGAGGTGATGCTTGAGATCTATCCGAGTATAAAATACGTGATCGACCTGCACAGGATCTCGCTTTATGACGGCGGACTGCCGATAAAGACGGTCTCGGGTGGGAAGGACGGCTCGGCGCAGATCAGGCTGACCGTCGGAGCGAAAGAGGAGTACGGAAATTGGCAGGAGGATCTGTCGCTCTGCCTTGCTCTGCGGAAGAGTCTTAATCAAAACGGCAATCGCGTGTGTATGCCCGTGGTGATCTCGCCGAGTCTGCCGAACGGAGACGTGAGCAGATACTACTTTATGGCGGATATCGGCGCGTGCGGAAATACCGTCGAGGAGGCAATGGCGGCAGGAAAAAGACTTGGGATCGCTCTGGCGGATGTGTTGATTGGGTAAATTGCAATTTGTCGAATAGCCTTCTCCAGCGGAGAAGGGGGACCGCGAAGTGGTGGATGAGGAGGTCGCCCTTTTGTGGTATTCACGTCTTTTGTGAGCCTTGTTTCGTTGCGGAAGAATCTTTGTGCTACAAGGCAAAATCCACACAACTCCCGTGAAATACATCCTAATGGCG
>JBGUSX010000111.1:0-10629 GCA_045132775.1 Eubacteriales bacterium
ACCGAGCTTGTTGTGGTCGCGCTTCTTTGCTTCCTCGATAGCCTCGAGGTGAGCCTTCAGCTCGTCCTTGGACGGAAACGCGGTTCCGTAAACTCTCTGGAGCATCTTGTTCTTCTGGTCGCCCTTCCAATAAGCGCCTGTGCACTGCGTGAGCTTGAACGCCTTGATAGCGGCGGTCGAGAAGAGGTGAGGTCCTGCGCAGAGGTCAACGAACTCGCCCTGACGATAGAAGCTGATAACAGCGTCTGCGGGGAGCTCCTCGATGAGCTGAACCTTGTAGGGCTCGTTCTTCTCTGTCATGAATGCAATAGCCTCGTCTCTCGGAAGCTCAAAACGCTCTATCTTGAGATTCTCCTTAACGATCTTCTTCATCTCGCCCTCAAGAGCCTTGAGAATGTCGGGTGTGAAAGCGATGTCGCTGTCAAAATCGTAATAGAAGCCCTCTTCGATCGCAGGACCGATAGTGAGCTTTGTTTCGGGATAAAGTCTCTTGACCGCCTGAGCGAGAATATGCGAAGCGGTGTGTCTGAAAACGTGCGCACCCTCTTTGTCAGCAAAGGTTAGGAGCTGAACGTCAGCATCGGCAGCTATCTCATAATTAAGAGCTACCGTCTCTCCGTTGACAGAAGCGGCGATAACGCTTCTCTCAACCGTACCAAAAGCTTCCTTCGCGGCATCATATACCGTTACGGGAGCATCGGATTCAAAAATCTGTGAACCAAAATTGATCTTCATTTTTTCGCCTTTCTTTATGTTTGAAAATTGATTTTTAATAAAATAGACCCCGAACACAAAACTGTGTTCGGGGTGCAATATGCACGGTTCCACCCGAGCTTTTAACTCATTTGATATTTGATTTTTCGCGCAAAAGTGGTATCTTATATGTCCGCATAAAGAGCTTTCACCACGCGCCCTCTCTCTGTGTATGCCGTACGTATAAGACGTGTCTTTTGTTTTATTTGATTTCAGTGCTTCCTATTGTAAGAAGACTTGGGATTAACAAGCTCTCTCCAATCAAGGTCACCTCTGTCAAGAGCCATAATAATGACCTCGGCGGTTGCAATGTTCGTAGCGACAGGCACGTTGTATCTGTCGCAAGCCAAAAGCAACTTTTTCTCAATCTCATCGTGCTGAGAATATCCGCCCGTAGGACGAGTATCACGGAAATAGATAAGAACGTCTATCTCGTTGTACTCAATTCTCGAAGCGATCTGCTCCTCGCCGCCCTGCTCGCCGCTCAGAAGCTTCTCTATTTTAAGACCGGTTGCCTCGGAAATATATTTAGCGGTTATTCCCGTAGCGCAGATATTGTGTTTGCTGAGGATTCCGCAATAAGCAATACAAAACTGCGTGATAAGTTCTTTTTTAACGTCGTGGGCTATGATTGCTATTTCCAATTTCGCCATTCCTCCATTTTAAACTTCAGAATAACACCAAAAGTAAAAAAAGATATACTAAATTGATGATAGGAGTATTATACCACATTGTCAACAATTTGTCAACCATTCTTCATTATATATTTCTTAAAAATTATAAATTTCGTGTAAAATATACAATATTATACCCAAAAAACACAGTGTCAAAGTAAATTATTTACCACAACTTGAACAAGCCTTACTTTTTCCCGCCTCTTTTGCCTCTTCAACAGACCCACTTTCAACGTTTTTGCTATTCTTTATATGATGGCATTGGTCAGTCGTATGCCATACCGATCCGCTTTTAGTCCAATAGACTCGCTCGTCCTGCTCATCAGGGACTAAAGTTTCAGACTCAGCTTCAGTAGTCTCCGTATCAGCCGTGATCTCGGTCTCTTTTTCAGTCTGCTTCTCGGTTTGCTTCTCGGTTTGCTTCTCTGTCTGCTTTTCTGTCTGCTTTTCTGTCTGCTTTTCGCTTGCAGCAGACTCAGTCTCTTCCTTCGCCTCATCGGTTTCCTCTGTAACATACTTGTCCTTCAACTCCGACATCTTGTCATTGTCGAGCAATTCACCACCTCTGAAGCTATTATCAGACTCATCAAAATCACACGCGCAAAACGTAAACGTTAACAAAATCGCAGTGATCATCAAGCATAATCTTTTCATATTGCCATCTCCTCTATATTTCAGCAAGCATGTGCTCAAGGATCTCCATCTTGTTTCCCGCGAACTCATACGCACCCTTGTAGTCTTCCAATTCCTTGTAGCATTGCTCAATATCCGCACAGCAGATATAGAGCAACAACCGTTGCGGAACTGTCTCTCCATCCATTATAGACCGTAAGGTCACGGAAGCCTTTTTGTAGTCCCTGTTATGCATATATATTCTTGCTCTCAAATGAGCAATAAACAGCTTGTCCTCATCTGAAAGTACCTCAGATGAATTAAACATCAGTCCGTCAATATCAGCAACCGTGTCATTTCCCAAAATTACAGTAACGTATTTACAAAAAACGTCACCGAATAACGACGGGTGCAACAGATCCTCACTGATCTCGGTATCAATTTCATCGGAATCAAGAGACGGAGATATTCTTTTCAAAAGATAGAACATCAAATAGGCTCTGTTAAGCTGAGTTACGGTTGAATATATCGTATTTTTTGCATGCCTGATTGCCTCATCAAGCATCTCGCATGCCAATCTCAACCGTCCTTGCTTGATATGATCTACGGAAGCCCCCACACAGCAGTCAGTAAGAACAAGCTCCAGCTCATCGTCAAACTCGTCAAAGGAGGAAAGACACATTTCCCGACATAGCTCAAAATTCCCATCTGAATACGCACGCTTAATATTCTTCATTACTCTCGTTTTATTATATACAAACTCCTCTGCCCCCTCCGAGAGCAAATATCCCGCAGGTACACCGAGTCTGTCAGCAATGTACTGTACGGTAGAAAGAGACGGATTGGCAATTCCATTCTCGATCTGACTGAGCATATTTCTTGTGATAACACCTCCCGCAAGCTCTTTTTGTGTCATAAGCTTTTCGGTACGGATCATCTTGATCTTCTGTCCTATATCCATATCTATCCTCACGGTAAATCTGATTTACATTCGATTATATCACACCAATCATAAAAAAGCAATACCCAAACAAAAAAAATCGGAGCTCTTTCGAGCTCCGATTTCAATTTCAATTTATTAGTGAACGATGCATCTCTCGGTATCCTTATCGAAGATGTGCATCCTTGCGGTATCGATAGCGATCTTGATAGTGTCACCTGCGCGGGATGTAGATCTCGGGGATACTCTTGCGGTAAGCTTTGTCTCACCGATAACGAGGTAGAGATAGATCTCTGCACCCATAAGCTCTGTAACTTCAACGTAGGAATCAACAGTGCTGTCCTCAAGAGCAGCGATCTGTGCAGGCTGGTCGTGAATACTCTCGGGACGAATACCGACAACGACTTCCTGACCAACGTATTCCTGGAGCTCGGGAGCTGCAGCCTTCTCTGCGGGAACCTTAATGGAGTTGCCTTCAAACTCGAAGTAGAGGCTGTCACCCTTCTTTACAAGGTTACCGTTGATAAAGTTCATCTGAGGAGTACCGATAAATCCTGCAACGAACATGTTAACAGGGTTATCGTAGAGGTGCTGAGGAGTATCAACCTGCTGAATAAGACCGTCCTTCATAACAACGATTCTGGATGCCATCGTCATAGCCTCTACCTGGTCGTGAGTAACGTATACGAACGTTGTCTCAACTCTCTGGTGAAGCTTTGTAAGCTCGGTTCTCATGGTTGCACGGAGCTTAGCGTCGAGGTTGGAGAGAGGCTCGTCAAGAAGGAATACCATGGGGTTACGAACGATAGCACGACCGAGCGCAACACGCTGCTTCTGACCTCCGGAGAGAGCCTTCGGCTTTCTGTCAAGAAGGTGTGTGATGTCAAGGATTCTTGCAGCCTCTTCAACACGTCTCTTGATCTCCTCCTTCGGAGTCTTGTTGAGCTTAAGACCGAATGCCATGTTCTCGGAAACAGTCATGTGAGGATAAAGCGCGTAGTTCTGGAACACCATCGCGATCTTTCTATCCTTAGGAGCAACGTCGTTAACAAGACGGTCACCAATGAAAAGCTCACCCTCGGAAATTTCCTCGAGTCCTGCGATCATACGGAGAGTTGTTGACTTTCCGCAACCGGAAGGTCCTACGAGAACGATAAATTCCTTGTCTTTAATTTCAAGGTTGAAGTCGGAAACCGCGGTAACACCACCGGGATACTTCTTATAAATATGTCTGAGAGACAAGCTTGCCATTTGTTTTATTCCTCCTGAATTGTGTGTGATGGAGCAAAAACTCCGCCATTTTTTAACATTATAATTTTACCAAAAAATCTATGAAAATTAAAGAGTCTAAATCAACAAATTTTGTGTTGGCGTTTTGTGCATATTTCACAACAACAACGAACATCAGCCAATCACACAACAAAACAACCGTGTTTGATTTTAATTTATTAAAGCTTCATTGTGAGCGAAATTCTCTTCTTCTTAACGTCGACCGACAGGACCTTCACCTTAACGATATCACCGACCGAAAGCACCTCTGACGGATGCTTGATATATCTGTTGCAGATCTGTGAGATGTGGACAAGTCCGTCCTGGTGAACACCGATATCAACGAACGCACCGAAGTCGATAACGTTTCTTACTGTTCCCGTAAGCTCCATATCGGGCTTGAGGTCCTCCATATCGAGAATATCGTCACGAAGTATAGGCGGAGCAAAGGAATCACGAACGTCGCGTCCGGGCTTTTCAAGCTCACTGATTATATCAACGAGAGTGGGTTCACCAACTCCGAGAGCCTCGCAAACAGTCTTAATTCCCTTTTTATTTACGTCATTGCGAAGATTCTTAAGCTGACCCTGCTTTGCATCCTCAAGAGTGTATCCGAACATCTCAAGAAGTGCCTTCGCAGCTGCATAGGATTCGGGATGAACTCCCGTATTGTCAAGAATCTCCTTGGAATTGGGCACACGAAGGAATCCGGCGCACTGCTCATAAGCCTTGTCACCGATCCTAGGAACCTTCTTTATCTGGCTTCTCGAGGTAAACTCTCCGTTTTCTTCGCGATATTTAACAATATTCTTCGCACTTGTAATGTTAATTCCGGATATATAAGAAAGGAGCGAATATGACGCAGTATTAACGTCAACGCCTACTGCGTTAACACAATCCTCAACCACACCCGTGAGCGCGCCGTCAAGTCTTGCAGGCTTCATGTCGTGCTGATACTGACCGACACCGATGGACTTGGGATCGATCTTGACAAGCTCAGCAAGAGGATCCTGAAGTCTGCGCGCGATCGATACTGCAGACCTCTGCATAACGTCGAAATCCGGGAATTCCTCGGTCGCAAGCTTGGAAGCGGAATAAATAGACGCTCCCGCCTCATTTACAACGATATATTTGCAGTTCGCCTCGGGGATCTCCTTGAGAAGATTGCAGATAAATATCTCGCTCTCCTTCGATGCAGTTCCGTTACCTATGGCGATAACGTCAACGTGATGCCTCTTGATAAGCCCCTTAACTATCCTTGTAGCCTCTTCGGTTCTCTGCCTCGGCTTCGTGGGATATATAACGGCGGTATCAAGCACCTTACCCGTCTTGTCAACGACCGCCAGCTTGCAACCGTTTACGTAACCGGGATCAAATCCGAGAACGTTCTTACCCTTCAAGGGAGACTGCATAAGGAGATGTCCAAGGTTGTCCGCAAAGACCTTGATAGCACCTTCGGACGCAACGTCGAAAATGTCGTTTCTGATCTCACGCTCAATGGACGGAGCGATCAGTCTTTCGTATCCGTCAACAACTGCCGCGGAAACGTACTTATTTGCCGGGCTCGTGGGCTCTGTAACAACACAGTTATAGAGATAATTGAGAACTATATCCGCAGAAATATCGACGGAAACCTTTAAAAACTCCTCTTTTTCTCCGCGGTTGATAGCAAGCACGCGGTGACCGGGAACCTTGTTGAGAGGCTCGCTGTACTCGTAATACTGAGCGTAAACCGAATCCTCATCCTTTGCCTTTACAACGTTGAGCATACCGTGATCAAACGTAAGTGAACGGAGTGCCTTTCTATATTCTGCATTGTCGGAAATGTCCTCCGCAATAATGTCGCACGCACCTGCAATCGCAGCAGCCGCATCGGGAACGTCCTTCTCCGGATCGACGAAAGCCTCCGCCTCCTCTTCAATGGAAGGCTCGTATTTCATTCTCTGCTCCATAATAAGAAGAGCGAGCGGCTCAAGTCCGCGCTCTCTTGCAACAGATGCGCGAGTCTTTCTCTTGGGTCTGAACGGACGGTAAATGTCGTCAACCTCGGTTATGGTTTTTGCGTTGAGAATAGCCTGCTCGATCTCGGGAGTGAGTTTTCCCTGCGCGTCAATGAGGTTCTTGACCTCTTCCTTCCTCTTTTCTATGTTGCGCAGATATTCAAGTCTGTCGTTAAGGTCACGGAGGATAGCGTCGTCAAGACTTCCCGTAACCTCTTTTCTGTATCGCGCGATAAAAGGTATCGTATCACCGTTGTCTATCATCTCAACGGTTTTTGATACCTGTTCCTCTTTTAACTTGAATTCTTCTGCAAGTGCTTTGATAATGTCCATTTTTACCTCTTATTCTTCTGTGCTTTTATCATTTTTTCTGCCCGTAGCCTCAACACCGCGAGACTCAAGCATTTTTTGTTCTTCATCTGTCAGATAACGCCACTCTCCGCGAGAGAGCGAGGAGTCGAGGACGATAGGTCCGAAGGTAACTCTTTCAAGAAAGGTTATCTGATTGTGTATAGCCTCAGCCATAAGCTTTATCTGATGATACTTACCCTCGGTAAGCGTGATATATCCCTCCGTCTCACCGACAAGCTCAACCTTGCACGGCGCGGTCATATATCCACCGATATCGACACCGCACTCAAGCTGTGCGACGTCGTCGACGCTTATCGGGAATTTCACTTTAAACCTGTACTTTTTGTCAACGTGAAATTTCGGTGCCAAGAGCTTGTGAGCCAAAGGACCATTGTTTGTCAGAATCATAAGCCCCAAAGTATTCTTGTCAAGCCTTCCGCAAGGAAAAAGACCTATCTTCTGAAGCTCGGGAGACAAAAGCTCAAGCACGGTCGGAGAGAGATCGTCACTCACCGCACTTACATAGCCGTCGGGCTTGTTGAGCATAATATACGTAAATTCGCGATATATTACCTCTTTGCCGCAGTAGGTTATTTTGTCGCACACGGGATCGATGTGTCCGCTTGCCCTGCGAACCACAACGCCGTTGACCGTAACGGCACCGTTTTTCGCCGCCTTGGCTATTTCCGTCCTTGATGCGAGCCCCGATTCAACAATAAATTTATCAAGACGCATTTTATTAACTTCCGTTCAGTATAATATACGGATATTATACCACCTTTTTCCCTTTTTGTAAATGACTTTTCCGAAAATAATTTCCCCGCTTATCCCATTTGTAAATAAAATATTAACGAGATGTTGATTTGTTGACAAATCAACAGTTTGTATGGTATAATAAAATGTATAAATTTGCAAAACCGAACACAACGGTGTCGAAAATCAAAAAAGCCTTGTAGGCTAGACAGAGGAGAATGATTATGAATCAGCTACCTAACAGAAAGCCCCTGACAAGACCTTCGCCGAAGGTAAATAATGTAAACGATCTTCTTTCCTATATCGCATCACACGGCGATAAGATCGTGTATAAGTACTTTGAGAACAACAAGCTCAAAGAGATGTCCTACATCGAGTTCCACGACACAGCCTGCCGCGTAGCAGCTGCGTTCACAAAAATGGGACTCGTCGGCAAGCGTGCCGCAGTAATCGGAGATACCTCTCCCCAGTGGCTCGCAACCTACGTAGGTGCCCTCGCCGCAGGAACCATCATCGTTCCTATGGATAAGGAGCTCGCTCTTCCCGAGATCGAGAAGTTCCTCACAATAGTCGAGGCAGAGGCAATAGTATACTCCAAGGGCTTCAACGAGAAGTTCGTAACGACTATGGAGTCTCATCCCACTCTCAAGCACTATATCCCCGTAACTCCCGACGAAAAGATCGTCTCCGATAAGATACTTCCCTTCGCAGCTCTCACAGAGATGGGACAGGCAGAGATCGATAACGGATTCAAGGTAAAACAGCATGAGAATACCGAGGAAATGTGCGAAATGCTCTTCACCTCCGGAACTACCGGCACCAGCAAATGCGTTATGCTCTCTCAGAAGAACATATTCTCTGCAGTGAGCTCCGCGGTCGACACCGTTTACTTTACCAAGGAAGATACCATCGTGTCGGTCCTCCCCGTGCACCATACCTATGAGCTTATGTGTCTGCTTTCGGGTATGTCTCTCGGTATGGAGATAGGAATCAACGATTCTCTCCGCCACGTAATGAAGAATTTTGCTCTCTTCAAGCCCACCGGACTCGTTCTCGTTCCTATGTTCGTAAATACTATCTATAAGCGTATCTGGTCCGAGGCAGAAAGAACAGGCAGAGCAAAAACACTTAAAACAGGACTCAAGCTCTCAAAGGCTCTCCGCGCAGTCGGTATCGACGTAAGAAGAAAGCTCTTCAAAACGGTCATCGATTCGTTTGGAGGCAGACTCGACCATATCGTTTGCGGAGGCGCAAAGCTCAACCCCGAGCTTATCGTTGCATTTGAGGATATGGGTATCTCAATATACGAGGGCTTCGGAATAACTGAGTGCTCACCTCTCGTTGCAGTAACACCTTATACAAAGAGAAAGCTCGGCACAATAGGTCCCAGCGTTCCCTGCTGTGAGATAAGGATCGATCCTAACGGTGAAAAGACCGAGGAAGGCTATGATCTCGGTGAGATTCAGGTCAAGGGCGATAACGTAATGCTCGGTTATTACAATAACCCCGAGGCAAACGCCGACGTATTCACCGAGGACGGATGGTTCCGTACGGGCGACGTAGGTTACCTTGATAGCGATAAATACGTTTATATCACGGGACGAATCAAATTCGTCATTGTTCTTGAAAACGGTAAAAACGTATTCCCCGAGGAGATCGAGGAGTATCTCGATACCATCGAGACGATCAGCGAGGGCTGTGTTATAGGCAGAAAGAACGAGGAGACCGACGAGGTCGTGCTTACACTCGTTGCATTCCCCGACTACTCCAAGTTCCCTGCAGACGTTGACGACGATACCGTCTATGAGACGATAAAGAAAGCCGTCAACCTTGTCAACAAGAAGCTCCCCACCTATAAGCAGATCAAAGCAGTCGAGATCAGAAAGACCGAGTTTGAAAAGACTACGACAAAGAAGATCAAGAGACAGCTCGTTAAATAATTACAACAAAAAATTGCTTTCCCTCTCGGGAAAGCAATTTTTTTGTTATGAATCCAAAGCTCAAAGCTTTGAAATAGCTCTTTTTATGTGAGGCCAAGCATCGTCAGCATAGAAACGATGTCCTTGACCGCCTATAACGTGCACAAGCTCGTCCGAAACACCCATAGCTTCATATACCCTGCGACCAACCTCAACGCAAGCCTTTGCGGCATAAAGCGGGAAATCGGTGTCATCCTTGCCGTTGACAACTATCAAGGGTCTGGGAGCAACCATCGCGCAGAGATCTCCCATATCAAAATATTTAGCAATATTGGGAACAAAATTACATTCACAATGCGGAACTGCTGCAATAGAATCGCCATATGCGCAGACAGCGCATGAAGGAACCGAAATCTTTATTCTCTCATCTAGCGCGGATGCGTAGATCGTTGCAGTACCGCCGCCTGAGTTGCCAAGACAGATAACCTTTTCGGGGTCTGCAACGTCCGAAAAATCTCTTGCGATAACGTCGATACAGCGCATAATATCCCAAACGCGCTCGCCGATAATGGTCCTTCCTATAAGAAGAGCCTTCGTCGCATTAAATCGGCAATCGGTTGCAGAATCAACCTTTGAGCTTCTTTCGCCAAAGCATCTCTGCTCAAGAGCAATGGCGCAGCATCCCTCCTTGATGGCGCGACGAACGAAGTCTCTGTCGCCGCCTGCGATTGATTCGTGATCGCGGTCAAATTTCGGTCTTCCGAGAGAAATATGCATTCCCCTTGAATGTCCCTGCAAGCAGATAACGACGGGAAGAGGTTTGTCCGCACCGTTCGGGATTGCAAGATGACAAGGAACCGTCACACCCTTTTCGGTTTCATATAAGAATCGTATCTCCCGACAACCGAGGTCCTCTGCGTAACGGTCGTATTCTATTTCCATTTTAAGATCAGTTTTTCTCTGCTCTATCACATCAAGTCCAATAAGCTCGGCAAGCTTTGCCCTTGCGGTGTTCTGCCACTGCGCGGTATCCTCCTTGCCGTCCCAGGTCATGGAAGGCTTAGTCTCCTTAACAAGAATGTGTAAATTCTCAACGTCAAGATATCCCTTTTCCATTACAGTTACTCCTTTTGTTCAAATAAAATTTGCAGTGATAGCGATTATATGCCACGCACATTATACCACAGCGTTTTAAAAAATTCAACAGATAAGAAATAAATTAAAAAAATTCATTTTTTCACTTGCAAATCATCAGCTTTTGTGTTATAATACATCTTGCACGCCTCCATAGTTAAATGGATATAATAAGCCCCTCCTAAGGGTTAGTTATGGGTTCGATTCCCGTTGGGGGGGGGGGG
>JBGUSX010000112.1:0-30647 GCA_045132775.1 Eubacteriales bacterium
TCGCTACGTTCGTCGCACAAGCTTCAAGTCTCCACGGAAACCGGGTCGTATGCTCCATGCCATTGGAGCGCGCCCGGGATCCTTAACCCCCAGCATCCACCCTAAACTGGGCGTAAAAAGCAGACACCAGGGACTTCATCGATGTGCCCTTCAAAGGATTTTTAGGCCCTTCCTGGAAAACAGCCATTCTGACTAGGATACTGCACCGTCAGGATGTATATTAACACAGAATTTGTGAATATTCAAGAGGGAAATGAATACTTTGTATATTTTTCAGAAAAAATTCAAAAACCGGACACAAGGAATTTTCACACCTCATGTCCGATATTTATCATTATGTTAACAATTCAGTAGGGATCTCCATTGCCATCCGGCGGTAGCCTGCTGCACTGGGATGCAGATGGTCGCCGGAGTCATACTCCGGCAGAAACCAATCAAGGTTCTCCGGGTCACGCAATGCCTTATCAAAGTCGATGCACCCATCGATCAGATCCGTTGTCCGAATGAAATCATTATACGCATGGCGCATTTCCTGCCGGAATGGTGCATCTGTCCGCCAACCACCCATGGGCAGCAGCGTACCGACATAGACACGATATCCGTATGACCGAGCCTGGGCAATATATGCCTTTAATCCCTCGATCAATTCCTCCACTGTGGGAAGATCACTCATAGGCCGGAATACATTGACCTTCTCGCCCACCGGGTGAATGATATCATTGATACCCTGCTGAATAATAACAGTATCAGCCCCATCCGTCGGAACCTCATGATGGAAACGGTTACTGCCCATCAAACCGTAGGATTCGTAAGTCAGGCAGTGATACTCTCGCAAAATGCGAGAACCCGAGGTGGCACGGCGGATAATTCCGGTGCGGCGATAACCCTCATTGAAGCATCGCAGCGCCAGATAATCCGGCCAGTCTTGCGCCGTGATGGAGTCGCCGTAGCAAACGATCGCCCGATTTTCCTCTGCTGTATATACAGATACATTGCTCAGGAAGTAAAACAGATGGGTCTTGCGGGAGGTTTCGATATCAATATGGATGGTTTCTGTTTCATCTCCGTTGGCGTACAATCCCTCAGACAGTGGGCCGCAGGCAAAAACAACGGAGCGCATGAGGGTGAAATCTTTTAAATAGAAGCTGACCTGAACAACCTCTCCCTCCAACACTTCGATAGACAGCGGATCGGAAACTCGGTTCTCCCCTGCCGGGATCGTCACACTTCTTTCCTTGTCAAATAATACGGGGTAAAACCGTCCACCATATAAGACAGTTACCTTATTCAATGTGATCGGCTCTGTGCCGCAATAATTATCAAATGTCAGCCGCAGCGCATCGCCCGCAAAGGGAATATGGATGGGATAGCGCACTGTAATATCCTTGGCATACCGTTCCGGGCGGTTTTCCGCAACACTCACAGCATTGCCCCATACGCTGACCCAGCGCTTATTATCGTTCATTTCATTTCTCCTGTTTCTATATTGATAAACCAGTCCTCTACGATATCGGAATGGGTAATGACGATCTCAATATTCTTGAGTTCTTCTTTGGTAAAAAAACGAAGCTCTCTGGACTCCTCACTGATTCGCAGGTTATCTTCACGATCCAATTCCAATGCGAAGACAACGATCACCATGCGCCACACACTACCGTCACAGTAGGCCGCAATCCTCCCCGGCTCGCCGTATACTGCCAGCTTGCGGAAGCGTTCCTTAGAAACACGGATGCCCAGTTCTTCGTAAATCTCACGAGCCATTGCCTGAGGTGCAGTCTCGTGATCTTTCACACCGCCGCCAACAAGTCCCCAGATATCACTGTCACGGCGCTTTTCCAGCAGTAGCTTGCCGTTGCAGGTGATGATAGCATTGGCACCAAGATGGGCACCCATAGTTGTTCTGGGCGCATTCTTCGGGTCACCACGATAGAATTTTACAATTGACATAAATATTCACTCTCAAAAACGTATATTTACTTTTGACCTTTTTTAAACCGGTATGGTTTCAAAAAGTTTCACTTAAAAACGAAACCATACCGAGGAAAGTGAAACCATAGACAGTTAGACAAATTGGAATTTGTTTAATACAAATACTCTAATTCCGCTTGTTCCCAAGCTGTTAAAAAGCACATATTCTCTATTGTTGCATTTTCAATTAATTCAAGAACACTATCAAAACTTTGTTCATTCTTGTTTTCCCATAAAGAAACGTAGTTTATTGACCCACTACAAGAAATGAAGTATTTTTTCCCATTCATCTTAAACTCTAATTCACGCCCAAAATCAATTAGGAATATGAGTGCCGCAATGGACTTTTGGTTGAATAATTCATTTACAATCAAGTCATGTATATGCATTTCTATCTCCTCGTCAAATTCAAGTTTATCGAATTGATTATATCATAGTATCGCAAAAATAGCAAAAGAAAAAGACCGACCATTTCGGATACCTATCGTATCAAAATGATCGGTCTTATTTGGTGGAGCCGAGGGGAATCGATTTAATCATAGTGTCGCAGCGGTCTAGCCCGCTGCGAGCAACAGTCCGCCGGACTATTGCATTTAAATTGTTCGATTCCCATCGTCTGAACACCTATACCAAAAGAAAAGCCACCCCGAAGGGTGACTTTTCTTTTGGTGGAGCGGGTGTCATCAAAGATGAACACCCCTCCTTTCCTTCAGGTTCGCCATTAAAAGCTTCTTCAATATCTTCAAGCGGGATATTGTCGATGCTCAAAGACTTTTTGCTTGCGTTGATGATCAATGTGAAATGGTCATCGTACAGATAGACCGAGTGTACGAAGATGTTAATGAGCGCTCTGCGCTTATTGAAATCGTCCATTGGCATTTCGCAGATGAAATCGAGAAAGGCGTAAACCTGCGCTTCGGTCAAGCAGATCTTCTTGTTATTCTCAATAGCAAGCTGCGCTTCCAACTCTGCCTTTTCCGCTTGCCGTTGGTGGAGTCGCTCGGTCAGCATATCTACCGCTTGTCCCTGCTCAATACCTTTCCAAAGGTTCTCAATCGCGGTATCGACCTCTTTGATCGCCTTCTTGATTTCCTTGACGGAGAGATTGTCGGGGCTCTTGTTACATTCCTCTGCAACCCGCTTGGCGATATAGCGTATCTTATCGTCTGTCAGCATTTGCAGGCAAACCTCGATAACGCGGTTTTCGATATATTCCTTTCCGACTACCTTCTTATCGCATAGCTTCTTGCGAGCGTTCTTGCAATTATAATAGTGATACTGTCTGCCCGACTTGCCCGTACCGCCGTAGCCGACCATAAGCTCCTTGCAATGACCGCAATATAATTTGGTTGTCAGTAAATACTCGTTTTCTCCGCGTGTACGTGCGGGAGCAGATTTGTTCTTGTTCATAAGCGTTTGTACCCGATAGAACAGTTCATCATCCATAATACGTGGCATTCCACCGGGTGTTTCAACTCCTTTGTATAAATATATGCCGATATAGCGTTTGTTAGTTAGAAGATGGCTGAGGCTGTTGTAGGTAAACTCGTTACCGATTGAGGTCTTGACCTTTCGCCGTTGCAAATCTTTAACGATCTCGGCTTTGGTTTCTCCGCTTGCGTAACGCTCGTAAATCTCGCGGACGATTGCCGCTTCTTCCTCGTCAACGGAAAAGGTGCGATCTTTGTTGACCTTATATCCAAGTCCGGGATTGCTGCCATTGGATAAGCATTTTTCGGCGTTGATTGCCATACCTCGGTTTATCTTCTGCGCAAGCTCTACGGAGTAGTATTCCGCCATACTTTCGAGAACGCCCTCAATGAGAATGCCCGAGGCATCGTCCGAGATGTTTTCCTTGGCGGACATAACTCTGACGCCGTTCTTCTTAAGCTTGGCTTTGTTGATTGCGCTGTCGTAACGGTTACGGGCAAATCGGTCAAGCTGATATACAAGCACACCCTCAAAGGTATGCTTGTCGCTATCTGCGATCATTCTTTGAAATTCTGCGCGGTTATCAAACTTACCGCTTTGTGCGCGGTCGATATATTCGCCCACAACGGTATAATTGTGAGATTCGGCATATTCGTAACAGACCTTCAACTGTCCTTCAATGGATTGCTCGGTTTGGCTATGGCTCGAATATCGAGCGTATATTACTACGTTCATTGTAATACCTCCTATTTGTCCTAATATAATTATAATTATTTCTCTTGATAAGTCGATTGTACGGATGTTTGAACACCCGACGCAAGCGCATCGGGTGTCCTCTCATCGTATTCGGGGTGCTTTGCAAGCCACTTTTCAAAGTATGCTTTGCCCTCGTCGCTCTCGTAAAACGCGCGGATTTCGGGCACCAAGGCTTTGGCAAAGGAATTGAGCAGTTCTTCGGGGAGTGCAACGTCAATCTTTGGGCGTTTGGTCATAGGCAGTCCTCCTTATAAGCTTCGCTCTTTTTTGCGCTGAAGAACTTTGTAATAATGCTCGCAGGCTTTGAGCACAAAGTCCTCGGTTTGCTTGGCATTGCCTTTTGGAATATACTTTCTGATACGCTCCATCGGCACTTTAAACATCTCCCGCTGATTTGCCTTTTCCTCGCTCATAATCTCGGCAATGACCTCGGGTGTTAAGCCCTGCTCATAGCTGATCTTCTTGAAACGGCAAGCCTGCGAGAGCGACGGAGTGCAATCGTTGATCTCCATCTGTTCCAAAAGGTCGTATTGCTCTTGCTCGTTCAAATAGGAAAGCTCCACGGCGGGAGTAAATGAAATGCGCCCGTCATCCACGTATTGCAGAATTTCGGGGATAAGGTTTGTAAGGCGGATATATCGCTGTACTTGTCTTGCACTTTCATTGGTATCAGCGGCAATTTGTTCGTCCGTTCTCAACTTCGCGCCAACTTGGCACGAAGTTAAATCGGAACGCCAACCTTGATGATCTAAAGCATCGGCTTTCAACTTATAAGCAAACGCTTTCTCACTCGGCAGAATGTGTTCGCGGTGGAGATTGCTATCAACCAATACGATTGCCGCCGCGTCACGGTCGAGAGAAACAATTAAGGCAGGGACTTCAAGAATCCCTGCCTTCTTACTTGCCATAACCCGTCTGTGACCGGATATGATCTCATATTCATCTTCGGTATTTTCTTTGGGGCGAACGATAATGGGGGATAGAACGCCGTGCTCACGGATACTCTCGGAAAGACGCTCCATTTCCTCGTTGTCCTGTACCTTGTAAGGGTGATTTTCAAATGCGTGTAATTTCTCAATCAATATATTTTTCGTGTTTTTCATATTATTTTACCTCGTTCTTGATTTATCTTTCTTTTGAATTAGTCCGTTGTTCTTTAGTTCGATTTCTCGCTCGGCATCAAGCAATTCCTTGATGCGCGGAATGTGCTGCTCGATGCGCAGAGAAATCTTTAATTGATTTCGCAGGGGTGTCATTTTCTTGGTCAGCTCCTTGCATTGTTCTTTGAGTGATGCTTCCTCCTCGGTCGTTTTCACGCGACGAATCTTCAAGCGCAACTCATAGCGTTTCTGCTCCAATTCGGCAATACGAGCCGCTGTGTCTTGTTGAAATGATAAAAGCTCCTGCGGCGACTCGATATAGTGGTCGCGCAAGAGCCAATATTCTTCCATATATTTGTCGGCTTTCGATGCCTCGGCGCGTATCATCGGAGATACGGGGCGGTTATCCGCTTCTTGTACGTTGTTGCCCGTGCAGATCTTAAACAGTTCAACGATAATAGCAAATAAGAGTTGAAGTCCGTCCATTTGTTCAGCTTCTCGCATTTGCTGCGCAAAATCAAGCATTGGCTTACGTTTCATTTTCGGTGGGCGGTATTTGATCTGCTCAATATGCTCACGATTCCAACGGAAACGGTTAATGAGATTTTCTTTCGTATATCTCTCGTTCAAGCTGCTAAGCCGCACCGCGCGCGACCACCCCGCCGAAATAACGGCGGGATGCTCGTAATCAAAATTGCGCGTAAAGGTGTAACCAAGTGCTTTGAGAAATGCCATAAACTCATTGTGGGTAATACACTGTGAAAGTGCTTCTTCCACGTCGCGCCGCAGCATTTCGCGGTGGGTAACGTGTCCCGCCTTTTGCGCCCAATACGCCTTCTTATTGCTATAAAACTTATGGCTTTGAATGACCGATTTGCTTCTCTCGGCACAGATCGCGTCGGAAATCTTTCTAAGCTCCAATCTGTCACCAATGCTGTTGCGAAATTTCTTCCCGTCGGTAAAAGAAACGCTATTGATTACGAAATGGTTGTGGATGTTTTCGGTGTTGAGATGGGTGGTAACGACTACTTGATATTTCGCACCCCACATCTTACGCGCGGTTTCCACACCGATCTGATGCGCCTCTTCGGGAGTGACTTCGCCCTCGGCAAAGCTTTGGTATCCGTGGTATGCGATATTCTTTCCTCGCTCTCCGAAACGCCGTTTTACTGCAATCATCTCATTATAAGCGTTATGCTTGGAGCAGTTGATACCCGTCACGAAAGCCGTGCGGTCGGTTTTATCGTCGTTCTCAACGTAACGGATAGCCGCATACAAATCCTCGTCAAGATATTCCTTGGCGGTGGTCTTGTCGGGATTGTTCGCATAGTCGATAACCTCTTTTAACCGTCCTTTGACGGGCCAGAATCCTGTAGTTGCCATTTACGCATATTCTCCTTTCTCGGCGCAATCAGCTCTTTGGATATATCCTTTAGCAAAGCGAGCGCCGCCGCGTTTACCTCTGCGGAGAACGGTGCTTCGACGAGTGCATCCAATTTCTCGCAGAAAATAAAAAGAGCGTCGGGAGAAACCGATCTCGGCTCAAATCCCAACGCTCTTTGACGGATATATTCTGTTGTACTAAGCCCACAAGCTTTTGCCAAGGAGTTCACTCGCTCCTTTTCCTTTTGCGTTACGCGGGCAACGATTCGTGTATCTTGTTTTGTCATAAAATCATCCTTTCTGTTGGGGTATTAGGGGCATCCCCTAAAATCTCTGCCATAATCCCTTATGGCGGGGCGACGTTTGGCACACAAACGTCCTGCTTGTTACGGTGTAAGACACTCGTATCTCTCTACTTTTCGAAGATAAGAGTTGCCGTTCTTCGCTCTTTCAAACGTGAGCTTTAAGCGCGCTCCTTCTTCAATATCGGGGATACCGAGATAGTCCGTATTCTGCCAAGCGGCAGCCATAATCTTACTACCGTCCTCAAATGTGAAATAGGCAACGATATTTCTGCCTTTACCCCAACGCTTTACGTCAAGCGTTGCGATAAATTCGCCCTCGCGTTCGTTTGCTTTGTAGTTATCAACGCGGATACCCGCGTCCTTCATTTGTCTGAATGAATAAGCTTTCATATAGTTGTTTCCTCCTAAAATTTTTATAATGCCAAAGTGATGCCGCTACTCGTTTTGAGCAATAAAAAAGCGGCATCACCGTAATGCCACATTACATAAACAAATCAAGTGAGTCCATAAGGATATTTTCATCCTCGGTTATTTCCTCGGTGGGTGCTTCTTCCGTTTTCACAACGGATATATCCTTTAGGCACTCTTTGAGCGTTTCTCTTATGATCGTTTCCATCCTCCCGTCGGTTTCAAAGTAAGCGTTTATCGCGGAAATAATCGTCTTGTTCTTTGAGTCCGTAACGGGTTGCAGATGTTCCCAAGCTCTGCGGTCTGCTTCATTATCTAAATTGAAGCGCAGGCTAAACCGTTTGATCGTCATACGCGCCCACCGCCACGGAGCAGTTGCATCTCAAGCATACGCTCATATCCCTTTGCGGTGGCGCAAATATCGTCGTTGACGGTCACGCGGCTCTCGTCGTAATCGGCAAAATTGCGGATAAGGCAACCGCCACCGCCTACCACGTAGAGCTTCATCAGCTTGGGATCGTATTCGTGCTCACGCAAACGGCGGAAGATGCCCGCCGTGTAGTTCTTGGCGGTCTTTACGACGGTTTCAAGATACGCGCTGTCAATCTCTGCCGTGCCTTTCTTCAAGATTTCCGTAACGATAGCATCGTCGAGGCTCGCGTGGTGTACCTTCATCATTTCCTCTCGGATGAGAAGCGCGCATTGGTGAGTACCGTATTTCTCGGTAAACATACGCTGCGCGTCGGGCTTCTTGTTGACGATGCGAAGCAGGTTCATCGTGCCGTTTCCAATGTCGCAGAGCA
Organism: Eubacteriales bacterium; assembly: GCA_045132775.1. Taxonomy (GTDB): domain Bacteria; phylum Bacillota; class Clostridia; order Oscillospirales; family CAG-272; genus SVTX01. The sequence continues at coordinate 8,155 of JBGUSX010000112.1, forward strand.
TCGTAATTCCCGTAAAGCTCGGCAGATTGTTAACGATGGCGGCGAACCCCTGCGGGTAGATCTCCGCACCTACGATTTTGATGCGGTATTCCACGTCGCGGAAGGTAAAAGTAACCTCGCTTCGCTGAAGCAGATAACTCTTAAATTCCGCTTTCTGCTCACTTACCCAAGTAAGAGGCAGACCTGCCGCAATATAGACGTCAGCTTCGGTAATGCGCTCTCGCCAAAGCTCCCGCGCAATCGCGGCAAGGGTGAGGACGTAATAATCCTCATCGTTAAATTTGTCGGCTTTGAACTCCTTGTGACCGACACCGATGGAATAATACGTTCCGTTCCATACGAGCAGGTCTGAGGCAAAGGTGGGTTCGGTATCGCTTTTCATAACGCCGGTAGGAAAACAGCAGTTTGCCGTTTTCATATTGCCGTAGCCGTGGTCGATACCGATGAGATAGGTTTGGTTCATTTTCTTCATACTTTCGTTTCTCCTTTTTACTGTTTGTCGTTTTGTTTTCGGATTTCTTCATAGAGTGCTTTGTCCGCAGGCAATACCGCGTTTTTGAAATAATTGCAGTAGATGCCGTACACGGAAATGAGCTGCACACAGCGGTGTGCTTCGCCGTCGTCAAGCAGAACGCAGTTTCCGTCTTGGTCACAGTTTGCGCATAACTCTGACACAAGACGGTTTACTCTTTCGGCTTGCTTGGGTGTGATTTTCAGCATAGCTTTTTTCCTCCTTTGCTTTGAATTTGATAACGATAAATCCGCACACTTTTTGAATTTGTGGGGGCAGTTATCAAATAATTGCATATTGCAATTTGGAAGGAAATGTGTTATAATAAAATCACTCTCTATCAAAGGAGAACCGTATGAGAAACAAAAAATATATCATCCCCGAAATATCGGCGCAAAGTATTCTTGCTTGTGCGCGGCAGACGGGTGACGGTTATCGCTTTTATTTTGATACCACCGATCCCTCAAAGGAATATTTGGTGGAAAGAACCTTGCAGGACGATTGCCCGATCTTCTATCAAGCAATGCTTGTTTTAGGCAAGAACCCCGATAACGAGATTATCTCAGACGAGCTCGGCGACATATTCGTATATATCGACTTTTCGGGAATCTTTGACCGCAAGGCTGTGGGCAAAGTGTTGGAGCAACAAAGGATTGCCGAGTATATGTTCCGCCCCGAAGGTATAAAAATGAACTTCGGCAAAGAGGATCACGTATATATTGCCTTTGAGCGCTCGGCTTCGATGAGCCGTGAAAACCGCTTGGCATTCGTGCGCGCCGACGTGTACGAAGCTCTCCGTGAGCGTATGATGCTCGGTATGAATATCGGAGATTGTCAACTCAGCAAGCTCTACGCCTATAACGCGCTTCTTTTTACAAGCGGAACGAGATATAGCAATACGAATATTCTTTCGGATAAGAAAATTATCGTTATCAAAAATCCTCAATCCATCGTTAAGAACGTGAACGTAATTACGGTAGAGGATGACGGAACCGATAACCCGATGCGCAAATATTCCCGTGTAGAGAAAACGGCAGATATTACGATTACCGAGTTTGACGGCGAAGGATTTATTTCACCACGCCTTGCCGAAGCACTTGGGCGCGAGCATAATTCTTTTCAGATTCGTATGCCTTACATCAAGGGCGTTGTGCATAAGGTGGATTTTGCCGCGTTGTTCGCTGAGCTTGGCGTTCCTTATATTGTGGATATGTGGGGCGAGCAACACGATCCCGACGAGGTAGATATTATCTTGACCGACAGTATGTTCAAAGGTCGAAAGTGGATGGAGGGTAACGGTCTGTCTTGGAAAGAATATCTTGGGCGTTGCAGACAGTACGGTCACGCGCTTTACGTATCGGGTAAAGACAAGCTCAGCGCGCAGGATACTACCGAGCTGAACTATCAGTTTTTGAACACCCTCTCCATCACCGACGAGGAATTTCGCCCGAAGGATCTGCCTCTCGGTTGGCACGACTCCCCCGAGTACGATAGCCGTAATTGGATCACCAAAACTACCGAGGTCGCATACTACCGTCTTGTTGCGGACAACGGCGCGCGCCATAGGCATTTTACCAATGAATTAGAGGACGTAGAGGTGGCGACCGAACGCCGTCAGCACCGCGCAAAGCTGCTCGAAAAGAACAAAATGTTTATCGACGAGCCGATATTTACAAAAGAGCTATCCGACCGCGCCGAAAACATCCTTTCCAAGTACGCGATGGGCAACCTCTTGGTAGCGGGAGATAACCGCTATCTGTCCGACGACCTGCTTCGATTGATCGCGTTTATTGTAAAAAATACGCTAAAAGAAAAGGGAGACGATATTTACCGCCGCCTTGAAGCTGAGTTTATAAGTGGAAACGAAATGTACGCTCCGCTGCCGAGTTATACAGAAAGTGAGTTTTACACCGTACTCCGAAGCCCCCATATAGCAAGAAACGAAGAAGCTCTTGTAAAGCCGATGAAGGCGGGGGCGTTGCGCGAGAAATACTTCTCACATCTTGGCTACGTGATAATGGTGGACTCCCGTTCGCTCATTCCCGAACGCCTTGGCGGTGCGGATTTCGACGGAGATATGGTCAAAACCATTGCCGATCCGCTAATCAACCAATGTGTTATTCGTAGCAGTACCGAGTTGCCGCTATTAAAAATACCTGCCGCAGAGCCGCTGATCTCGGATGCCAACGATTGGTACGCCCGATTTGTTACGGTAAGAAATACGTTTTCTTCCCGCGTCGGTCAGATCAGTAACGCAGCACTCAATCGCGGTATTCTCGCCTATGACGAAAACACAACGAGCGAGGACAAGGTGCATTACAACCAAGAGGTCGAAACGCTTGCCATACTGACGGGACTTGAAATCGACTCCGCGAAAAGCGGTATCAAGCCCAACCTCTCAGAGTATATAGACAAGAGAACGGCAAGGCGCAGTATCTTTCTTCGCTATAAGACGATTGCGGGGAGCGACGATACTCACAAGTGGTACGAGCCGACCAAGAACGCGCGCCTTAAAAAGTATTTTGAGAGTGTGGATTGGAACGCAGTCAGTTCCAATCTTGAAAAGCTCCCCTATCTTGCTTATACGTTGGAGCGAAAAACCGAAAAAGTTATCGTTTCTCCAGTCTGTGATGAAAACCTATTCGCGTTTGCGCAAAACCCCGATTGGAAAGAGCGACTTGACAAAGCAACGCTTGAGCGCGTGGCTTCGATTATCCGCGACTACGAAACTGCTTTACAACGTATCCGATATATCAAGCATATTCCGTCCGAGATGAAGCGCAAGGGTGATGTTTACCGTATTCTTTATGCTCGAGGGCAAGAGAATGACTATTCCGTGGACGAGCTTTATTCGGTGTTTGAAAATATTTTGCCACAAGATATACGACGTGCAAGACACAAATTAGAGGATTATAAATGGCATCTTGTCCCACCGGAGGAAAGGCAACGAGTTCTTTATGATATTGGGCGTAATGCCTTCGGACTCTACAACTATTTGGACGTGCTTTGTGATTTCAGCCACGGCGGTTATCGTATCGTCGGTGATATTATCTGTGACCTTGACGATATGCACCGCAACAAAGGAATTAAATCAAGCCTCACCAAGCAAAAGGGCGATAGCAAAGAGTTGCAGACAATGCTTATGGGAATAGAGCGCGCCGACGATTACAAGGAGCATATTATCCGTAATTGCATCAACGTGATTTGCCCACCGAGCAGGCGTGGCGCGCTTGATTTCGATGAGGTCGTAAAATGCGCGGTTGCTCTTGGTAAGCGACAGTTCGCGTTGGAGGTATTACCCGCAACTGTGCTTGATTTGACTCTTGACCGCAGTCAGGTATTCAATGTGGAAGAACCGAAAAAGAAGAAATGGAGGTTGTGGAAATGACAAATGAATGGTTAGAATTTCAAGCATATATTAAGAAACCGACCTATTTTGCCGAAAGCAAGCACGACCTCTCCTATCTCGGCAGGTTCACTTTCAAGACCATCACCGACTTTGAAGGCTTTGGAAGAATACTGACGATTATTGCTCGTGGGTATTTGTTCCATAATCAAGACGGCAGCTTACACGAGGGTAATCCTTACGAGCGCGTGGAATATGCTCGAAACGCTCTCTGCGCTTGGTGTAGCATTCCCGACAAAAACGAGGATGAGCCTTTCATCAATTTCGGTGCGCTATCTTCGGACTTTCCCGAGCTTGTAAACGCCAAGGGCGAAGGATGGTATTTCCGTCACGTTCAGAATATCGTAAAGTTTGTGAAAAAGAATCCCGATGCCGTAAGTGAAAAGGCAAAAACCACCGTCGCTTTGATTTCCAAAGGCTTCAAGACCGAGTGGAAAAAGAAGGTGCGGCAATTACAAGTGCCGATCTTCGCGCTCAACACCAAAGCGGCGTGGGCGTTGCGCTTCGACGATATACTTGCCGATGCCTTGGAGCTTGGCGCGCTACGAACGTATGAATACGTTTTACCTCCCGAAAGAGAAAATGCAATAACCACTCTTGATCTCGGCGGCGTTCCGTTTGAGGTCGTATGCGACGTGATCGCCTATTGCGAGGCGAACAAACCGACCGATACCGATTGGGTGGTTCTTCCGATTGCCAATTTCGATTGCTATTACGGCAATACGAACTTCAGCAAAAAGTGGCTGAGCAAAATCCCTGCTAATATCCTCTTGCGTGAGGTCAGCAACGGTGTGAGTCGCGTAAAATTAAATATCTAAACAAAAAATACGAGAGCGTTTGCGGACGTTTCTCGTATTTTTTAATCGGTACATTTGCAGATTTTCCGTCTTTATAGTACACTTAAAGCACCAAAGGAAAGGACGGTGCAATATATGAAAAAGTACATTGAACAAAACGGAATTACCTACGAACTCAAAGGTGAGCAATATTACCCCTTGCTTGAACTCCCCGAACAAAAGGAGATCGGCAAGTACGGAAGATTGCACCTCGACTATCTCAAAGAGCATCGCAAAGGGCGTTACACAAATCTTCTATCGGAAGGTACACTCAATCAATGGCTTTATGAGATCGATGTTGAAGCGAAAACAATGGTTGAAAGCATCATTAGCCGCCTCGCTGCCGAAAGAGGTATTGACGAGAACTTGAAAGCTCGCGATATGCTCCGTTGGGTTGCTGAGATGAACAACATCAAGGCAAGTGCGGAAGAAATCGTTCTACGGGAGGTGATATTCGTATGAGGACGGTTATCAACGAACTGTGGAACGGAAACATCATACCGCAAGAGGATAGCCGCAACAACTCTCCCGAAATGAAGGAACTTATGGAATATATGGCTCGGCATCACGATGACCTGCTCAAAACGATGACGGACGAACAGAAAGAAATATTCGAAAAGTTCCACGATTGTTGGAGCGAGTATATGAGTTCAGCAGAGGCGGCTATATTTGAGTATGCTTTCAAGCTCGGTATGCAGATTGCCATTGAATCATTAACCGAATAACTAAAGAAGGCTGATGGAGAACCATCAGCCTTCGATATTATTAAATTGCAATGACTATGAGCGCGATAACCGCAGCCCAAATTAATATAAACGGTATTGCATAGTACCATTTCTTCGGCTTACCGTCCGACCACATTCCTTCAGCGCTTTCACGGCATTCGGCAAAGGTTTCCTTTGGGATGAGCTTTACTGTCAATGCAATCAATGCAGGCAGTATAATCACGTCGTCAAGATACCCAAGAACTGGAATGAAATCGGGAACGAGATCGACGGGCGAGAGCGCATAAATAACGACGATTCCTGCCGTTATTTTAGCGTACCACGGTGTCCTTTTGTCCTTCAAGGCAAGGAATACCGCCGGAACGTCGGTCTTTAATTTTTTAGCTCTGTCTCTTAAATTGCCCATATTCTTCATCCTGTTAATTCTTATATTTGTCAGTAAAATATTATATCACGTAAATCGGATAAAGTAAATACAAATATTATTTTATCAAAACCAACTTGTAATAAAAATTTCAAAACCGATAAATATCAGGATCGCTCCGCCGAGGATTCTTGCTTTTCCTGCAAGCCCGATACCGAGCATAATGCTCGTAAAGAAGAATGAAAAGTCAAGATTCATTTTATAAATTCCTTTCTTTTACATAAACGGTGCAAATATGCGCAGAAAATCCTGTAGCAAGCGAATGAAAATATTCGTTTTGCAGTCATCGGCTGAAATCGGCTTACAGATATCCAAGGTCTTTAAAAAATCATCTTTAATCTCCATAACGGCAGATGTGTCATACATCCAAGCGCCGCATTCAAAATGGAGATATAGGCTTCTGTAATCGAGATTCGTCGTGCCTACCGTAGCAACACGGTCGTCGGAGACGAAGGTTTTGGAATGAATAAATCCGTTTCGATATTCGTATATTTTTACGCCTGCGTCGATCAGCTGACGATAATAAGAGCGGGTTGTGGCGTGAACGAAACGCTTGTCCGCAATATGCGGTGTCACGATGCGAATGTCCACGCCGCTTTTGGCGGCAAGAGTTATCGCTTCGAGCATTTTGTCGTCAATGATGAGATACGGCGTATTGATGTAAACGTAGTCCTTTGCGTTATTTAATATCTGCATATAGACGTGCTCACCGACGTTTTCCTTGTCAAGCGGACTGTCTGCATACGGAAGAACGTAGCCCTCAGCCGTAACGTTGCAGGGCTTGTCCGTATAAGGATACCATTGCATATAGTCCTCGTCCGTTTTGTTGACAAGCTCCCACATCTGTAAAAACATCAACGTAAAGCTCCAAGCTGCCTTGCCTTCAACCATAACGGACGCATCCTTCCAATGTCCGTGCTTTTCCTTGACGTTGATATATTCATCGGCAAGATTGATCCCGCCCGTAAAGGCAACCTTACCGTCAATGGAAACGATCTTGCGGTGATCTCGGTTGTTTTGCTTGATGGTAAGAAACGGTCGGAAGGGATTGAATATGGCACATTCGATTCCGTACTGCTTCAGTATTTTCGGATAATCCTTAGGCAAAAGCGCAAAGCACCCAAAGTCATCATACAAAAGGCGAACCGTTACGCCCTCTGCCGCCTTACGCTTCAAAATTTCAAGGATCGTATCCCACATTACGCCTTCCTGTACGATGAAATATTCAAGAAATATGTATTTCTCGGCTTTTTCAAGCTCGGAGACAAGATACTCAAATTTCATCTCACCGGGAGATAAATACTTGGTTTTTGTTCCGTCATAAATCGGAAAGCCTGCAAAATCTTCCAAGTAACGGAATTGTCTTACACACTCGGGATGTTTTTCCTTTGCTTCCTCATACCCCGATTTGGGTAGTTCCATAAGACTCTGCGCCTTCTTTTCGGTGAAAAGGCTTTGCTTGCGAAATCTTCTTGTCGAGGATTGCAGATCGGTGATTAGATAGAGTAATCCACCGAACAATGGAAAAATCAGTATCAAAAATATCCAAGTTGTCTTATAGACGTTAGTATCTTTTTTGACGAGAATATAAACGCTGACAAGTACGCTGATAAACGTCAGGACTCTGCTGACAATGACAGATGCGAGACTGCTGCTCACCAAAACATACACAAGAAATGCAAGCTGGAGCGCAAGGAGTAAAATAATTAAAAACCGTTGTCGGAACAGTGCGCGAACCCATTTTTTCTTTAGCAAACAAGTCACCTCCATTACGGATATTTCACGGATCGAACGGGCAAAAGACCGCTAAAATGATAGCGGTCTTTTGGAGCGAATTACTTTTGTTTGCTTACTTTTCTTTGAATAAGCTTAACAATTTCAACAACGGGAATCACAACAAGTCCGAGCCCGATAGCAATGAGGTACTCGGTAATGCCTACGCTTGCAAATCCAAACGCATTTGCGAGGAAAGGAATCTCGCAAACGAGCGTGGTTGCTATAAGCGATCCGATGCCCGCGATCCAAAGGATCTTATTCTGCGAGCCGAGACTAAATATGCTTCCTCTCTGCGAGCGCATATTGAAGCTGTGGAATATCTCTGCCATCGACATCGTCAAGAACGCCATCGTCATACCGTGCGCGCTGTTCGTGATCTCCCAGTTGCCCGTCTCAACGAAATGTCCGATGAAGTAGGAAAGAATGGTGAGAATGGTTACGAGAACGCCTTGGTATGCGATGTCAACGCCCATACCGCCGGCGAATATGCCTGCCTTCGCGTCACGGGGCTTACGCTTCATAATGTTGGGCTCTGCCTTTTCGGTACCGAGCGCAAGCGCAGGGAAGCAGTCGGTGACGAGGTTTATCCAAAGCAGGTGAACGGGCTTGAGAATAGTAAAGCCCATCAAGGTCGCCGTGAAGATGGAAAGCACCTCCGACATATTCGAGCCGAGAAGGAACTGAATTGCCTTGCGTATGTTGTCGTAAATACGTCTGCCTTCCTCAACAGCTCCTACGATAGTGGCAAAGTTGTCGTCGGTCAGCACCATATCCGCTACGTTCTTGGTAACGTCGGTACCCGTGATACCCATACCGACACCGATGTCGGCAGACTTGATAGAAGGCGCGTCGTTGACGCCGTCACCGGTCATAGCGGTAACGTAGCCTGCCTTACGCCAAGCATTGACGATTCGCGTCTTATGCTCGGGCTGAACACGGGCGTAAACGCTGATATTCATAAACTTGGATTCAAATTCCACGTCGTCCATATCGTTGAGCTGTGCGCCCGTGATAGCGTAGGTGTCCTCGGTGATGATACCGAGCTCCTTAGCGATAGCAACGGCGGTGTCGATGTGGTCACCCGTTATCATAATGGGACGGATACCCGCGCTCTTACATTCTACGATAGCGTCCTTTACCTCGGGACGAACGGGGTCGATCATACCGCAAAGACCGACGAAGCAAAGGTTTTCTTCAAGATGCTCTGCCTCGTAATCCGCGGGAGCGGCATCGTAGGTCCTCATCGAGCAAGCGAGAACACGGAGCGCCTTGTCCGCCATTTCCTTGTTGGCGGCGAGAATGGAATTCTTGTATTCCTCGGTCATCGGAACGGGCTTGCCGTCCTTGAGATAGTGCGTACACTTTCCGATCACCACGTCGGGCGCGCCCTTGGTGTACTGAATATACTTTCCGTCGACCGCGTGAACGGTGGACATCATCTTTCTGCCCGAGTCGAAGGGAGCTTCGCCCGAACGGGGATATGCTGCCTTGAGGTCGTATTTCTTCATACCGAGCTGATCCGCCCAAACGACGAGCGCCGCCTCGGTAGGCTCACCCGTTACGTTTCCGTCGGTGTCGATCTCGGCGTCACAGCAAAGAGCCATTGCCTTTGCAATTCCGTTTTCGTCCTCGCCAAAGTGGTCAACGACGGTCATCTTGTTCTGCGTCAGCGTACCCGTCTTGTCGGAGCAGATGATCTGAGCGCAGCCGAGAGTCTCAACGGCGGTCAGACGGCGAATGATGGCGTTACGCTTTGACATATTGGTAACGCCCATTGAGAGAACGACGGTAACGACCGCCGCAAGTCCTTCGGGGATAGCCGCGACTGCAAGAGATACGGCAACCATAAAGGAAGGAAGAATGGTATCGTTAAAGCTGAAATTGCCCGCGCGGATAAGCTGAACGCCGAATACGACGATACAGATGCCGAGGACGAGCCAAGTCAAAATTTTGGAGAGCTGATTGAGCTTTCTCTGGAGAGGAGTCTCGCCGTCCTCTGCCTGCTGGAGCGCTCCCGCGATCTTACCCATCTCGGTGTCCATACCCGTAGCGGTAACGACTGCAGTACCGCGTCCGTAAACGACGGTCGAGCCCATATAGAGCATATTCTTTCTGTCTCCGAGGGGAACGTCCTTCTCCCCTTCCTTGAGATTGATGATATCAATAAACTTTGTTACGGGAACAGACTCACCCGTAAGAGCGGCTTCCTCTACCTTAAGGCTCGCGTTCTCAAGAATACGCGCGTCTGCGGGGACTGCGTCGCCTGCTTCAAGCATGATGATATCGCCGACAACGAGGTCCTCGCTGTTAACGATCTGTACCTTGCCGTCGCGCAAGACCTTTGATTTTGCCGCCGACATTTCCTGTAAAGCTTCGATAGCTTTTTCAGCCTTGCTCTCCTGATAAACACCTAAAACGGCGTTTACGATAACGACTGCAAGAATGATAATGACGTCGGCAAAGCTCTCGCCCTCAACCACCGCAAGCACGCCGCTGATCGCCGCCGCAACGAGCAGAATGATGATCATGGGGTCCGCAAGCTGTTCGAGAAAGCGTCGGATAAGAGATTTGCCCTTTGCCGCGGCAAGCTTGTTCTTGCCGTTCTCTTCAAGGCGTTTCGCCGCCTCGGCAGAGGAAAGACCGTCCTTTGTACCGCCTACCTCTTGCAATACCTTTTCACTGTCTTCGCAATAAAATTTCAATTCGATACCTCCAAATGAATTTTTGTTTTTTGCATAAACAATTATAAACGAAAAAATTCGATTTGTCATCGGACAACAGACGAATCCTGTCAAAAATTATGACAAATCCCATAATCGTTACTTTTTTGGACACTCGCGTGAAATTGTCCAAAAAAACATTTTCAAAACTTCTTGAAAATATGAAAAAAATCTGTTATAATAATAAAAATAAGGGAGTAGTCTACATATCTGTGTGATAAAGTCAACATCATGGCTCAAAAGGTCTGGCTTTATCTGAAAAGACGAGACTTATCTGCGGTAGATGTGGATAGGTGTCGTCTGTTTTTATATCCCGTATACCGCACAATAAGCCCTATACAGGAGGTTTGGCTATGGCTGATTCTAATATAACGAAAAAAGCGCTTGCTTCAGCACTTAAAGAACTGATGGAAACGATGCCGTTTGCCAAGATCAGCGTTGGAGATATTTGTGAGCGTTGTGAGATGAACCGAAAAAGCTTTTATTATCATTTCAAGGATAAAGAGGATCTTGCTAATTGGATCTTCGACGTCGAATTCTTGGAATATGCAATGCAAACGACCGATGAAAACGCACTTGAAAAGCTTGAAAAGCTCGTCTTCTATTTTTATAACAACCGTTCGTTTTATCGCAAGCTATTGAAGCACGAAGGACAAAATTCATTTGCGGAGCATTTTAGCGAAATTATTCATCCGGTATTGGTAAACCGCCTGCAAGCGATCGTCGGCGCCAACAAATCCATCGCGTTCTACGTCAACTTCTTTTCCGGCGGCATTGTGTGCGCTCTGAAAAGATGGTTGACCGACCCGAATTGTGAGTCACCGGAGACCTTCATCAGTGAGATCGAATCTTGTGTCTATCTTCTTTCTAAACACAATTTGGAAAAATTTGAAAGTAAAAAAGAATCATAAAGCCTAACAGCGGTGTGAGTTGTCACACCGCCGTTTTATTTTTATTTGCGTAAACTGCCGTTCGCACTTCATATTTCCGAACGTTCAAAATGGTTTCGCCGTCAATTTGCAAAGGGCTTGGTTTGTCAAAGGAAACGCTGATATGATGTCCGGTATGTATGGCAACGAACTTTGTGTGCTTGACGTGCTTGCCCTTGAATATGGAGGGGAAAATTGCAAGCGTTTTGAGCTTGCCCGAGTCGTGAAATACCATTAAGCTTACTGTTTCTTCGGGGTCACGACGGTTTTGCTCCGGTGTCGGCATCATACCGCCTCCGTAAAATCTGCCTTTCATCGTCGGTGCGATCCAAACCTTTTCATACCGATATGATGTTCCGTCCACCGTCACCGTAGCTGCTCTCGGCTTAAAATGAAAAAGCAGTCCCTTGATTGCAATCGCAGTATAATTTACCTTCTTTGCGGACGCGGCTTTCAGTTGATCTCCAACCTCGCAGCAGTATCCGTCTATACCATATCCGACTCCGTTAATAAAGCGGTATTCTTTTTCGTTTACGCTTACCGTTGGCAGCTGGTCTATATAATCTTTTACGGGGAAAGGGGTGCTTCCCGCCGAATATCCCAAATCATGTGCAAAATCATTGCCAGTTCCAATGGGATAGTATAACAGATTACACCTGATATCAATGTTTGCCGTATCGTTGACAAATCGGTTCAGCGTTCCGTCACCGCCGCACAGGATAACGGTATCGTATTCGGTAAGCTGTGCAAAAAAACTCCGATAATCCTTGATTGCAGTAATATCTTGGACGACGGTTTCGTCATTTTGTAATGCACTAACTACTTTTGCTTCTTCCTCGGCAGAGTGATTGCCGGAAAACGGATTGTAAAGAATATAGGTCATTTTTTCTCCTTGCTTGTGTCATACAAAACGCGCAGTATGACGTTATTTTTCAAAATAAGCTTTGAAGATCTGCTTCAAATCGTTGTGAAACAGATTTACATTTGGGTGCGGTGCTCCGTTATGGAGAGTGACAGCTTTTCCATCCGCATCAAATCCGATGATACAGGAACGATCGGAAATAATGCTGTCCATATAGCAGTTATCGGATACGCCGTCCCAAGGAATTGTTGCATACTCTTGATTGTGCCTTGCTTTACGGATACTTTGGTATACATCATGCGTCGCTTTTTTTGAACAATGATCCTTCGGTATTATGATCGTCATAATTGCGTGCATCTGCTCGGCGTCGCACCACGGATATTCGTCCGAAATTTGGGAAGCGTCATCGTTGCTATATTGCATATACACAGAGTATGGGATCTTCTGCTCACGAAGCATCGCGCAGGCAGTGGCGGTCTGCGGATCGCTATCATTAAATGAGATGACCGGCATTACATTATGGGCTGCAGCAAGCTTGTAAAGAATTGAATCGGTAATTGTACAGGGGTCGCAAAACAAGAAAAACGCACAGTCAAGGCTCTCGCTTGCAAGCGGCAAAAGTTTTTCCGGTTTATTGGTAAAGAGGTTGAAGGTGTGGATTCCGAGAGCTTTCGCATTTTCAAAGATCTCAGAGTATGCTTCTCGGCGTACATCAAAATGCTGATCGTCGATATGCAAGTAGATCGACCACGGAATGTCAAAGTGTTCCTTTTCCTCCGTTTGACGAATGGTTCGCGCGGCAAGCGTGCAACTATCGTATAATATATTCATAATGAAAGCGGAAAGATGGCTGTTGTTGACATTATGGATCGTATCGGTTACCAAACGGTAATATGCACTGGTTTCGTCTTGAAGCATCGTCTGCGCGGCTTCAAAAAATTCTTTTTGGAACCGTCCGTCTGCAAAATGTGTTCCCAACTCTATAAAATTGCGTATACTTCGTTCGGGAGCATCGTGCATATCTCTCAACGCTTTGTTCAGAAATGTTTCAATTAAAGTTCGATTCATAAAAATCCTTTCGTGTCCAAAACAGATGCTTTGAAATTGAGTTGTATTCAGTATATTCCTTTTTGCGCGTTACCGCAAGGGACAAGTCATCCTGTTTGTCCCAAAAAGTAACAATTTCAAAATTTGTCGTAATTTTTGACTACATGGGGCGGTTGTCCAATGACAGCCACCAAAAATACTTGTATAATGATACAGTAAGCAATTGCCAAATGTGCGCTATGCGGAGGCTTTATGAAACGAAACAATAAACAAATCAAGGCGCAAGCCGAACAATATTTGAACGAAAAACATCGCCTCAGAGATGAGAACGGACGAATCATCATCGATATGACGGTGAATGATGACAGTAATTTTTTGTCACCGTTCTCGGGAAGGAGTGCGCCGGTGATTAGCGAGGACGTGGCGCAGTTCATGGAAAACAGTACGTTTTCCGTGCCACCGCGCGAGGAGCTGGTTCTGAGAATACATAGCAACTGTATTGACGATGAAGAAAAGAAGAACTACTCGGTTGGCATAAAGGAATATTATGCCGAAAAATATATAACGGCAAAGAAGGAGCTTCGAATCAATCGAATGATCATTGCCGTGTTGCTCCTTGCGGGAATTCTTACGCTGGCAATCTCCTTTCAAATAGAAAATCACATTTGGGCTGAGGTGATCGATATAGCCGCATGGGTCTTTCTGTGGGAAGCCGTGGATATCGGAGCGTTCCAAAACAAAAATCTCAGGCGCAGACGAACAAGGTATTTACGTTATATGGTGATGGATATCGAGTTTTTAGAGCTGAATTAAAATACAAAAAATATAAATATATAAATGGAGGTACATTATGAAGAAACTAAAACCGATTGAGCTTGGTATTGCAGGGGAAGGACAAATTTACAGAAATCTTTCCGTGGCAGAGCTTGTGCAAAAAGCGCTTGAAAGAAAAGAAGGTAAACTTTCGGACAAGGGGGCACTTGTTGTCAATACGGGAAAATATACGGGACGAAGCCCCGACGATAAATTCATCGTGGACACTCCTTCCGTTCACAACAGCATTGCTTGGGGAAAGATCAACGTACCGATCGCAGAGGAACGCTATGAAGCGATCAAAGGAAAAATGCTCGCGTATCTGCAAGGAAAGGAGCTGTTCGTATTTGACGGCTTCGCAGGCGCCGATCCCAAATATACACAGAAGTTCCGTATCGTAAACGAGCTTGCAAGCCAAAATCTGTTTATTCATCAGCTGCTTATTCGCCCGACTGCAGAGCAACTTGAGGATTACGTACCCGACTATACGATCATTGCCGCACCCGGCTTCAAGTGTATTCCCGAGATCGACGGCGTACACAGTGAGGCCGCCATCATCATTAACTACGAAAAGCACGAGGTGCTGATTGCGGGAAGCCAATACAGCGGTGAGATCAAAAAGAGCGTGTTCTCCGTGATGAATTACGTGCTTCCGCAAATGGGTGTACTGCCGATGCATTGCTCCGCAAATATAGGCGATGCAGATGACAGTGCGGTATTCTTCGGCCTTTCGGGTACGGGAAAAACCACACTTTCCGCAGACCCTGCGCGCAAGCTGATCGGTGATGACGAGCACGGCTGGTCGGACGACGGTGTTTTCAATATTGAAGGCGGCTGTTACGCCAAGTGTATCGGACTCAAGGAGGAAAACGAACCCGAGATCTACAATGCCGTCCGCTTTGGCACACTTCTTGAAAATGTGATCGTGGATGAAAACGGAACGCCCGATTACGAGGACGGTTCTCTTACCGAAAATACAAGAGCGGGTTATCCGATCGATTTTATTCCCAATGCAGCGATCCCCGGTGTAGGCGGCAAACCGAAAACCATTATTTTCTTGACAGCAGACGCATTTGGCGTGCTTCCTCCTATCTCCAAGCTGGATAAGAATATGGCAATGTATCATTTCGTTTCCGGTTATACGAGCAAGCTTGCCGGTACCGAAAGAGGTATTACCGAGCCTGTCACCACGTTTTCCACTCTGTTTGGCGCGCCGTTCTTCCCGATGAACGCATCGGTTTACGCAACGATGCTTGGCAAGAAGCTTGAAGAAACGGGTGCAAACGTGTTTCTCGTTAACACGGGATGGTGCGGAGGTGCCGCGAGAACAGTACCGAGAATGAAGCTGAAATATACAAGAGCGATGGTATCGGCGGCTCTTTCTGGCGAACTTAATGGCGTAGAATACGAGCTTGATCCTATTTTCAACGTATATATCCCCAAATCCTGTCCGAACGTTCCTTCGGAAATTCTTGATCCGAGAAAGGTATGGGAGAATACAGCCGAATACGAAGTGGCGGCAAAGTCGCTTGCGAAAAAATTCAAGGATAATTTTGCGGCAAAATATCCCGATATGCCGAAAAACATCTCGGATGCCGGGCCGAAAGCGTAATGTCGTGAAGGTAAAAAAGCAAAACGCATTGATTTAACGAGTTATGACGGATAGCAGAGCTTAAGAGGTGAATTTTATGATTGATATTTTATGCGTTGCATCGGGCTATTTGCTTGGCAGTATCAATCCCGCGTATATCATTTCCCGCCTTAAGGGATTTGATATACGCAAAAAAGGAACGGGAAACGCAGGCGCTACAAATATTGGCTTGGAGCTTGGCATCGGCTACGGTGTGCTGGCTTTATTGTTTGACATCCTCAAGGCTTTTATAGCAACGTTCGTGCCACACAAGCTCCTTCAGCGAGCCGTAGAGGTCGCGGCACTGAGCGGAATCGCGTGCATCCTCGGTCATATTTACCCTATATTTATGGAATTCAAAGGCGGCAAGGGCGTGGCGTGCGTGATCGGCTTCGGCTTTGGCATTGCGCCGTTGTTGGTTCTACCCGTCGTAGTTGTTTCAATGGCGCTCGGATGGCTTGTCGGTGCATCAACCTTCGTGCCTGTGTTCGCATCGATCTTGATGAGCCTTTATTATGCAATATTTGAAAAATCGTGGTCAATGTGCGTGCTTATGGTATTATTGGCTTTGCTTCTGCTGATTCCACGCAAAAAGGATATTGCTATGCTTCGTGCGGGCACAAAAGCTCAGCTTCGGAGAACGAAATGGGTTTCGCTGCAAAAAATAAAGGGGACGCTTATGTCTTTAACAAAAGGTAAAAAGCAACAACCGAAAGGCCGTGTAGATAAAGACGCCGACGAATCGACGTAAAATATTCTTAAACGATTGTTTGGAAAATCAATCAATTTTGAAAAGGTATAACCGAGACCGTCTTTCAGATAGCAAACAAATATAGATTTGACTACATATGAAGGGATCTGACTCAATGCAGACATTAGAATATTTTGGAGTTATGAGTACACCGCGCGGTTGTTGCATAGGTACGATAATCGTAAAAATTGATCATGAATTTATTAGCGGAACGATTCATTTTTTTGAAAAAAACGGCGAGTACAGAGGTGAACTGGACAGCCGCGGAAATCTAAAAATAAGCGGAGTCCTTCCTACGTTAAAGGATAATGTCACTTTTCAAGGAATTGGGAAAATAACGTTCAATGCACTTCACTTGGAATTAAAAGCCGAGGAATACCTCTATGAGATTAACGCAACGAATAAAAATAGATAGTTTATATCGATGCCAAAAAACGCCACCTTAGACTTTCATCTAAGATGGCGTTTTTTCTGTTCGTATCAGAGCGAAACCTTAACGGCGAAGCCGCCGCTGAAAAAGTAAGTGTTCGTCCAATACACGTTTGGTGGAGCCGAGGGGAATCGAACCCCTGTCCGAAAGCAACTTGGAAAGAACTTCTCCGGGCGCAGTTTGTTATTTACATTCCCTCACTCCGGCGGGAACAAACACCCTACGGAGTTTAGTAGCTTCATGATTCATGGTGCGCTCAAAGCTTTGCGCACGCACGGTCTCCACTCAAATCACACCCGAGCCCGGCTCGTGGACCTTCCGGGGCGGATGGGCGCCTAATTAGGCAGCCAGAGCAACAGTATTGTTGTCAGTTAAATTTAAAGGATACCCGTTTTATCGTGGTCAGGCGCCACGGCCCGCTATTCCAGCCTCACTACCCCCGTCGAAACCAGTACGGCCCCGGATATTAGTGAAATGCAGAAATTTGAGAAGTGAAGGGATGTACTTCGCATCCCTTCACAAATTTAGAAAACATACTTATTGATCAATGCATCCCATGCAGCGTCATCAAAGCTGTAGTGATGAGCAGCCCCTCTGCCTTCAACGACCTTCGTCGTCTGATAACCATAGTCACCGATAATTTCACAATCACCATTTCTATAGGAGACTTTCACTACATATTCACCCAATGAAAAACTGGGATCATACATCACAGGAAGCAAAATGATCACATCTTTATACTGAAGTGATTCAAGGTCATCACAAATCGCTCTGACATCGTCACCAAGTAAATACTTAATAGGCTTGGCATCCACAGGTAATTCAAAATCTTGGCTTTCGTCCAAATAATAGATCTCTACCTTTTCCACATCCGATGGATCATGGAACAACTCATAAGTTCCAGTCAGCTGAATGCAGCCGGAAAACATAGTAGCAGTAAAGCACAGCAGTAGAATAAATACTAGATACTTTGTCATAATCCACCTCACAGTTCGATCTGTTAGCGACCTCAGAATCTTCCGTAAGGATCAGGCAGTTTATTGGGTTCAGGATAGGTCTCGCCGTGGGTATCCACGGTGATGGAAGCGATCTTCTGCTCCTCCACCGGGCGGTCATTGCGGCCGGTCTTGGTTGCTGCGATGGCATCCACAACTTCCATACCGGAAGTGACCTTACCAAAGGCAGCGTACTGACCATCCAGATGCTTAGCATCCTGATGCATGATGAAGAACTGGCTGCCCGCAGAGTTAGGGCTGGAAGAACGGGCCATGCTCAGAACGCCACGCTTATGGCGCAGGTCATTCTTGATGCCGTTGAAGAAAAACTCGCCCTTGATGCAGTAACCGGGGCCACCCATGCCGCTGCCCTCGGGGCAGCCACCCTGAATCATAAATCCGGGAATGACACGGTGAAAAATCAGGCCGTCATAGTAATTATGATTTGCCAAATCGATGAAGTTATACACGCTCTGGGGGGCCTTATCGGGGTACAGCTCGCCCTCGATGACGCCACCGTTTTCCATGGTGATTTTAAAAGTGGGATTCATTCGTAATTCCTCTCTTTCATAGCCCGCTGGATCTGACGCTGTGCGTCACGCTCCGCTGCAGCCTGTCGTTTATCATGTAGTTTTTGGCCCTTGCACAGGCCCACATTGACCTTGACCCGACTGCCCTTGAAATAGACGGACAACGGGATCAGTGAGTAACCATCCTGCTTGACCTTGCCGTAGAGCCGCATGATCTCCCGCTTGTGCATCAGCAGTCGGCGGGGACGGCGGGCGTCCACGTTGAAGCGGTTACCGTGGTCATAGGGTGAGATGTGCATCTGGTTCAAAAGCATTTCGCCATCTTTGATGCCGCACCATGCGTCCTTCAGGTTCAGTGTACCCTGCCGGATGGACTTAACTTCCGTGCCCACCAGCTCAATACCGGCCTCGAATTCTTCTTCCACGAAATATTCGTGATAGGCTTCCCGGTTACGGGCCATGACTTTCACGCCTTGCTTTTCCAGATTACTCACCTCCTGCGCATTTTCAACTTGTATTATACCACGGCTGTCAAGTTATTCAAACAGGAACTTTTCCAAGCTTTCTGTCGTTTCAAAGGTAAAATCACACAGAGATCGCATTTCATCCATCATTTCAGGGAATTCAAGCTTGCTCCAAGCGGCAAAAGCGGTTGGCACGCCCAGCGGATGTGCCATTTTCCACGCTAACTTCATATCATCCACCACCAACAGCTCTTCCGGTTTCAGATGATAACGCATCATAATATTCTCCAACGGAAAGGGACTGGGCTTTTGCTGATCTTTAGGCAGATCACAGCCATAGATCACATCCGGCTGCATCCCAAAGTGTACATCATATGCTCTGCTGATATTCTTGCTACTGGAATGGGATACCACGCAAATCAGGCCACCCTCTTCCCTCTGGCGCTGGATAATTCGGTCAATGCCAGGAAAAATGGCCGGTTCATTCTCGCTGACGTAATCCATCCAGTCCTGATATTCTTCCTGTAATTCTTCATCTGTGAAGCTCCACTTTTCACGACACATGGCTACAAACCCTAGATTGTGACAGCCCATGACATAATCTTCAAATGTAAGTGTTACCTCAGGACGAAGCCGCCGAAGCGTCTGGCAAAAACAAGGATAACCAATGGTTTTCTCGCTTTGCACCACCGTATCGTCATGGTCAAGGACAAGGCATGGATATTTCAGCATCGTTCCATCCTCCGTTTTTTTATTTGATAATAGCAAACATTCGTTTATGTGTCAAGAATGAAACTCGAGATTGAAAAACGAAAATCACAGTGGTATAATATGACAAAATTCTCAAAGAGGTATGCCTTATGAAAAATATGAATTTCAAAAGAAAACTGCCTGTTCCCAAGGAGATCAAAGCCAAGTATCCCCTGACGGCAGATCTGGCAAAAATCAAGCAGGGCCGTGACATTCAGATCGCAGATGTGTTTACCGGCAAAAGCGATAAAATGGTACTGGTCATCGGCCCCTGCTCTGCTGATCGAGAGGACGCAGTTCTTGAATACTGTGAGCGACTGGCAAAATTACAGGAAAAGGTCAACGACAAGCTGATCCTGATTCCCCGAGTCTACACCAACAAACCCCGGACGACCGGCGATGGATATAAGGGCCTGCTCCACCAGCCGGACCCTGAGAAATGCGAAGATATGCTGGAGGGTGTCATTGCCATTCGCCGTCTGCACACCAATGTGCTGGCGAACACCGGGCTGTCCACTGCCGACGAGATGCTCTACCCCGACAACTACCGTTACCTGTCCGATTTGCTTGCCTATGTTGCAGTAGGTGCCCGAAGCGTTGAGAATCAGGAGCACCGACTGACCGCCAGCGGCATTGCCGTGCCGGTGGGCATGAAGAACCCGACCAGCGGCGATATTTCCGTTATGCTCAATTCCATCATGGCGGCTCAACATCCCCACACCTTCATCTACCGGGGCTGGGAGGTAGACACCACCGGTAATCCCCTGACCCACGCCATCTTCCGTGGATTCGTGAACCGCCACGGCGAAACCATTCCCAACTACCATTTTGAAGAGCTGGAGCAGTTGTACAATGCATATAGTGCCAAGGGTCTTGAGAATATGGCACTAATCGTGGATGCAAACCACTCCAATTCTGCCAAGAAATATATGGAACAGCCCCGTATCTGCAAGGAAGTCCTGCACTCCTGCCGACATTCGCCCCACATTCGATCCATGGTCAAAGGATTTATGATTGAATCCTATCTGGAGGGTGGAAGCCAAAAAATCGGCGAGCATATCTACGGAAAGTCCATCACGGACCCCTGTATCGGGTGGAATGATACGGAAAAATTGGTCATGGACATTGCAGAATTGATCTGAATACCGAGATCTCCGGCCTTTGTGCCGGAGATTTTCGCATTTATAACCCCCCGGGGGGCTTGCGGCAAAAGCCAACTCAGGTTAAAATTGCTTTAGACTACTAAAGGAGCAAAATAATGAAAAATTCAAAAGCTATTAAGAATGCTACAATCTGTGCGGCCTGTATCGCACTTTGTTATGTTCTGCCCATTGCCTTCCATAGTGTTGGACTAGGCAGTGTTTTATCCCCCCTGCATTTGCCCGTACTTCTGTGCGGCATTGTATGCGGCGGATGGTATGGTCTGTTTTGCGGCATTGCTGGCCCTCTGCTTTCCAGCGTCCTGTCCGGTATGCCCGGCCCCATGATGCTGATCACCATGGTCCCTGAGCTAATGGCCTACGGTCTGGTCACCGGCATTGCTATGAAATATATCCGTACCGGTCGTACCATTGCTGACCTTTATATAGCACTCATCATCGCCATGATCGCAGGTCGTATCATTGGCGGTCTGGCTCAGATTGTCTCAATTCAGTTGATCGGTATTGATAAGGCATTTGGCATTTTCGTCTGGATCAATTCCTACTTCATCGGCACCATGCCCGGTATTCTATGCCAGCTGGCAGTGATCCCTGTTCTGGTTCTGACATTGATGAAGGCAAAGGTCATCCCTAACCGCTATCAAAAGGTGGATGTGATCTATGGATAAACAAGAGATTGCCGCCTTTTTTGACCGCTGTGCCCCGTGGTGGGATGAGGATATGATCCGTAATGAGCAAATCATTTCCACCATTTTAGATAACGGCGGTATTTGCGAAGGAATTCATGTGCTGGATGTTGCTTGTGGCACCGGCGTACTATTTCCCGATTATCTGAAACGAAGGGTCGCATCCGTCACAGGTATTGACATTTCCTCCGAAATGGTTAAGATCGCCCAAAGCAAATTCCCGGAAATTACGGTTTTGTGCGGTGATGTAGAAACTACACAGTTCGACAAAAAATTCGATGCTGTTATGGTATACAATGCATTCCCCCACTTCCCTAATCCTGCTGGATTGATAAAAGTCCTTGCAAATCTTGTGAAGCCCGGTGGACGGCTTTCCGTGGCTCACGGTATGAGTCGGGCTTCTTTGATCGATCATCACAAGCGTGCAAACAAAGTATCCATTGATCTTCTGGAAGAGCACGAGCTTGCCAATCTGTTTGCGCCTTATTTTGAGGTAGATGTCCGGATCTCCGACGACAACATGTATCAGGTGTCCGGTATCCGTCGGGAAAAGGATCTATCGAATGCACCTCGTTTTGAGCGTCAGACAACACCGATGGAAGAATTGATGGCGCTAATGAAATACATGGTTGATCACAACGATGCCCACGCTCAGGAACTGACAGAACTGGCCGACCAGCTCCGTCAAGCCGGAAAGGCACGAGCCTGCCAGCAGATCATGGATGCAGTTGCAAATTTCGACATTGCCAACGCTCAGCTCAGCGCAGTTTTATCTGAATTAACCAGCGAATAATCCTCTCCCCGGAAGCAAATGCTTCCGGGGAGAATACGTTTCAAAAACATTCATTTTTCTGGTAATACAGGCAATGGGCACTTGTTGACAGGATTATTAAGTTATGTTAAACTACAGGGGACCTCTAAAAACCACCCCATATCAATTGGTATTATCTTAGGCAGTGTTTTTTGCGAATGTCCCCTGCAAATTTCGGCTCAAATGCCCGGTATTAGGGCCTTTAGGCCGTGGTTGACACAGACCTGTGGAGAAATT
>JBGUSX010000113.1:0-20021 GCA_045132775.1 Eubacteriales bacterium
CCTGCGGGAGGAGCAAGCACCTCCCCTACGACGCAAGGCGTATCTTGATGAGAATTCAAAGCCGTGAGGTCACATTTACGCGTTCGCTCTGCGGGAGGAGCAAGCCCCTCCCCTACGGCGCAAGGCGTATCTTGATGAGAATTCAAAGCCGTGGGGCTACACTCGATCGGACGCTTCGCGGGAGGAGCAAATACGCCACCGGCGAGCAGACGGGCTCCCACTTCTACGCTGTGCGTTTTCTCCCCTACGGGTTGCAGATCGTTTGTTATATTTGTTGACGTGGGGTTTTCCCGTGTGATTTCTGACAGAATTTTCATTCTGTCACGGGTGCAGATCGTTATGAAATATGCTCCTATAGTACTGTAATCAAAATACTTAAGTCTTGTAGACTTTCTTTGTGGTATTGTGTTATCCATCAGCTTGTGTCGATCATGTCAAATTGTTTACAAGCTCTTTGAAGTGATTGCCGCGGTGGGCGAAGTCACGGAAGTGGTCGAAGCTTGCGCAGGCGGGAGACAAGAGGACTGTGTCTCCGCTCTCTGCGAGCGAGGCGGCTTTCTTTACTGCCTCGTCAAAGTCGGGGAGATGGTACGTGGGAAGTGCGTTTTTATCGTAGATCGGGCAATTTTCAAGGGCGGTCAGTATCGTTTTTGCCGCATCGCCCGTGAGTATCACTGCTTTTGTTTTTTTGCAGAGTTCGAGCGCGAGTGTGTCGAACTCTACTCCCTTTTCCGAGCCGCCCAATATGATTATCGGCTTTTCCTTCAGTGCCGAGAGTGCTGCGGCGGTACGCGTGGGTGAGGAATCGATCGAGCTGTTATAGTATTTTACTCCGTTCAGCTTTCTGACGAGCTCCAATCGGTGCTCAACTCCGCCAAAGGTTTTCGCTACGCTCTGCACCGTTTCGGGGGTGACGTACCCCTCGGTCAGCGCGATCGCCGACATATAGTTTTCCACGTTATGTCTGCCCGGGAGCAGTATATCTGCGGTTTTAAGAATCTCTCGGCGGCTCTTACCGTTGTCGAGATATATCATTCCGTCATACTCATAGATGGCTTTTGCGTTATTCTTTGAATGCGGGGCTATATCGGAATACGCGTTCTTTTTTGACGAAAAGCAGGTCAATTCGATCTCACAATTTTCGGCTATTTCGCGCGTGACGTCGTTTTCCGAATTGGTGACGAGCATCTCCGCTCCGACATGTCTGTATATATTGCATTTTGCCGCGATATATTCGTCCATATCGGTATGCCAATTAAGGTGATTGGGTGTCACGTTCGTGATCAGCGCGCGCGCGGGTGACCTCTTCACCGTCATAAGCTGGAAGCTTGAAAGCTCGACGAAGGCTACGTCGTTTTCCTTCATCTCAAACACGAGCGGAAGAAGCGGTGCGCCGATGTTACCGCCGATATACGCGCGTCTTCCCTTTCCCTCTTTTTTGAATTCTGTTTCGAGAAAGAGGTGCGTGAGCGTTGTTGTTGTGGTCTTGCCGTCCGAGCCCGTGATTCCGATGATCTTGCAGGGGCAGATGTCGAAAAATAGCTCCATTTCGCTTGAAAGGATCGCGCCCTTCTCAACCGCGGCGGTTATTTCGTCAAGGTCGGGACGAAAGGCGGGTGAACGGAAGATATAGTCCGAATCGAGTCCGCCGCCAAGGTAGGTCTCTCCTAAAACAAAGCTGACTCCTCTTTCTTTGAGCTCCGCATACTTTTCGTCCTCGCGTACCTTTTCGCTTTTGTCGTGGACGAAAACCTCGGCACCCGCGTCGAGCAATATCTCGACGAGCGGTTTATTCGATCTTGCAAAGCCGAGTATACGGCATTTTTTACCCTCAAACCTTTTCTTGAGTATTTCTCTGATATTCAAGGCGTGCCTCCGCAAATTACATACTTTTACTTATACATTATATAATATTTAATGTAAAGTTGCAAGCGAAATACGAAATATTTACGAAAAAAAGCGTTTTTTTTGAAAAAAATTTAAAAAAGGGGGGAAATCCCCTTTTCAAAATCCCTTTTTTATGGTAAAATAGATAAGATAGATGAGTTTTTGAAAGGACGGCAGAAAGAATTATGCCCCAGAACGATACGACTAAAAAGCCCCAGCAGTACGACGACCGAAGTATTCGCGCTCTTAAAGGTGCTGACCGTGTGCGCAAGCGCCCTGCGGTTATTTTCGGCTCGGACGGTCTTGAAGGCTGCGAGCATTCATATTTTGAGATTCTCTCGAACTCCGTCGACGAGGCGAGAGAGGGTCACGGTAACGAGATACTCACTGTTCTCTACCGCGATCACTCCATAAAGGTCGACGACCACGGACGCGGTGTTCCGCTCGGATACAACAAAAAAGAGGACAGATGGAACTGGGATCTTATTTACTGCGAGCTCTATGCGGGCGGTAAGTACGACAACAACAACGGTTCCTCCGCTTACGAATATTCCCTCGGTCTCAACGGTCTCGGTGCTTGTGCGACTCAGTATTCCTCCGAGTTTATGGACGTTTACTCCTACGACGGAAAGATGGAACGTCACATCGCCTTCAAGAAAGGTGAGCCCGTGACGGGTATTCTTGAGGAGCGCGAGCTTGATAAAAAGGAAAAGCGCACGGGTACGGTCATTCACTGGCGACCCGACAAGGCGGTATTTACCGACATAAACATCACTCCAGAGCGTATTCGCGAGATGCTTCACCGTCAGGCTGTTGTTAATGCGGGAATATCCTTTATTTTCAGATACGAAAATGAGGACAAGAAGGGCTTTACCGAGGAGAAATTTCTTTACGAGAACGGTATCTCCGACTACATCAAGGAGAAGGTTGGCGAGAGTGCGAGAACCGAGCCTGTGCTTTGGCACCTTGAGACTCAGGGACGCGACCGCGACGACAAGGATGAGTACAAGCTCAAGGCTGATTTCTCATTCTGCACGTCGAATAACGTTTCCATGCTCGAATACTACCACAACTCGAGCTTTCTCGAGCACGGCGGCTCGCCCGACAAGGCGGTCAAGAGTGCGTTTACCTTTGCTATTGACAAATACCTCAAAAACAACGGAAAATACAACAAGAACGAAGCGAAGATAACCTTCAACGACATTGCAGATTCACTGGTTCTCGTTTCAAACAGCTTCTCGACGATGACCTCCTACGAAAACCAGACCAAGAAGGCGATCACAAACACCTTTATTTACGAAGCGATGAACGAGTTTCTCCGCTACAATCTCGATATCTACTTTATCGAGCATCCCGTTGAGGCGGAGATAGTTGCTAACCAGGTTCTCGTCAACAAGCGCAGCCGTGAGACTGCCGAGAGCGCGAGGATCAATATCAAAAAGAAGCTGACCGGTACTATCGACATCGCAAACCGAGTTGAAAAATTCGTCAACTGCCGTTCAAAAGACCCCAACGTGCGCGAGCTCTACATCGTTGAGGGTGATTCGGCTCTGACATCCTGTAAGCTTGGTCGTTCCGCCGAGATGCAGGCGATAATCCCCGTGCGCGGTAAGACGCTCAACTGTCTTAAGGCTGACTATGCGAGGATTTTCAAGAGTGAGATCATTACCGACCTGCTTAAAGTCATCGGCTGCGGTGTTGAGATAGAAGGCAAGGTCAAGAGCGACATTCCCGCGTTTGATATTGATAACCTGCGTTGGTCGAAGATCATTATATGTACCGATGCAGATGAGGACGGATTCCAGATCAGAACGCTTCTTCTGACGATGTTCTATAGACTATTGCCAACGCTTATCAAGGAGCAGAGGGTATTTATTGCCGAGACTCCCCTTTTCGAGATCACAGTCAAGGATAAGGGTCGCGAGCAGACCTATTTTGCTTACGACGAATTTGAAAAGGCTGATATCTTAAAGGAGATCGGTAACAAGAAATACTCCATTCAGCGCTCCAAGGGTCTTGGTGAGAACGAGCCCGACATGATGTGGCAGACCACTATGAACCCCGAGACTCGACGTCTCATTGCGGTCACCGCGACCGACGAGGCAAAGACCTACGAGATATTCGATACTCTGCTTGGTGACAACCTCCCTGCGCGTAAGGCGTTTATCGCCGCGCACGGCAAGGAATACATGAAGGATATTGACGTTTGATTTAATAAAAAATTCCCGACCTTGAAAGTCGGGAATCTTTTATTTATTGTATTCGGGATAGAAGAGATAGGGGTCCTCCTTGAGCTTCCGAAGGATATAGTCTGCCTCGCTCCTCGCGTCCACTATATGCGACGCTGCAGAGCCGAAGGTCACGCGCTTGGCGATCCCTCTCTCGCAGAGCTCGGGCTCGACCTTTATATAGTAGTGATTATGGTGCGGCACGTGACGCTTGAAGGATACGAGAAAGACACGTCCGCCGTAATCGGTCACGGTGAAATTCCACACGTAGTCGTCAAGGAGCCCCGGGAGAGAGGCGTGATCCTCCACGACGTGCAAAAAGGTATTGCACGCCATGGTCGTTCCGAGAAAGAGTATCTTTGCTCCCCTTTCGTAAAGCCTGCCCCACGGCGAGTCCCAATTAAGCGGTGTCTCCGCCCTCTCGTGTCCCTCGCAGAACGCTCTTGCATCCTTACCGTACGCGGCGACCGACGACGTCGGGCAGAGAGAGCGCACCACTCCCTCTCTTTTTCTAAAAAGCTCGGGAATAATTCCGAGATAATCGCACGGTGTCTCTCTTACGTCAAAATTGCTTCCGTACTCGTAAAAGCCGTCTGCGGCTCCGAGGGCGGGAGATCTGGTCTCTCCATTATCGTTTACGAGATATCCGAGCTTCCAGCTCATTGCGGGGAAAACGACGAGTCCCTGCTCTCCGAAATATTCGATAAAGGCGTCTATGAGCGTTTCTGCCCCTCCCTCTATCCCCTCGTTTCCCGCTATCTGCTTATAGGACGAATGGACGAATACGGTATCGGTCTGCTTTAAGCCGAGACGCTTGAATTCATCTATGAAAAATTGCTTATTATACATTTCTCTCTCCGATCTCTTCACTCTTCGGCAAATATCGCTACGAAATGCTCGAACATCGGCAAGGCTTCTCCGCTTTTGAATTCGAACGCGTTTCCGTCGGCTATTGCGCGGGTCACCCTCATATTTTCGGGGATATTCCACGAAACAGAGGATCTGTTTTGCTCTACGCCGAAATTGCGGAGGAGCAGGAGCCTTTTGCCTTCTTTTTCGTAGAGATCGCAGCTTGTAAACTGATGGCGGTCCTGCATACGAACGTAGATATTGTGAAATTCGACCGAGCTATGTAGCATTTCTTCCGTGAAGAAGGTCTTTACCCAGCTTGCAAGCGCGAAGTCTCGGTAAAGGCTGAATCTGCCTATCTCGTCCGAAAGCCCGAGATATATGACGTTGCCCTGCCTTGTGACCGCATTCTTCCCGTCGTTATAGCAAAGTATGCTATCGCCCTTTTCTTCATAATAGTGCTTTCCGTCAAGGGGGAGGTGGAAGAGCGTGCCGTTATAATTGTCCGAGGTCTCGCTCACTACGCATTTTGCGCTTGAGAGCCTTGTGCTTATGCCAGCCAGCTTTTCTATCTCGTCCGAGCATTTTCCGATAAGAATGAGCTTGCCGCCACGGGAGAGGTATTTTTCAAGTTTTTTCACTTCAGCATCGGAGATGCGGCGGACATTGTTCATTATGATAGCCTTTTGCTCTTCGGGGCTTTCGGGGATATTTGCGGTTATGCTTACCGGAATTGCCGCCGCGTTGAATAGCTCGTAAAGTCCGAACATATGCTCGGTTGCATAGCTTGAATACATATAGTCGCTATTGAGCTTTTCGGGGTAATATATAGCGAGGTCTGCTTTATGCTTTGCGCCCGCAAGCATTCCGCGCAACTGATCTATGAATCCCATACCGCGAAGCACCGCCTCACGGCGCGCCGCCAAGGTATGCTCCTCACTGTAAGCAAGATATACGGGTGCTCCGCGGTTAAGCTCCTTCTTCCAACGCGGAAGCTGTTCTGCCATAAATCCGTAGCAGAAAAATGAAATTCCGTTTGTGGTGACCGTGGAGAGTATACTGTCTATGATCCTTTTCGGAGTAGTGTCGGGAAGTCTGCCTGCCGCCATTTCGTGATAGAAATGCGTGTCCGCCATGCACGGAATTCCGTTGGCATTTGCCATCAGGTATTCTGTCTCAAGCTTAAAGAAATACGGATTGGGATAAAGCGGCGGGTGCAACTGCATATTGAGCATATCGAGCTCCTCTACCCTGTTCATTACCTCTATATTGCGGTTGGGATGAACGTACGAGGGCTGGAAGAAGCTATCCTCGCTTATCTTATCTACGGGATAATGCATAAGCGGTAAGCCGTATTTTTTCTTTATATGTCTTGCAAGCGCGCGGTACATACGGAGAAATTCTTCTTCAAGGAATCGAAACACCTTATTTTCAAGCTCGCCGTCCGCCGCGATCACGCTGACGGGTGGAAGCGGCTCTCCAAATTCCTTTTCGTATGCCGCCTTGGTGTATTTATCGTAGGATATGACCACTCCGTTTTCACACGGCATACACACCGCGCGACAGCTTTCGTGGTGCGAAAAACGGTCTAAGAGCTCGTCGTATTTCGCTTTGAAATATTCAAGCGTTGCGGGGCAGGAAGGGCTGAGTCCTATTCTGCCGTATCTGCGGATATTGCCTTTCTCGTCGGTCAGCATTCCGTCCTTGTGAGCTTGCATATATTCCTCGTCCATAACTCCCGCCTCAGCAATAAAGGTCATTCCGACCTCATCTGCGGCGGCGAAGCATTCCTCGATCGGGTCTCTCTCCTCACCCTCCCAATAGCTGCTTCTCGGAAATTTATCGCTTTTCCAGAGGACTCCGTCAAAGCAGTTCCAGGTCTCGAGCCAGGCGGCAAAGTCGAAATGAAGATTGTACTTCATATCCTCGAAGCTTTTTTTGGCAAAGCCCTCGGGAAAATACTCGGGAGTTCTTACGAGAAAAAGTGCGCCTGTATTGAAGCCTTTAAAATCAAATTGCTTTTCTCTGCTCATATTCCTGCCTCCTTTATAAAAAGCTGTGTATTAAAGGTGATATTTGTGATCGCCTTGCCTACGACCACTGCGTGTGCGCCTGCCTTGATCGCCTCTCTGAACAGTGCGGGGCTGTTATATCTTCCCTCTGCGATGATAGGTGTGCTTACGCTTGCTTTGAGTCTCTTTACAAGCTCAAGGTCGGGCTCGTCCTTAAAGGGTGAATAATCGGTGTATCCGCTTAGGGTGGTAGAAATGATATCCGCGCCCATCTGTGCGGCGGCTACACCCTCCTCGTAGGTTGCGATATCAGCCATAACGATGACTCCGAGCTCCTCTTTAACGCGGCGGATAAGCTCGCCAAGATCTGTGCCGTCGGGACGGTGGCGGAGGGTCGCGTCAAGCGCGATTATCTCTACACCGAGATCTGCTATCTCCTTTGCGTGCGCGAAGTCGGGCGTTATGTACGGGATGGTCGGTGAGGGCTCGGTCTTATTGATACCTATGATCGGCACGCTCACTCTTTCCTTGATGGCACTGATGTCTCTGACTCCGTCGGCGCGTATTGCTACCGCTCCGCCCAGCTCTGCCGCAAGTGCCATTGCCGCCATGTGCTCGGGAGCGCGGAGAGGATTGCCCGGACGCGCCTGGCAGGATACGATTAGTCCGTTTTTAAGGCTTTCAATTATTTCTTTGTTATTCATCGTTTTGTTTCCTTTCATTCTTTAAGATTCTTTTGAATATCTCCCCGTCCACACGCTTACCGTTCTCATCGAGGACGGCTGTTTTTGCGGAGATCGAGGGGGAAAATGCGGGATCGTAAATTATTTGGGCGCGGCTTATCTTTTCGAGCTCTTCCCTGCATTTATCAAGCAAAAGCGGTTTGTTTGCGAAAAATCCGCCGCATAGGAGGACTTGTGTATCGTTTTTATCGTCGCTTGTGAGATATGCCATTTCCGCTATCTCTCTTGCGGCATCACAATACAGCTTTTCCGCCTGCGCGTCGCCCCTCTCCCACAGCTCGTAGATCCTCGGGGCAAATGATGCTAAAGTTTTGCGATCAAGGTTGACAGCGCGGTTTTTCAGCTCCATTCTGTCTTTAAATTCTGACAGATCCAAGCCGTCCGACAAAAAGGCAAATATATCACGAAGTCCGTGTGAAGATTCAAACCCGTCTATATCCCGAAGATAGAGCTTCAGGGCTTGCTGTCCCATGCCTCCGCCGGATCCTCCGTCACCGTACACGGGTCCCCAGCCTCCGCAGTATTTTCGTCCGTTTGCGGTATCGCCTACCGCCACGCTTCCCGTACCGCACATCACGACCGAGGAGCAATTCATATACGCCGCGGCGCGCAATATCGCGTCTCCGCAAGCCTCGCGCTCTACCTTTACCGGCATACCGGGAAAATGCTTTTTGAGTGCCTTTTCTACCTCGCGCGTGTTAGGTCCTCCGAGCGAGAGAAATACTGCACTCGGCAAGGCGACATTTTTAAGCTCGTTTGCCGCGAAGGATACGGTCCCGTCTATCGGCAATATCCCCTCTTTGACTGCACCGAGTCCTGCGGTCCTTGTCTCGTATACCGTGAAACCGCTTATATCGATAAGCGACCAGAGCGTTTTACTTCCTCCGGAGTCTACGGCGAGATATATCTTATTATCCAAGATGATCTGCCCTCCTTTTTCATTATATTACGATTTTTTTATTGTTACTGTTCAGTTGTCACTTCATATTTTGATGAACTATTCGACAGGAATGTTAAATTGTAATTTAACGGTGTGTTAAGCCTTCCCCAGCGGGGAAGGGGGACCGCGGTAGCGGTGGATGAGGAGGTCGCCATTAAGTTGTGCGCCACTGTCGTACCGTGGATTTTGTCTTGTGGCATAAGGTTTCTTGTGCAACGAAACAAGGTAATCAGAGGACGTGAAGCCCTTGGAAAAGCGACCTCCTCATCCACCACCTTCAGTGGTCCCCCGTAAAGCGCGTTTTGCTTGCAAAAGGTGCTACGAGGGCTCGCCCGAGTTGTTCCCCGCTGGGGAAGGCTTAACAGACCGATAAATCAAAATTTGAAATAACACGGCTCGCACCGATTGGTGCGAGCCGTGTTATTTGTATATTGGGTTTATTCACTGTCTTTTATGAGGGAGACATTGTTTTCGGTGACGTCTGTGCCGAAGATGTTTTTTATCTTCTCGGCGCGCACCATTTCGGTTGGCGTTGCCCCGTCTTTTGAATATTTGTTGTCGGAGATCTCAACGTTCATTGCGCCCTCGATATAGATATCCTGCGCAAATGTGGTGCCGAGGTTATTCTCGCGACCGAGGTCGTTGCCGATTATCTTGATATCCTTTGCGGAATTGACGTAGACGGCATAGTCTGTCGTGCGGTTCTTCACTACGTTGCCCTCGAGGATTATGTTTTTATAGAGCAGGTAGTCCTCCTCGACGCTTGAACCGAGTCCGTGTATCGATATGGGAGCGAAATACTTGACGTTATCAAAGAATCCCGTGTGGTCGAAGACGTTATTTCTGATCACGGTGTTCTCGGTGACTCCCGACTCGCCCCAGAATATCTCGTAGAGGATGGCGATGCAGGACTTACCGATGTTTTCAAGCGTACAGTTCTCGATCCTGGCCTCGCTTGCCTTGACCAAAAGTCCGCGCGAGCGGATATTGCGCACGACGGTATTATCAAAAACAAATCCGTTTGAGGCGCGGGACATATTATCGACCATTACCTTCTCCCCGGGGCCGTCCTCGGGGGTGTTCTTTGAGAGATCGTAGCCCTCGAGTGCCTTGAAGTTGACGGCATCGAACTTTACCTTTACAGAATAGAGCTTGAATTCGGTGCCGTACTCCTGTGCGATCGCGGTGCCCTCATCTGCCGTATCGGTGAGAGCCTCGGTATCGCATACGAGCTGACCGCCCGAGGTATAGACGTAGACTCTCTGACCCTTAGAGAAGGGGAAGCAATATCCGTCGCAGATATGCTCCTTGCATTTCTCTCTTCCGCGGCAGTTATAGAAGAACATAGGCTGCATGCCCTTATAGAGCACTGTGGCTGTGCCGTCGCCGTTGTCGGTGAGGGCAGCCAAGCGCGCGTGCTGGTGGTTCTGATTGGTTCCGTCGTCGCACATATTCTCAAAGAGGCAGAAGGTGGCGACCGAGCCCTGACCGCATCTCATCGTATGAGTTGCGTCTATAGAGCCGATATGGCAGGGAGAGCCGCGGAAGCGACCCTGATCGTCTATGCTCATCTCAAAGCTGATGCCGTATTTTTCCTCGTAGCCCTTATATCTCTGATAGGTATCCTCATCGATGATCTCGCCGTTTCTCGTCGTATTTGCGACGCGGTAGTAGGTGGTCGCGGTCTTATTATCTCCCTCTGTCCACGCGAATGCGGCGGCGTTGCCGTACATAGTGAAGTCGTAGAAGGTGATATCCGAGCATCTGTAGACCTGTATGGTTCCGTGTCCGTTTGAGGCGCGGCAGGTGAGGACGTCACCTACTTGAATACGCTTGTATTTTTCTGCGGACATGTGCACCTTGCGCGTGCCGTCCTTTTCTGCGGGTGTGGTCTCGCCATAGTCGCAATCCATATATGCGTAGAAGTCTCTGTGCGCGCCGCCCCAGTGGATATCCTTGAAATAGTGGTCGTCGCTCTTTGCAAACTCGTTCATAAGTCCAGCGCCCGTCATAACGCGAAGCCAACCCGCCTTGCCGTCCTCGTCGAGTCCTTCGAGCCCTACGACGTAGACCTGACCGCAGGACTGCTGCTTGAAGCCGAGGACAAGTCCCTTGACCGTTATATTATCGACATCCCAGAAGCCCATGTGGCGCGCGAGGTCGACCTGCCGCTCGGCATAGACACCGTATGCGTATATCACGGTGTTTGAGCTGTCGGTGTGGAACTCCATCGACTCCTCCGAGATATATGCGCCCGGGGCGACTATGATGATATCATCGGTCCCGGATGAATCCATAATATAGCGGGGAAGAGTCTTTTCGCTCTCCGCCTCGGGATCGCGTACGGTAGATTTTCTCGGCTTCCCGACAAAGAGATCCTTGTCGAGATGGGGGAGGAGGTTCTTATCCGCGCCCACGGGCAGACGCGAATTTACGTCGGTTATATTATCGCCGTTTGCGTTCTCGTTGCCCTCGGATATTACGTCCTCGGCTTTATTGAGGTCGGCGATGATAAAGTTATTATCCGAAAGAGAAAGCGCGCCCGATATGGTGTTTTCGATGACGTAGAGCGCGTGGTTGCCGTCGGCAGAGATGCTTTCAACCTCGTTTTTGATCAGTGATGAATTTCTTGCACCCGAGACGTGAATTCCTGCGCATTTTGTGAGCGCGATCATCTGATTTTCGCCCTCTCCGAGCACGATATCGCCCGAGACGGTGCAGTTTCTTATTTCCGCGTTGTCGGCACGAGAGGAGATAGACAATCCCTCGCCCTCGATTATCGAGTCGCGGATGTAGAGACCGTTCTCGGAGTCGTCGATAATGCCCTCGGATGCGTAATTTACTCGTGTTTTGAGTATTGCAACGTTATTTGCGCGGATCCTGATCCTGCCTCTGATGCGGCAGTTGGTTATTACAGTTCCGTCCGCACCTGTGTCGATAAGCAGGGTTCCTATTACGTTCAGGTTGGATATCTTCGATCCTTCCGTGAGGACTACGTCGCCCGTGACTGTAGCGCCGTTCGCGTCCCATTCGCCGGATGAGAGCGAGACTCGCATATCGCTCAAGGAGCAGGGGGAGCCTTGCGGTAGTGGATCGAGGGTCCAGTGTGCGCCTATCAAGGTTGTTTTTTTCATATTAACCTCCATTCCGCCGCACGCGGCGGCACAAATAGTAATCAGTGAATTTTGCCATAGCAAAATTCGTGCGTGAAAAAGATTTCTTCACTATAAGAGGAAAGTAACTTTCACGCTTGCCTCCATTCCGCCGAGCTTGTCGGCATTTCGGTACTTTTATTTTACCATACGAAAAAAGCTTTTTAAAGTGGTGTAATGACTAAATTATAAAGATTTTTTTCGTGCAGTATACACAAAGGACGAGAATTGGCGAGAGTTTTTTCGATTCGGGAGGTGAGCTTTAGCAAATTCGGTTCATTTTATGCAATAATCACGGGTAGAATTTGCAATTTACATTGTGAAAAATTCATTGTATAATGAAAACAGAAGGATGTATTTATCTGCGCAAAATATATATTTGTTGAAAAGAGGAGAAAAAATATGAAGCGTTCCTTGAAAAAAAGCATTTATTTAGCTGCGGTTCTCTGCGTGCTTATTTGCGCGGCTCTGGTCGTTGCGCTCGCAGACGTCGCGGATGCAACAAGCGAGATATTTGACGGCGTTCGTCTTAGCGAGAGCGGTGACGTTTGCTTGAATTTCTTATATTCCTCGCTCGGCGAGGCGGATTCGGTCTCTGTTACTGTCAAGTCCCCCGAGGGAGAGGTGAAATCTTCGTACGCCGTCGCACTTGATGATATAGAGCTTGACGGTGCGGGCAAAAGCGTTATTCCCGTAAGACTTGACGTTGTTCAGATGACCGACAAGGTCACCGTCGTAACCAAAAAGGGCGGCAAGACTTTAGGCGAGGAGCACACCTATTCGGTCAGAGATTATGCTCTCAAGGTGCTTGCGGATAATTCTTTGAAGGAATATCATCCCGCCATGCGCTCGATACTCAATTTCGGCGCGATGGCGCAGGAGCATTTCGGTATAAACACCGATCATCTTGCAAACGATGGCATATACAGGGGCTACACTAACCCCAAAGATGCGGTCGCGGATATTGATTGCGCTTACCCTGAGTGGACCGACGGGCAGAAGATAAAGCTCACTACGTTTGAGGTCTTCCTTGAAAGTCAGACGACGTTCAGGCTCTACTTTTCCTATTCGGGTGATTCCGCGCTTTCTGCCACGGTGCAGAGAGAGGGAATTGACGAGCAGGTGACCAAGGTTTATTTTGACGAGGAAAAGCAGGTTTATTACGTAAGAATAAGAAATATAGCTCCAACGCTCTATGCCGAGCAATATTCCTTGAAGGTGTCCGACGGCTCGGATACTCTTGAGGCACATGCAAGTGTGCTTAATTATCTTGATAGCGTGATCGGTCTTGAATCGACCACCGCTACCCAGAAGGCGACCGCACGTGC
This sequence comes from Eubacteriales bacterium, assembly GCA_045132775.1. GTDB lineage: Bacteria > Bacillota > Clostridia > Oscillospirales > CAG-272 > SVTX01. Next base: position 13,140 of record JBGUSX010000113.1, read on the forward strand.
TATGTATCAGCATTACGTGTGGGTCACGGGAGAATACCCCGACAGAACGAAGTGTCAGCACACGTTTATACATCAGGAATCTTCTAATAATGACACGTCTTCCGCTTACGTTTGCTCTGTGTGCGGCTCTCTTTTGCAGAAGGTGGGAGATGACGTTGAGATCAACGGCGGCGCGGCTTATATCGTTGAAGAATACATAAAGAGCGACAAAGAGCAGACCGCTGAGGTCCTGACCGATGCGGACGGAACGGTATTTGCGCGAATTCACGGCGGCAGACCTGCCGGATCCTACAATTCGCTTTATTTCCACGCGAGCACTACAAAGGAGTGCGGACAGTACGTTGTTATGAAGCTCAGGACTCCCACGGATAATCCGACCTCATATCCCGAGACCTTCAATTTGTTCGTTATGTCCACGGGTACGGATTCGACCTGGCAGAAGGTTGAATTTGCCGCTCCTGCGGACGGGGAATGGCATACTGTGGTGCTTGATCTTACCGATTTTGCAGATAAATTCACTGCCGCTTCTGACGGAAAGTATTACACCCAGATGCTCTGGCTCCGTCCTTTGACGACAGGTTCGAACGTGGGAACGGTCGACGACGTTGTCGATATTGCGTATCTTTCGATGTGCAATGAGCTTTCCGACGTATTACAGATAATTGACGGTGACACGTACGAAAGACACCTTTCGCCCACAAGCCACGTTGAGATAGATGCCGCGACGGGAGAGTGCGTCGGCAAGTGCTTGCTTGAGCACGTGCAGGACGGCAACAAGCACTCGTATAAGTGCGAGGTCTGCGGTTCTGTTGATACCTTTTTGGAGATCGACCCTTGCCTCAACTACTACTCTGCGCCCGGAACTATCAAGGCGCAGACGGGTGACGTTTACGGTTCGAGCACCGACGGAAGCGTATACTATGAGAACGGCGAGATATACCAGAGGATCGACGTGCTCAACGGGGGCGGTACCATTCCGCTGACCGCGGGCGGCGGTGCGGATGAAAAGCACATCGTCAACGTAAACGGCAGCACGGGTAAATATTTCGTCTTCAGAATGAGGACGCACAATATAGAGAATGTTGTCGGTCTGTCCTGGAGAATAGGCTCGGCGGCTGACGGCGAGGCTTGGGTCAAGCCGGGGTCATACGTTGCAGAGAGGACCGAGTTTGAGGACGGAGCTTGGGTAACCTACGTTGTCGATATAGAAAAGCTCGGTATTTCGGGCTACACGGTAAACAGTGAGACGGAGACGAGGATCGTTGCGTCTCTTATGGTAAGGGCGGATGCTCAAAGCTCGGGAGCGGCGCTGACTGATACGTACATTGACGTGGCGTATTTTGCGATATGCGACGATTGGAACGAGATAGATATAGCTTCGGGAGAGGAAAAGACTGTATTCGTGACCGATTGGAAGGGAGACGCTGCGCTTGAGGAGGTTGGCTCTTCGGGTGCTTGCCCGGAGGGCACATGCAAGTACGCTCTTGATGACAGTGACGGCATCAAATACGTATGCTCGGTGTGTCTGAGCGCACTTGAGGTTGATGTCGACGCGAGTGTGAACTTCTATTGTGCTCCCGGTCAGACCGTGAACAACTGGAGTGCGGGCTATGACCGCAACTCGGATCCCGATTGGGATAGAGATATCAGAATTGAGGACGGCAGGATATACGAGCACATCGTGCTCGGCGCAGGCTCATCCTTTAAGTTTGGCAACGGAACAGGCGAGTTCTGCCGCCGCTTCCCCGCGACCTCAACTATCAGCGGAGGCTCGGGAAGGTATATGGTCATCAAGATGAGGACCAACAATATCGAGGGCGGTGAGGCGGTCAGGATAATGCTGAATTCCGACACCTCAAAGCAGGCGAATAACACAAATCTCAACGCTGAATATTCGAATACCGTTCTCCGCAGTGCCGATTTTGCCGACGGACAGTGGCAGGTGTACGTTATCGATCTTGCCAAGCTCGGTCACACGTATTATACCGCGGAGGATAAGAGTGTGGGAAAGATCGCGGCAGGCTTGTATTTCCCCTTCCTTACCGTGTCGGATGAGGCTTCCGTTGACATTGAATATATGGCTATCTGCGACGATTGGAGCGAGATAGACAAGATCGTGGAGGAAAAGGTTGTTATGTTATCAGGATGGGCAAATGATGAGGCTTGGAAGCCTGTTGCCGCGGCTGACGGAGGTATTCCAGTTATTACCGAGGGCGATAATGCGGACAAGGTGATATACGAAAAGAAGGGCGAGGAGCTTTACGTCTATATCCGCTCGCCTTATGCCGAAAAGTATACGAGGTATAAGTTTGCATACGATAAGGACACGACTATTGCATACGAGGGATGGCGATTGTACAGCGTTGCGATCTGCGATACCGATCTTGAAGTGCTTTATTACGCTTCAAAGGAAAAGGCTACCGACCTTGAGGGTGCAATTCAGACGTACATGAGTGACGGAACAACAATTGCAGAGGACTTTGTTGGCGGATTCCACGGTGACGAGCAGTACAGAACGATCAAGATAACCGTTGACGGAGAAAAGCTTGACATGAGCAAGGATTATCTCCTTACTGCGTGCGAGGATGTGGTCGCGGTCGTCGAGTCTGACGTGTTCAGATGCAATACCACAGAGAAGATCTTTGACAGAACGAAGACTATCTCCTGGAGCGAGGCGGGCATGGAGATAAAGAACAGCTATAAGGTGCTCACCGACGTTAAGGTCGAGAGACCTGCCGTTGGTATGCTCGTTGTTTACAGAGACGACAGCGGATATAATGATATCGTTACGAAGCATTGGGATAATATTTCAGAGAATTGGATCGACGTTGTGTGGCCCGATAAGCCTACGTCAAACTACAAGAAGGACGGAATGACCTATGCCGAGCTTGACGGTAATTACGTCAAGGCATCGCTTGAGATCAAGGATTTCGGTGTTAACGGGGTCCCGACGGCTAACATAGGATGGTTCAATTACGATAGCTGGTACGTCGGAAATCAGAGAGTCAAGATATATCTTGATATTTTCCTTAGAAAAGAGCTTAAAGAGGGCGACGTTATGCATTGCACCGCGGTGCATACCACCTTTGCGAAGGAATAAATGTAGATAGGAATAGAAAAAGTCCTTCCCACACGGGAAGGGCTTTTTTGTATTCAAATTTTGATTTGTCGGTGTGTTTAGCCTTCCCCAGCGGGGAAGGGGGACCGCTTTAGCGGTGGATGAGGAGGTCGCCATTAGGACGCGCGTCACGGGTGTATTGTGGATTTTGTCTTGTGGCACAAGGTTTCTTTTGCAACGAAACAAGATAATCAGAGGACGTGAGCCCCTTGAAAAAGCGACCTCCTCATCCACCACTTCGTGGTCCCCCTTCTCCGCTGGAGAAGGCTATTCGTTAATTTGCAATTTAACTACGCGTTTTGTTTATCCTTCTTTTTGTCGAAGCCGTGGACCCAATCCGAGAAATTGTAGTAGAAGAAGTAGATCACTGCGCTGATTCCCCAGGTGATCGGGTACGCCCAATAGATAAGTCCGATGTCGCCGACAAAGGTCATTACGAGCTGGATATAGAGTATTCGCAAGGCACACCAGACTGTCAGCATTACCGTCATCGGCACGAATGCTTTTCCTGCCCCTCGGCAGACTGCCGCTATTGCGTGGGAGAATGCAAGCAGGAAATAAAAGAGCGATGCGGTTCTCGCCTGTTGAACTCCGAGTGCGATCACGGTCTCGTTTGAATCGAACATTCCGACAAGGAAGGGAGCGGTGAAGTAGATCACGATCCCGACGAGCTCTGCCATGATAACGGCGGCTAATATGCCGAATCTCGCGCCCTTTTTCGCTCTTTCGTGCTGTCCTGCGCCGAGATTCTGGCTTATAAACGTACTCGTTGCCATATTGAAGCTCATCATCGGCAGAAAAGCAAATCCCTCGATCTTCGCGTGCGTGCCGTATGCGGCGGTCGCGTATTTTCCAAAGGAATTTATCTGTGTCTGGACTATTACGTTTGCGAATGAGATGACCGAGTTCTGCACGCCTGAGGGCAGACCGTATTTTATTATCTCGATGAACATATCCCTGTGAAAACGCAATTTTCTGAGCTCGACAGAGAAGATATTGCCTTTTTTGAGCAGGTATATCATACAGAGGATGACGCTTGTGAGCTGGGAGATGACCGTTGCTATCGCCGCGCTCCAGACTCCCCATCTGAACACTCCCACAAACAGAACGTCAAGGGCTATGTTCATCAGAGAAGATACTATAAGGTAGACGAGCGGACGGCGGCTGTCGCCCACCGCGTTCATGATTCCGCGGCAGATGTTGTACATTACGAGCGGGATCGCGCCTAAAAAGTAGTATCTGAAGTATTCTATTGCCTCGGGGAGAACGTCGGGGTCGGTCTTCATCCAGACCAGGAAGGTAGGGGTGAATGCCACGCCGATAAAGGTAAGGAGAGCTCCCGAAACGAGTCCGAACGCGATATTCGTGTGTATCGCCTTTGAGACGTTTTCCGCATTTTTTGCGCCGAAATAACGCGATATCACGACTCCTGCGCCCATTGCAGTGCCGTTGAAAAAGCTGACGAGCAGGAAGATAAGGGTTCCCGATGAGCTGACCGCCGCGAGTGCGTCGGTGCCGAGAAAATGACCGACGATGAGCGAGTCTGCGGTATTATATAGCTGTTGGAATACCTGACTGAGCATTATAGGGAGGGCAAACGCGATCATAGGCGCGTATATGCCGCCCTCGCTCATATTCAAGGTTCCGCGTTGTTTTACTTGGGTTGACATTTTTTACCTCTCTACCGTCTTATTGACCGAGCCCGAGTAGTTGAAGATGAGAAATCTGCCCTTAAGGGCGGTCACGGGACGGAGAAGCTTTTTTATGGGGGTTGATATTTTGCCTAAAAATTGCTCGTAGTCTGCACTCATATCGTCCTCGCCGCCCGTGAGCGCGAAAACGCGCGAGAAGTAGGGTGCACCAAATCCGATGTCGCCGTCGTCCTTGTATGCGAGGACGAAGATGATCTTATCATTTATGATGTCGTCGATCGCCGCCAAGGTCTCGTCGGGAGTCATTCGCGTGCTCGATGCGACATCCTCAAACTGACCGACCGAAACCGAACAGCCGTCATCGGTGACGGTCACGGTTATGGGAAGGGTAGGCTGATTCTCATTTTTGATTATCATCTCGCAAAAATCGCGTCCGCGGCGGTCTTGGTCGCGGATTATTTCTCTCTCGAAGAGGCGCGAGTGCGAGAGGAGATATTCTACCGATTGCTCTGCGGTCATTTTCTGTTTTCTCCTTTTTCGTTTACAAGGTAGCGTTCGTAGTAGAAGAGATATTGCTGGGCGATGCCTGCGTATCTGCCGAGATCCTCCGGCTTGAAATCGGGGTCGAAATACTTTGCTGTGACCTTTTTTATCCAGACGTCAACGGGGAAGGCATCGAGTCTTGCAAAGCCGAAGAGAAGCGCACAGCAAGCGACCTTGGGTCCGATTCCCTTGACTGTACAGAGGTGGGAGACCGCGTCGGCGGTGTTCTCGGTCGTCTCAAGGAGTGAAAGATCGATCTCGCCACGTGTCATTTTGTCTGCGGCATCGTATATGTATTTTGCGCGGAAGCCTGTTTTGAGGGCGAAAAGTCCGTCCTCGCCAAGCTCAAGCACACGCTCGGGGGTGGGGAAGGAGTAAAAGCTGCCTTCGTTTTCCTTGTGCGAGTCGGCAATGTGGTCTTCCATACCCGATATGTCAACGCGCTCGCCGCATTTTTGAGAGAGAGCTGCGATGATCTTTTTTATTCGTGGGATATTGTTGTTTTGCGAGATGATAAAGGAGCAGATCGCCTCCCAGGGCTCTTGCTTTAAAATTCTGATGCCCGAGGAGGTCGAGACCGCTTCGTGCAGGGTGGGATTTTGCGAAATTGAGAGGATGTCACGGTCTATCTCGGCATAATCGCGGTCGAGGGAGAGGTATTTTTCCCATATTCTGCTGTATTCCCCTGCAGTTGAATTGTACACGTACAGGGTGTCGCCGTCCTGCGCGAAAGAGATATATTTTCCGTGCGCACAGCCTGCAAATTCGTTTTCGTGCTTTGAGGATATTACTCTGTCAAAGCGGAAGGACTGTCCGCAGTCAAAGACCTTTGAGACGTCAAAGCGGTCGAGCCCGCTCACCGTCACGACGGGAAGGGAGTCTATATAAGATTCGCTTATCGCGTATTTTTCGCATATCATAAAATTTATCTCCGTATTTGTGAAATGTACTTGAAAAAGAGGTTTAAATATGTTAAAATAAATTGTTGTCAACATTTATTATATCAATTGTACGGATGTATTTCAACAGTATTTTGTAACTTATTTGATTTTTTGATCGAAATGGGTCGGGATTTTAAATTTTGATTTGTCGAACGGTCGTGAATAGCCTTCTCCAGCGGAGAAGGGGGACCACGAAGTGGTGGATGAGGAGGGCATTTTTTTCAAGGACTTCACATCTTTTGAGGACATTGTTTCGTTGCAAAAGATACCTTGTGCCACAACCCCTCATCACCCGCAAAAGCGGGAGCTGTCTCGCTGCGGCTCAGGCACATCACGGCTCTGACAACACACCGTGTTGTCATTCACTACCGTGGCACTAGCGAAGTCTGTGCTTGCTTCGCTACCCCAGGGAGAAGCCTCTCGCAAAGCGTAATCAAACAAAAATTTGAAGCAGTGAAACACCCCTATAAATTGCAATTGATAATACCTTCAAATTTTGATTTGTCGAACGGTTTGTGTTTTCTTCACGGCTACAAATTTCCTTGCGATTTCGCTTTGCGTCCGTAGGGGAGGGGCTTGCTCCTCCCGATCTAAAGCATTTGTTTCTTCTTTAGCCATAAGGGTTTTA
>JBGUSX010000114.1:0-6256 GCA_045132775.1 Eubacteriales bacterium
GCGGGCGGGCGCCCCCCCCCCCCCCCCCCCCCCCTACAACGCAAAGCGTAATATGAAGGAAATTTGTAATGGTGAAAGAGGTAAAACCCTTTTTATTAAAATGATTTTCAATACACTTGCAACACGATAGCAGTGAGGCTATGCAGGTGCGACACGGTATAGTTCAATAAAGCGTCTTAACTTGTATAAAATATTCATTGAGGTTTTGGGGGTGTGGGGGGCTTTTTTCTCTGGAAAAGCCCCCCACGCGCATCCCCCGCGTCCCCGCTAAATTGCAATTTGTTTAAAAACACAAAAGCAGGATGACTTGATGATCATCCTGCTTTTTATTATCGTATTACAAATTATACATTCCCTTGAATGCCTTGATCCACTCGTCAGCGATTATCTGGTACGCCGCCTCGGTGATGTGCACTCCCTCGATAGTCCAATAATCGATCGGGGCTTTTTCAAGTGCAGCGTCGAGATGCTTCTGTATCGGCACGAATTTTGCGCCGAATCTCTCTGCCACTCTCTGTGCCGCCTCGCTTCTCTTCTCGGTCTGCGCGCGGCGGAGAGAGTAATTTTCCGCTACCACGCGGTCGCCCGGGAGAACAAAGGGCTCGAGGATCATAAACTTTATTTCGGGCAGGTCTGCCTTGACATCCTCAAGGAGCATATTGAACACGCGCTCGTATCTCTCGTTGTATTTTTCGTCCTCGAACCACGGATAGTCATTCGTTCCGATCATTATGCTCATAAGGTCGGGCTTAAGCTCGATTATATCCGGGTACATTCTCGCGTATACGTCTGCTACTCGGTTACCTCCGACTCCCCTGTTCTGAAATTCAAATTTTCCGGGGTAATCAAGCGAGAGTCTTGCCTTGACGAGATGCGCATATCCTCTGCCTACGTCGTTGAAGTCTGTTCTGGAGCGTCCCCAATCTGTTATCGAGTCGCCTTGAAAGAGTATTTTCATTTTTTGTCCTCCGGGTAAATGATAAAGATTCTTTGCACTCATTATAGCACTAATGCACCGAAAAAACAAGCAAAAAAAATATTTGCGCTCTTTTTTTGAATATTTTTTTCATATTTGCACAAGATATGATAGCACCAATGAATATTCAAAGGAAAGGTATTATTTATGCAAACTATAACCAAAGAAGCAGAAATGCTTGAAAATCTTTATAAAAACGTTAAAATGGGCGCGGATTCGATCATCAAGCTCATGGACAAGGTCAGCGGTGAGGATTTCAAGGCGGCTCTCACAAAGCAGATCGACGGATATGAAAAGGTCGCCGAGAGGATCAGAAAGCATCTTACCTCGATGGGCTACACCGCAAAGGAAGAAAACGTAATGGTCAAGCTCTGGTCGAGCGTCGGAATGGCTATGAATACCATGATGGACTCGACTGACAGTCACCTCGCACAGCTAGTTGCAGAGGGCTCGAATATGGGTATCACCGATTCGATAAAGCTCCTCCGCGACTACGAAAACACTAACGTCTCCGAGGAGGCGCTCGGCTTTGCCCGCGAGGTCATTAAGCTCGAGGAGCACAACCTTGAGGTTGCTAAGAGCTTTATTTAAAATCTGATCGTCTAATTTTGATTTGTCGAATAGCCTTCTCCAGCGGAGAACAACTCGGGCGAGCCCTCGTAGCACCTTTTGCAAGCAAAACGCGCTTTACGGGGGACCGCGTAAGCGGTGGATGAGGAGGTCGCTTTTTCAAGGGTTTCACGTCCTCTGATCGCCTCGTTTCATTGCAAAAGAATCCTTGCGCCACAAAGCAAAATCCACAGAACCACCGTGGCGAACGTCTTAATGGCGACCTCCTCATCCACCACTGCGTGGTCCCCCTTCTCCGCTGGAGAAGGCTATTCGAAAAATTGCAATTTATTTATATAGAAAACGGAGCAAAAATTGCTCCGTTTTGTCTGTTTATTTCAATTTCTGTCTTCTTACATCCTCGCCGCAGAATCTGAGGACTGTATACTCGCCTGCTACTCTGCTCGTTATTCTGTCCCAATACTTCTTTCTGAACTCCTCGGCTGTGAGGTTTGTGCTCAATATCGTAGGCTTATGGCGGCTCAGCCGCGTATTTATCACGTTATATAGGCATGAGACTGTGAACTGGTTGATTATCTCGGCTCCGAGATCGTCGATGATGAGCAGATCGCAGGTGAAATACTGCGACACATCGCCCGTTACGTCATAAGCCGCGGAGCTGCCGAATCTCTTTTCCTCAAAATCCGCAAACATATTCGTGGAGCTTGTATAATAGACGTCGTTTCCCTTCTCTATCACCACTCCCGCGATCGCGCTTGACAGGTGAGTTTTTCCAAGTCCCGTGCCTCCCATCATCGCGATATTGCCCGAGGTCTCGGGGTCAAATCTCTCCGCGTAGGCTTTGAGAATGTCATATATCGACTTCATTCTCTTATAATTCTCGGGATTGCTCTTATAGTAATCGAGGCTGAAGCTTTCAAAGCTCTGCTTTTCTATAAGGTCGCTCATTCCCGAGCTGACAAAGCCTGCCTCGATGAGCTTTTTGCGCATGCAGACGCACATACTCTGTCCGACTGTGCCCGTGTCCGCGCACTTCTCGCACTCGTATTTTATCTCCGTATAGTCACGTCCGAAGCCTGCTATTTCCAAAAGCTCTGCTCTCTTTTTCTGGAGTGCCTCGTTTTCCGCCTTTACCTTTGCTATCTCCTCTTCATTGCGGCGCAGGGTTGCCTCAAAAATTCTGAGTCCCGTTGCGGCGAGCTTGCGATCTATCTCGGCTATCTCGGGGAGTGCCGCGTGCACCTCCGCTCTGCGCATTTTTGCCGCTTCCTCTGCGCGAAGATATTTTCCGTCGTATTCCGCTTTTATTCTTGCGTAATTCTCTCTGTTAAATCCCATACTAATCTTTCACTTTTCTTTTTATTTTGTGATTTCAGCTTTCTCCGAGCGCGCGCTTGATCGCCGCATCGAAGAAGTCGTCGGTATTGAAGCTTCCCTCGCTCTTCTCGCCCTTTCTTTGAGCAATAGATGCCTCGATGTCCTCGAGTGTGCGGAGTCCCTCCGAATACCAGCGTTCAAGAATTGAATTTGCATAGGGTATCGAGCCCTTGCCCGTTGCATCGGCTGTCGCCTCATAGGCTCTCTCGATGATCTCTATCGGGAATCCCATCTCGCCTATCCACGCGGTGATCATCTTCTTTTCCTTTGACGTAAACGCTCTCTCGCCAATTCCGAACAGGGTTCTTATTCTTCCCTCCGCACTCTGTGCAAGCTCGCGGCGGCGAAGCTCCTCCGAAAGCTCCTCCGAGGTGCAGATCCCTGCATCATAGAGCGAAAACGCGAGCTTTTCGACAAAATGGAGGTTCTTCTTTCCTATTGACATACAATAGGTAAGCAGTATCATTATGTATTCCGTGTCGAGTGTGAGGTAGTCGCAAAGTCCGATAAGCACGTTTATCTCGCGGACGTTGAATATCTTACCCATTATATTCTGACACTCATTTATCAGCGTTGCGGTATCGCTTCTCTGCTCGAGGATATCCGAGAGCTCCTTTGAGGTATAGTTGGGCAATTCCTCACTTCTCTGCAGCTTTTTCTTATTCTCCGCTTTCTTTTCGGGCACTGCCTCGACTTTTGCCTCCTCGGTGCTCTCGACTGCGCTTACCTCTCCGTCTGCCGCGTCGATCACTCCCGCTCCGCGCCAAAAGCTGAGTGCGTCTCTGACACTCTCGCTCTTACATCCCGTCAGCTTTACGAGCTTTTTCTCATCTGCATTCCCTTCGCACGAGCAGAGGAACAGGAGCACCTTTAATTCGTCCGCGCCCGCTCTTTTCACGATATCAAGCGCGTTTTTCGGGAACGCTCCCACTGCCGTGCCGTAATTTATCTTATATTTCACTGTTTTATTTCCTTATCGTTTAATTTAAAGCTCGGTATCGCTACTCTCCTCACCGTCCTCCGCGGAGTCGTTGCGGCAGATACGGCAATTAAGTATCATAAGCGAGTCGCCAAGGTGGATATTCTCGACCACTATCTGATCGTCCGAATACGGAAGCTCGACTCCCATGTAGTTCCAGAGTCCCTTCATTCCGATATTAACACATCTTTCCGCGATCGCTCTGACGTACTTTTTCTCGCACGCGAGCACCGCGATATCGACCTGATTTTCTTCGCAGAAGCTCTCGAGGCTGTCAATGGGATAGACGGGCACGCCCGCGCAGTCCTTTCCCTCTGCCTCACCGTCGGTATCAAAGAGCGCGACGATATCTACCCCTCTCTTCTCAAACATCGAGAGGTGGACGAGTGCGCGTCCGAGGTCTCCTGCGCCGATTATCGCCGCCTTGAAGCCTGCGCTTACGCCGAGTATCTCGCTTATCTTTGCAAAAAGATAGTTGACGTTATAGCCGTAGCCCTGCTGACCGAAGCCGCCGAAGCAGTTTAAGTCCTGTCTTATCTGCGAAGCGGTGACGTGCATCATTCTTGCAAGCTCACCGGAGCTTATGCGAGTCTGTCCGCGCGCGATAAGCTCGCAGAGGTATCTGTAATATCTCGGCAGGCGGCGGATGACTGCGGGGGAGATGTTTTGCTTGTCCATTGGTTTATTCATCATTTCCTGGTCGTTCATTTTTCTTCTCCAAATCATTTGTTTTTTGGGTAACGCGGGTCTTTTCCTTATGCTATATGGGATCGCGAGGTTTTTTTGTTGTAAAAATTGACGAAAAAAGCTCCCGATTTTTGTCTCTCGGACGTTTTTTGCAGTGGGGAAAAGTCTAATTTTTTCCCTTTTCGGAGCCATTTTTGAGTTTTCCACAACCGCTCAATTGTTCGATTTTTCCACAGTTTCAACAGAGTTATCCACAATTTCCCTTATGTTTAAAGGCTTTTTAAGCTACCTTAACGTGTATTTTTATACATTTTTGTCGAAAAAAGGCGTCTTTTTTCAAGTTTTCCACACCTGTGGAAAACTATTGTGGAAACAAGTCTGAAAACCCATCGTTAAATTGCACAAAAAACTTCATTCGAATATGTGTACAATTCAATCAAAAGGTAGATTTTCGTTACATCTCGTCATTCGCCGAGGCATTGAGCGAGGTGTCTGAGAACCTGTTGTTTAAATATTCAAAGCAGCCCGAGACCGCTATCATCGCTCCGTTATCTCCGCAGAGTGAGCGCGGCGGGACCGTAAATCTGACACCGAGCTTTTTGCAGACTTCCTCAAGTGCCGCACGAAGATGCGAGTTCGCCGCGACTCCGCCTGCGAGCACAAGCTGCTTCATTCCCGTTTCAACAAGTGCCGCCTCGGTCTGCTTGGCTATTGCCTTCACTATCGTATCGGTGTATGATGCCGCGAGGTCGGCGCGGTTGACCTCCTCGCCCTTTTGCACTGTCGAATTGATATAGTTGAGTGCCGCGGTCTTTATTCCGCTGAACGAGAAGTCGAGACTATGCGCAAGTGCCGGTGAGGGCAGCTTTATTGCCTTTTTATCTCCCTCATACGCGAGCTTATCAAGTGCCGCGCCGCCCGGGTACGGCATTCCTATAACTCTGCCTATCTTATCAAATGCTTCTCCTGCCGCGTCGTCGCGCGTGGTACCTATCTCACAAAGCTCATCCTGTCTCTCGCACGTGTAAAGCGAGGTATGTCCTCCAGACACGACGAGCGCGAGAAAGGGGGCTTTGAGCTCCTTGTCTGCAAGATATGCCGCGCAGACGTGCCCTCTGATATGGTCGACCGACACAAGCGGTATATTATTGGCAAATGCCAATGATTTTGCAAAATTCACTCCGACGAGCAATGCTCCGATGAGTCCCGGGTGAGTTGTGACCGCGACGCAATCGACGTCCGCGAGGGTTATTCCCGCCTCCTCGAGTGCCTCTGTCGTTATTCTGCTCACCGCCTCGATGTGTGCGCGGCTTGCTATCTCGGGCACGACTCCGCCGTAAAGTCTGTGAGTCTCTATCTGCGAGGCTACGATGTTTGAGCGGATCTCAAATACTCCGTCCGTATACTCGACTATCGCCGCGCTCGTCTCGTCGCAGGAGCTCTCCATTCCTAAAATGTACATTATGTTTTCCTTTGTTTTATTATTTCAAATTTTGATTTGGCGGTGTGTTGCTATTGGACAAACGATTTAAATTACCGCCACGGCTACCAAACGCACGTCACTCACACACCGTAGGGGAGGTGCTTGCTCCTCCCGCTAACAAACGACTATTAAACCCTTATGGCTAAAGAAGAAACAAATGCTTTAGATCGGGAGGAGCAAGCAC
>JBGUSX010000115.1:0-8138 GCA_045132775.1 Eubacteriales bacterium
AAAGGTTTTCACGACGGGAGCAAGCCCCCGCCCTACATTGTAGACCGTTCGTTAAATTTCAATTTATAATACCTTCAAATTTTGATTTGTCGAACTGTTGCGAATAGCCTTCTCCAGCGGAGAAGGGGGACCGCGCTAGCGGTGGATGAGGAGGTCGCCATTAGGACGTGCGTCACTGTCGCACCGTGGATTTTGTCTTGTGGCACAAGGATTCTTCCGCAACGAAACAAGGTAATCAGAGGACGTGAAGCCCTCGAAATAATGCCCTCCTCATCCACCACTTCGTGGTCTCCCGTAAAGCACGTTTTGCTTGCAAAAGGTGCTACGAGGGCTCGCCCGAGTTGTTCCCCGCTGGGGAAGGCTTAACACACCTATAAATTGCAATTTATAGTAAAGGACGTCCTTCATCAGACGTCCTTTTTTTGTTATTTTCTTGCGTAAAATGCTATCGCAAAAGCACCGGGACCTGCGTGTGTTCCGACCGCACTGCCGACAATGGCAGTCTCGAGCTCATCGGAGCCGCACTCCCAAAGATGCTCCGATTCCAAAACGAAATTCTGAAGCTCGGTATCATCAAAGCCCGTATATCCGAGAAGCAGAGGCTTGCGAAAATCGATCCCGCCCTCTTTTTCTATCTCCTTGGTCAGAAAGCCGTATGCATGCCGCAAGCCGCGTGCCTTTCCGAGTATATCTATCTCGCCGTCGCGCACGGTAATTATAGGCTTGATGGAAAGAAGACTTCCGGCAAAGGCAGCGCCCTGGGATATACGTCCTCCGCGCTTGAGGTATTCAAGTGTATTGAATACTGCAAGAACCTTTACGTTATTTCGCTCGAGCATAAGCCTTTTCACGATACCGGGGGCACGAAGTCCCGCATCGGCAAGCAAGAGAGCAAATTCCGCTAAAATACCCGCACCGATGCTGACCGACATACTGTCAACGACGAAAACCCGTCCGGGATATTCCTCTGCGGCTATACAGGCACTGTGATAGGTGCCCGAAAGCTTTGAGGAGACAGTGATCACGACAACGTCGTTGCCGGCTTTCACCTCGCGCTCAAACACGTCGGAAAACTGTGAGATATTCGCCTGGCTCGTCGTGGGCATAACGTCGCTGTCGATAAGCTTTGCGTAAAACTCGCGCGCGTCAAGGTCGACTCTGTCGCGATACTCCTCGTTTTCAAAGCGCACGGTGAGCGGAACGGTCTCTGCCCCTGAGCAATATTTTTCGGACATATCGACGGCGGAGTCAACAATTATCTTAACGCTCATCGTCCGAAAGTCCCTCTGCACTTATCTTTTTGAGATTTGATGCGATCGTACCGAGGCACTCGTAAAACACTCTTCTGTCCTCGTCCGAGATTCCCGCACCCGCTTCTCCGACAGCCTCAATTGCCTTTTTCTGCACGTGGTTGGCGATCTCCTTACCCTTGTCAGTGAGGATGAGCTTTGCACGGTAGAAATTATCCTTGTTGCACTGTCTTGTAATAAGTCCGTTTTCCTCCATTTCGGTGACTATACGGGAAATACCCGCCTTGTCTCTGTCGGAAAGCTCGGAGAGCTTGGTTGCCGTAAGACCCTCAGGGCAACGCGACATTATAGCGAGGTAGAGAGCATAAGAGGCTCTGTATCCGTATTTTTCCATTTCATCGCGTTCGAGCTTAAGAACGCATCTGTAAATTACGTTGATCGCATACGTAAATTGCTCAAACCGTTCGATCATTGCGTCATTCATGTTTTTTCCTCCAAATAACAAAAAAGAAAGGTTGACAAATCAACATTTGTATTATACCACACAAAAGTTGACTTGTCAACATCTTTTTTTTGTTTTTTATCAAAAATTCAACTGTCAGGACGCAAAAGAGGAAAAGATACCCTTTATCCCTCGTCGGTCCTTGAGAGCTTTAAGAAACGCTTTGCGGCATCGACGTGACCTTGTCCCGCCGCCATTCTGTAATAGAAGATAGCCTCGCGCTTGTTTTTAACTCCCGTGCCCGAGCCCTCCTCACAGCAAAGACCGTAGCTGTATGCGGCGTTAACGTTGCCCTTATCAGCCGACATTTTGAGCCATTTTGCAGCCTCCGCATCGTTTTCGTGAACACCGACACCGTGGCGCAGGCACCAGCCGTAGCTGTAGCAGGCATCTGCGTGACCGAGCTCCGCGGCATATCTGTAGCATCTTGCCGCCGCCTCATCGTTCTTTTTAAGCAGATTTTTGCCGTCGAAGAAGGTGTCGCCGAGCTTATTCATTGCGTCCGCAAGGGGTGCTTTACCGATAAGAGTGTCGGTGCCCTCGAATTTAGCATCGGGAACGAAGAAGGGGCTGTTGTAGTACTCCGCAAGATCTCCTCCGCTGGCATATATCCTGGCGATCTCGTTCTGCGCTCCGCCGTATCCCATAGAGGCAGAGAGCGCAACGTATTCAAAGGATCTGATATATGCGGAAATATCGGTCGCCTCTCTTGCGATGAGCATTCCGAGCTTGTACTGCGCCTTGATCTTCGACTCGGTATAGAGCTTGAGATTTTCAGCGTACCGTTCGGGGAAGTCGTAGAGCGACATCTGCGGCTCGTTGTCGGAGGATACGACCTTAAGATACCAGGCTTCAGCATCCCTCGGGCTTTTGGGAACTCCGCGACCGTCGTCGGAGAAGATACCCATCATAAGCATGGCGGGTACGTAGCCTCTTCGTGCCGCGCGGAGAATATGCGGTCTTGCGGCGGCATATTCGGCCTTCATTCCGACACCCTGGGTTATCGCTCTGCCTGCCCTGAAGAGTGCCTCGTCGATTCCGCTTTCAGCGGCTTTTTTGTAATAAGATATCGCCATCGCGCCGTCCTGCTGAACTCCCGAGCCTCGCTCGTAGCACTGCGCCAGAGCCATATAGAGTCTTGCCGAAAGCTCAACGTCTCTGTCGTCAAGGTATATTTCTGCTCGGCGGAAGGAATCAACAGCCGCGGCGGCATCGGGAGAAGTGCCAATTCCAAAATAGTAGCACTCACCCAGCATATAACACGCGCCCGCAGACTCGAGATTAGCACCGTCAAAGAACCATTCAAACGCTTCGACCGTTTTGGGATTGGATTCCTTAAGTCTGCAAAGACCTAACTTGTAAGCCGCATCTCCGCGTCTTTTTTCGTCGAGCTCGTAGGCATTACAGTAATACTTGTACGCGCTCGCTCTATCCTTCATCGTGCCTATTCCCTCAAAGAAGCAGTCGGCAACCTCGTAATGAGCGGGGACGTAGCCGCAATTCGCTGCGGACATAAAGAATTTATATGCGCGCTCGGGATCCTTTTTCATTCCCTTGCCGAGAACGCAGAGTCTTCCCGCCTCATACTTTGCGGGATCGTATCCGAGGGATGCGGATCTTGTAAAGCACTTATATGCCTGTATGTAGCTTTGCTCGAGCACGGTGCCTTTTTCGTAGCAGAGACCGAGACGGTAGAGCGCAATGGGATTTTTCGCCTTTGCGGCACGCTTGTAGTGAGCAACCGCGGTTTCGCAGTCGCGCGCGACCTCCACACCCTCCTCGTAGATTATTCCGAGTCGGCATTCCGCATCCGAGCTGCCGAGAGAGAGCGCGTGCTTGTAGACCTCGATAGCCTTGTCGACGTCGCGCTCTACTCCGTGCCCGTAGAAATAGCATCCGCCGAGATTGTTCGCTGCCTTTGCGTGACCGAGCTCCTCGCCCTTCTCGTAAAGCTTGAAAGCGTATTCGTAGTTTATATCACCGCCTATTCCGAACTCGTAGCACATTCCAAGAGCGCAGATGCAATTTGCGTTAAAGATACGCGCGCCGTCGGAAAAGCAATTTGCCGCCGCGTCGTAGTCAACGTCACATCCGAAGCCGTGATAGTAGCAAAGACCGAGGTTGTAATGCCCCTCGCCGAAATCGAGCTTTGCGGCAGAGGCATAGCAATCGAGCGCGAAGGTGGGATTGTAGATCGGGAGAGACTCGTCAGAATAGAGCTGACCGAGGTAGACCCAGGACAGCGCGTGACCGTCTCCCGCGTTCTTTTTGAGCAGAGCGATGCCGTTTTCAAGCTCGATCTCGCCAGACTCGAGAAGTGCTACCGTTTCCGCGTATAGACGACCTCCATCCTTATCGTTCTTGTTGATCGGCTCTTCGGGCTCTTTTTTCAAACTGCTCAGATCAAGCTCGTCCTGATATCCGTACAAAAAGAATTCATCCTCCTTGTCGGATCCGAGTAATGCGTCGTCAATTTTGAGCTGCTCACCGCCGTCCGTGGAAGGAAGATCGGCAGGCTCGGGCAGTATTTCCTCAATTTCTTCGGGGGAGGAAAGTTCGCTCTCTTCCGCCTCTTCGTCGTCGCGGATAGCAGAGATGCGGTCGAGCCCCATTTCGCTCTCAAGAATATTTTTTTCAAATCTGTTCATTAACGAGGCAAGCCTCCTTTCCTTCGGTTATTTTTTTGCGGTAAAATACGTGCCGACGTGTTTGCCGTCAAGCAATTCGTAGAGTATCTCGGGGTCGGAACCGTTCATAATGAACATCGGGATCCCGTTATCGGTGACCATCTTGGCGGCTGTGAGCTTTGCCTCCATTCCGCCTGTACCTCGGTCGGTGCCCGCACCGCCGGCAAAGGAGAGGATGGCATCGATGTCTTCAACGCGTTCGATGAATTTTGCATTCGGATTTTTTCTCGGATCGCTGTCATAGAGTCCGTCGATATCCGAAAGATTTATAAGTATGTCCGCACGGCAGAGATTTGCAACGTGAGCGGAGAGAATATCGTTTCCGCCGAATTTGGTCAGCTCATCGGTGGATACCGCGTCGTTTTCGTTGACTATCGGTATACAGCCCATACGCAGAAGGGTGTTAAAGGTGTTCTCGGCGGCGGTGCGGCGGATAGGATTGTCAACGACGTCGCGGGTCATAAGGATCTGAGCCACCTTGTGTCCCCAATCAGAGAAAAATCTGTCGTATATCTTCATAAGCTCGCTCTGACCGATAGAAGCCATCGCCTGCTTTTCTTCAAGCGAGTAGGGGCGGTGTCCGAGAGCGGATTTTGCTATTCCCGCACTCACCGCGCCCGACGAGACGAGGATTATCTCCTTGCCCGTGTTTTTGAGGTCGGAGAGCGTCTTTGCAAGCTTTTCTATTCTGCGCAGGTCAAGAGAGCCCGTCCCGTGAGTCAGAGTAGACGAGCCTACCTTAACGACTACTCTTTGGCAGTTTTTAAATAATCCCATAAAAAAATCTCACTTTCGGGAAAAAATTTCGCAAAACCTCTTTAAATATTCCGGTTTTTGTATTATAATAGATACAATAAGAGGAAAATGCGACCGTTTTATTCATTATACAACAGTTTTGCGCCATTTTCAAGTACATTTAAAAAATAATTATACCTTATACATCGGAGGAAAACGAAATGAAACAGAAATATACCCTTTCGATCGCGGACGTTGTACTTAACGTTACGGTTGACGAAGCCCCCGAGGTCGTCGAGTACGTCACGGGAGTCGTTGACAGAAAGATGAGGGAGATACTTTTAAAGAGCAAATACTGCCCCAAGACCCAGGCGGCACTTCTTTGCGCGCTCGACCTTTGCACAGACAAGGTAAGAGCAAAGGAGGAGATCGAAGGACTCAAGGAGGAGATCGAGACTCTTAACGGAGCTATCAAGGCAGAAGAGGAAAAGAACAGACGCGCAGAGGCATTCACCGTAGCGCTTGAAAAGGATAAGGCAAGACTTGAGATAGAGAACGCAAAGCTCCGCGCCGCACTCGAGCAGGCGGAGAAGGCGGGATACGTGTCGAGTGACGCAGTGGCTGCAGCCTGCACTACAGAAGAAAAGATAGAGGAACCCAAGGCAGAGGAGACGGAGGAAAAGCCCGTCGAGAAGAAGACGCAGAAGAGCCGTGTGGGTGCCATGTTCGACCTTCTCACCTTTGGTGACATCTGATAAGCTATGAATAGAAGATTGCCTGAGCTTTTAAGCCCTGCGGGGTCGTTTGAGGCGTTACGGGCGGCAATTGACGGAGGCGCCGACGCCGTATATATGGGTGGCGCCTCCTTTAATGCGCGCATAAACGCAAAGAACTTCACCGAGGACGACATGCGCGAGGCGGTATCTCTTGCCCACGCGTACGGGGTGAAGCTGTATCAGACCGTCAATACGATGATATTCGATCGTGAGAGAGACGATCTTCTCCGCGCAGCAGAGATATCCGCGAAACTCGGGATAGATGCGTTTATAGTATCGGATCTCGGCGCGGCAGAGCTTCTTCGGGAGTATCTTCCCGACGTGCCGCTACATGCAAGCACGCAGATGAGCGTGCATAATACCGACGGCGCGAGACTGCTTGAAAAATACGGCT
Source organism: Eubacteriales bacterium (assembly GCA_045132775.1). Taxonomy (GTDB): domain Bacteria; phylum Bacillota; class Clostridia; order Oscillospirales; family CAG-272; genus SVTX01. Next base: position 6,345 of record JBGUSX010000115.1, read on the forward strand.
TTACGAGAGTAGTCCCCGCGCGCGAGCTGTCGCGTGAGGATATCAAGACACTTGTAAACGGAACGAGCCTCGAGATCGAGACCTTCATTCACGGAGCATTGTGCGTCAGCCACTCGGGACAGTGTCTTTTCTCATCCCTGGTGGGAGGAAGAAGCGGAAACAGAGGACTTTGCGCCCAGCCATGCCGTCTGCCCTATGCCTGCTCGGATGCAAGGGTAGGGGAAAGATATCCGCTTTCACTTAAAGACCTATCGCTTGCAGGGCACGTAAAAGAGATAATAGAGAGCGGTGTTGCATCGCTGAAGATAGAGGGAAGGATGAAATCCCCCGAGTACGTGCGCGGAGTTACGGGTGTATGGCGCGAACTGCTTGATGCGGGCAAGGACGCGGACAAGCAAGATATGCAAAGGCTCGCGGACTTCTTTTCCCGCGGAGGATTTACCGACTCGTATTATTCGAAGACCGTCGGGCGCGGAATGCTCGGTGTGAGAAGTGATGAGGATAAGCAAGCGTCGCGCGAGGTAGAGAGATTCAACAAGCTCGAGCGCAAGATTCCGATAGAGATCAGGGCAGTTATCCGCGAGGGCGAGAAGGCAGAGCTGACGCTTACACAGGGAGACAAGACCGCCACGGTGCAAGGAGACGTTGCAGAGAGGGCGATAAATGCGCCGCTTAGTGTGGAAACGGTCAAAAAGAGCCTGTCAAAGCTTGGTGATACACCGTTTTGCGTTGGAGAATTCAGCGTAGAGCTTGGCGAGAGAGTTATGATGCCGATATCCGCACTCAATGCCTTGCGCAGAGAGGGAGTCAAGGCATTGCTCGGAGAGATAAACAGGCAAAAAAAGGTTACAATAGGAAAAATTGAGCACAATATCCCGAAGAATACACCCAAAACGCGTAACGTGGGCAGATTTTATTCAAGCGCACAGATAAGCGAAAAGGCAAAAAAGTTCTTCGACGTAATAACGCTTCCTCTTGACAGATTCGCATCCGAGGAGAGCGCGGCGAATGGACTATTGATGCCCGCAGTCGTCTTCGATTCGGAGTGGAAAAAGACCGAGGATATGCTGAAAAGAGCGGCGGAGAAGAAGCCCGAATACGTTATTGTTTCCAACCCGGGTCAGATTGAGCGCGTAAAAGGAATTCTTCCCGAGGCAAAGCTTATCGCAGATTTCCGTTTCAATGTCGGAAACACCGATTCGGCAGCGTTTTTTGAGGAATTGGGATTTGAGTCCTACGTTGCCTCGGCAGAGCTCACGTTGCCGCAGCTGCGCGACCTCGGCGGCTCGAAGGCGGCGATAGTTTACGGCAGAGTACCGCTTATGACACTTGAAAAGTGCGTGATAAAGGAGCTGTACGGAGATAAGCGCGCGTGCAATGTTTGCGCCGAAGCAGGTGCAGAAATGAAGGACAGAAGAGGTTTTGTTTTCCCGATCGTGCGTGAAGCGGAGCATAGAAACATAGTGCTCAACAGTCTGCCCACTTCTATGTCGGACAGACAGGACGAGCTCTTCCGCGCAGGGATCACCGACCGACATTTTCTGTTTTATACCGAGTCGCCATACGAGGTCGACCGAGTGATAGAGGCATATAAAAAAGGCACGGCGCTCGACGGAAGGGTGAGAAGGATATAACCGCAAATTGCAGTTTATAAGCCTTCCCCAGCGGGGAAGGGGGACCACGAAGTGGTGGATGAGGAGGTCGCTCTTTCAAGGGTTTCACGTCTTTTGTGAGCCTTGTTTCGTTGCGAATGAATCCTTGTGCCACAAGACAAAATCCACACAGCTCCCGTGA
>JBGUSX010000116.1:0-93885 GCA_045132775.1 Eubacteriales bacterium
CGAGCTTCTTGTGCTATAATATTCATGGGAAGTTCCTTTCTGATACGGTAATGTTTGTTGTGGTGACTACATTATACCATATCTTTAATGAACTTCCTATTCTTTTTGGTTCATATCATTTTAACACATACATTTTTTGAATTTTTTTAAAAATTTTTTTCAAGGTCTGTTTTAAAGTTTTGAGTCTGATTCGTTTCTCTTTTTTTACAACAAAATTTGTCTTTTAAGATTGGGATAATCAAGGAAAAATCAATTAAATTTTTAAAACATAAAGCAACATTTGTCCTTCCTTTTGCAATTTTTGTCTTGAAAAGACACGTTGATATACTGTATAATAAAAATGAAGGGTTTGAACCCGCAGAAATCAAGGAGGATTTTTTATGTCATCTTTACCTATTGCCGTTCAGGTCTACTCGGTCAGAGACGATGCCGCGGCAGATCTTTACGCTACTCTCAAGAAAATTAAGGAGATGGGCTACGACGGAGTTGAGTTTGCCGGACTTTACGGAAACACTCCCGCGACTATCAAGGCTTGGTGCGAAGAGCTCGGTCTCGTTCCCGTATCCGCTCACGTTCCTTTTATTGATATGCTCAAGGATCCCGTGGGAGTCCTCTCGCAGTATGCCGAGATAGGCTGCAAATACGTAGCGGTTCCCTACCTCGTTCCCGAGCACAGACCGGAGCATGCAAACTTTCCGTACGTCGTTGAGTTTATTCACATTCTCTGCAAGGCTGCAAAGAAGCTCGGCATGACGATGCTCTACCACAACCACGACTTTGAGTTTCTGAAGATCGACGGCAAATACGCCCTTGATATTCTCTACGATACCGTTCCCGCAGACCTTCTTCAGACAGAGCTTGATACCTGCTGGGTAAACGTTGGCGGCGAGAATCCCGCAGATTATGTAAAGAAGTACACAGGCCGCGCTCCCGTGGTTCACCTCAAGGACTTTGCAGGCGAAAAGTCTGACGACATGTACGAGCTTATCGGAATAGAAAAGAAGGCTCCCACACGCCCCTCAAACTTTGAGTTCCGCCCCGTCGGAAAGGGCAACCAGGACTTCCCCGCTATTCTCGACGCGGCAAAAGCTGCAGGAGCAGAGTGGGTAGTTGTTGAGCAGGACCAGGCTACTATGGGACTTACCCCTATGGAGAGCATCAAGGCAAGTATTGACTACCTCAAGTCATTTGAGTGGTAAATAAATTACAATATTATATATTGGAGGAAAAGAACATGGCAGAAAAAATGGATGCGGCTCTTGACTATAACGTAAAGGCCGACACAGTTGCAGTTGACACGAACAAAAAGCTCCGTATAGGTATCATCGGATGCGGTTGGATCGCTGACGCTCACATGTACTCATACAAGCGCATGCCCGACGTAGAGATCGTTGCGGGTGCTGACATCGTTCCCGGCAAGGCTGCCGCTTACATGGCAAAGCACGGCATAACCGGAGCAAAGACAGACTATGCTTCCCACAAGGAAATGCTTGACGACGAAAGCCTCAAGCTCGATGCAGTTTCTATCTGCACGTATAACCGCGCGCACGCAGAGCCTGCGATCTACGCGCTTAAGAAGGGTGTTCACGTTCTTCTCGAAAAGCCTTTCACCGTAACGCTTGACGAGGCTATTGAGGTTATGAAGGCGGAGAAGGAATCCGGAAAGGTCCTTTCTATCGGCTTCCAGCCCAGACTTGACGCAAATATGCAGCAGATCAAGAAGATCGTCGAGTCCGGCGAGCTCGGTCAGGTATATTACATTCAGACCGGCGGCGGACGCAGAAGAGGTATCCCGACTCCCTTCGGAACCTCCTTTATCGCAAACGAGACCGGCGGAATCGGTGCGCTCGGCGATATCGGTTGCTACTCCCTTGACCTCGTTCTCAACGCTATCGGCTATCCGAAGCCCTTGACCGTTTCGGGATACAAGTCAGACTTCTTCGGCAAGGATCCCAACTACTCGGGTTATCCCGCAGGCAAGAAGGAAGAATACGCAAAGGCATTCGGAGTTGACGATTTCGCGGCTGCGTTCGTTCGTCTTGAAGGAGGAATCATCCTTGACTTCCGTATAGCTTGGGCTATGAACCTTGACACCCCCGGTGACACTATTATTATGGGTACTAAGGGAAGCCTCCGTGTTCCCTCCACTGACTGCTGGAACGGAACATTCCACAGCCCCATGAAGATCTATCACGAGGTTGCAGGACTTCAGACCGTTACCGAGGTTCCGCTTATTCCCTCGGACAATATTCCGCTCTTCGACAAGAAGATCCGTTCCTTCCTTGATGCTATCAAGTACAACCGCCCCGCTCCCGTACCGTCCTCCCAGATCATCTATAACCAGGCGATCATCGACGGTATCGCAAAGAGTGCAGAGGCAGGTCGCGAGATCGAGGTAGTTATCCCCGAGATCTGATCGCGGATTATAACTTATTAAAGAGGAATCCTTCGGGGTTCCTCTTTTGATTTCAAATTTTGATTTGGCGAACTGTTTGGTTTATCTTCACGGCAACAGATTTCCTTTTCTGGTTCGCCTTGCGTGAGGCTTCTCCCTGGGGTAGCGTAGCGGCATCACGGTAGTGAATGACAGTCCGGTGGACTGTCAGAGCCGTGATGTGCCCGAGCCGCAGCGAGACAGCTGTCGCGTAGCGACTGATGAGGGGTTGTGGCACAAGGAAAATTCACCCCCTCATCCGTCGGTAAGCCGCCACCTTCTCCCGAGGGAGAAGGCTAACGCAAAGCGTAATTAAACAATAATTTGAAGCCGTGAAACAGACCTATAAATTGCAATTTAACAATTAACACCAACTGAAAAATCAACCTAGCTCTTCTCCCCCTCGGGGACGCGAGGGGGGAGACATCCGCAAGCGGATGTCGGGGGAGGGGTTGGGGTCGCGGGACGGCTCCAAGCCACCGATAAACTTCAATTTGTAAAATAAAACTACACCGTAATTCCAACGCCGCCTGCGGTATATCACTCGCGCTCCGCGCGAATATCACTGCGCAACGCGCAATATCACGTCGCCAACGGTGACATATCACTCGTGCTCTGCACGAATATCACTGCGCAACGCGCAATATCACATCGTCAACGGTGACATATCACTCGCGCTCCGCGCGAATATCACTGCGGTGCTCGCACCGCCTATTCCTCATGCTCCTCATCGCACTCATTGCAATAATTATCATAGTCCATCGAGTGCTCATTTCCGTCTTTATCTGTAAAGGTATCGTAATCGTCGTACCACTCTCGGCGAGCATTTTCATTCTTTTTTTTCTTTTCCGCCTCGCGCCGCCTCTGTGCCCTCGTCACGTATCTCGGCTCATCCTCATAGAACGTAGGATTTTTCCGACGCGCGGCATGTTGATTTGAACCCGAAGCAGAATTTCCGCCCTTTTTTCGATTTTCAAATTCGGTAACAATCAGACCGACAATAATAGCCGCCACAATAAAGATAAACTCCCACATGTATGTACGTTACCTTCTCTTCCTCGCCGCCCGATTTACCGCCTTAATATGCGCAAAGGTCTCCTTCTCGCCCTTCTGTGCGAGCATTTTGAGCCACTCCTCCAAGGTGTCCGCAGTCGAAGAATGCATCTTCGACCTCGCGTCTCCGCGCAAATAGTATTCAAGAGCCGAGGAATCTGTGTAATCCTTCCCTTTGTAAATCTTGCTCGCCGCAACCCTGTCACAGAACATCTCGGTAATAAAGCGCAATGGCATCGGCACAGGCTCGTATCTTTTCGTCTGCATATTCAGATCGTTCCAATACTCAAAATGATGCCTGTTTCTGCCCTTGTGATGCATCCAGGCAAGCGAATAGCCAAAAAGGTCCCTCTCCTGCTCGTTGGGACTGCGCGTGCCCTGATAGTACTTCGCCCCGGGAATAAACTCGGTCGGACTGTATTTTGACAGATCGTGCCAAAGCCCCTGCCAACCGATCCCCGCCTTGAAGCAGTGAGAAATGACTTTGTGGCGGTGCTTTGTTATCGTTTTAAAATGCTTTATCGGATGAGCCATATTTCAGCTTCCTTTCAAAAAATCATCTTATGGATTTGAATTCAACGGTATCAAGCAATCGGAGTCCCTTGTTGCTTTCAATGATCTTTTCCGCATAACGCAATGCGCGCTCGGGATACATTCCAACAGACTCGTGCGCATCGCTTCCTATCACAACGTCGCAGCCCATATCACCGGCAAGCGACCAGAATACCGTGTTGGGATAGTGCCGCATGCTGTTAAGACCGAGCAGATTGATCTCAAGCGGAACACCGTATTTCTTCGATGACTCGATTATCCTCATCATCTCGCGCTCGTATACCTCAAGAGGACCGTGATAGTTGCAAAGATCGGGGTGCGCCAGGTAGGTAAACTTACCCGTTGCCATTCCCTCACAAACCAAGTCCGCGTAATTCTTCAAGATAGTCTTTGAGCGTGTCTCCGACCCAAAATAAGTCAGTCTGTCTGCAGTTATCGCATTGAAGTGCTGACCCATGATAATATAGTCTGTGGGATATTGCGAAATAAATCCGATAAGGGTGTCAAAAACCTCGGGAATATACTCAACCTCAAATCCGATGTGGATCCTGATGCCGTCCTTGTATTCCTCGCGCAGAGAAAGAAGCTTCGAGATATAATCCTCGGTCTCCTTCATTGTCATTCTTATTCCCATAAATCTCGCGCAATCCGCGGGATCAGCGTCTATGGGCAGAGGCATCGGAGTATGATCCGCAAATCCGAGCTCACGAAAGCCCGCGCGGATCGCCGCCTCAACGTATTCTCTTTCGTCCTCCATCGATGCGTGACCGCAACGGAAGGTGTGTGTGTGGTAATTAGCTATCATCTTTCTTCCCGTATATAAAAACGTTTTACTTTTTCTTTGTTCTTCTATCTACTAAACATCGATCGACTTTTTGATCAATCAACATGAACTCCGCTCACATCAGAGCACAAAAACACGTACTTTTTCAAAAATGTCTGTAACGTCACTGACCCTCGGCGGCGCAGTCCCCTCCGAAAGACATGCCGCAGTGCCGAATGAGACCGCACGCGCAAGACACTCCTCCGCGCTCTTTCCCTCACCAAAAGCAGCAATAAATCCCGCGATCGTGCTGTCACCGGCACCAACCGTCGAAATTGCGTCAACAGCCGGCGGTTCGGCAACAAAAGCCCCCTCGGAGCTCACAAGCATCGCGCCCTTTTCACCAAGAGAGATCATCACGTTCTCAATTCCGCTCTCACAAAGTCTGCGCGCCAAAAGCCTGCAATCATCAAAATCTTCAACTTCACTGCCAAAATAGACCGAGATCTCCTCGCCGTTCGGCTTTATCAGCCAGGGCTTCACCTCGATAAGATCTTCAATCGTAAAGGATTTGGAATCGATCACCACTCGCACGCCCTTTGCCCGAAGTCCCTTGAGAAAGCTCTTGCATTCGGAAATATCAACTCCGCGCGGAACACTTCCCGTAAAGGTAACGACCACCTCACTGTCTGCCTCAATATAAGCTTCAACCTCGCAAAGAACCGAGCTGTCAAGCGAAAGACCCGAAAAGCTTATCCTCGTCTCGCCGCCCTCGGTGTGAAACGTCAGATTTTCTCTTATCCTGCCGTCCTTTTCAATAGCAACGTAATTTATTCCGTACTCGTCCAGAAGCGCCTTGAAATCCGCAAAATTCTCCCTGCCGAGCACCGCGATCGCAGTATTCTCTATTCGGTTTTCAGAAAGCGCACGGGAAATATTTATCCCCTTGCCTCCCGCATCGCGAGACGTCACACAGGCAAGATTTTCCCTGCCGACCACAATCCGCTCTGCACCGGCATGCACGTCAAAAGCAGGATTTAACGTTATCGTGTAAATCTTCATAGAAAATCAATTCCTCACTTGTTGAGCCACTTTTTCAGATACTGACCCGTGTAAGATCCCTCAACCGCGGCAACCTCCTCGGGCGTACCCTCGGCAACGACGCGACCGCCGCCGTCACCGCCCTCGGGACCGAGATCGATAATGTGATCGGCGCACTTAATAACGTCGAGATTATGCTCAATGACAAGCACCGTGTTGCCGGCATCGCAAAGCATCTGTAGGACCTCAAGCAGCTTTGCAACGTCGGCTGTGTGGAGACCCGTCGTCGGCTCGTCAAGAATATAGATCGTCTTTCCCGTGCTTCTCTTTGCAAGCTCTGTCGCGAGCTTTACTCTCTGCGCCTCACCGCCCGAAAGCGTTGTCGACGACTGACCTATCTTGATATATCCAAGCCCAACGTCATAAAGAGTCTTGAGCTTGCGGGTTATCTTCGGCAGACCGTCAAAGAAGTTAAGCCCCTCCTCAACCGTCATATCAAGCACGTCAAAAATATTCTTACCCTTGTATTTGACCTCAAGCGTATCGGCATTGTATCTCTTTCCCTTGCAAACGTCACAGGTCACGTAAACGTCGGGCAAAAAGTGCATCTCAATGCACTTGACTCCGTCACCCTCGCATGCCTCACAGCGACCGCCCTTGGTGTTGAACGAGAACCGCCCCGCCTTAAAGCCCTTCGCCTTCGCATCCTTTGTAGAAGCAAAGAGATCACGAATGTCGGTAAATAATCCCGTGTACGTCGCAGGATTGGATCTTGGCGTACGACCGATCGGGCTCTGATCAATGCAGATGACCTTGTCAAGAGCCTCAAGACCCTCAACAGACTCGCACTTGCCGGGAAAAGCTATCGCGCGATTGAGATCGTGCGCGAGCTTCGGATACAGTATTCCGTTAACAAGAGACGATTTACCACTGCCCGAAACACCCGTCACGCAAACGAATTTCCCAAGCGGAATATCAACGTCGATCTTTTTCAGATTGTGCTCCGCCGCCCCCCTGACCGTGAGGAAATGACCGTTGCCCTCGCGTCTTTTTTCGGGTACAGCGATCCTGCGCCTACCCGAGAGATACGCACCGGTTATCGAGTCCGCGCTCTGCTTTACCTCGTCGGGAGTACCCGCCGCCACAACGTGACCGCCGTGAATACCCGCCCCGGGTCCGATATCGATAATATAGTCCGACTCCTCCATCGTCTCCTCGTCGTGCTCAACAACGATGACCGTGTTGCCGAGATCGCGGAGCTTCTTGAGTGTCGCAATAAGCTTTGAATTGTCTCTCTGATGCAGTCCGATACTCGGCTCATCGAGTATATAAAGCACACCGACAAGCGACGAACCGATCTGCGTCGCAAGTCTTATTCTCTGCGCCTCACCACCCGAGAGCGTTCCCGCCTTTCTCGAAAGCGTAAGGTAATCAAGACCAACGCTGACAAGGAAGCCCAGCCTTGCGCGAATCTCCTTGAGTATCTCTCGCGCGATCGCAGTCTCGGTTTCGCTCAACTCCAGAGAATTGACAAAATCAAGCGCATTCTGCACAGACATAGCGCAGAACTCGTGTATATTCTTACCGCCGACCGTAACCGCGAGCGACATAGGATTAAGCCTCTGCCCGTGGCAGTATTCGCAGTCGGTCTCCTCGATAAATTGCTCGTAATATTCGGGGCTCATACCGTATTGGATGCGCTGCTCCATCATACTGATAACACCCTCAAACTTCGCGCGTCTTTCGTGTCCCTCACCGCCGAAATACCTCGTAACGTCGTAGGTCTCGTTACCAGAGCCGTTGAGAAGCACGTCGTAAGCCTCCGCGGAAAAATCCTTTATCGGAGTATCAAGAGTAAATCCAAATCTTTCTCCGACCGCACGGAAAAGAGGTCCGTTCCAGCTCTCCTCCTCAAGCGATTTAAACCCATTTACGTTAATAGCCCCCTCGGAAAGCGAGAGCTTCTTATCGGGAATTACCCTCTCGACCGATATCCTCCTCGTCTCACCGAGTCCCGAGCAGTGCGGACACGCACCCTGGGGATTGTTAAACGAGAACATTCTCGGCTCAAATTCACCAACAGAAATACCGTGCTCCTCGCAAGCGTATGACTGCGAAAACGAAAGCACCTCGCCCTCATTCTCCTCCTCGCCTCTCGCAACGGGAACGATCAGTAAATGTCCGTCCGCAAGAGACAGTGCAGTCTCAACAGAGTCAGCCAGACGCGGTCTTATGCCCTCTCGCATAGCAAGACGGTCAACGACTATCTCGATCGAGTGCTTTTTGTTCTTGTCAAGCTTTATCTCCTCGGAAAGATCATAAAGGATACCGTCGACTCTCACACGCACAAATCCGCTTTTTTTAGCATCGGAAAACACCTTTTCGTGCATACCCTTCTGCGCACGGACAACGGGAGCAACCACAAGAAACCTCTGCCCCTCGGGGAGCTTTAGTATCCTTTCAATTATCGTGTCAACACTCTGTCTTACGATCTCCTTGCCGCAAACGGGACAGTGCGGAATACCTATCCTTGCGTACAAAAGACGCAAATAGTCGTATATTTCCGTAACCGTTCCTACGGTCGAACGTGGATTTTTCGATGTCGTTTTCTGGTCAATGGAAATAGACGGAGACAACCCATCTATCGAGTCCACGTCAGGCTTGTCGAGCTGCCCCAAGAACATCCTCGCATAGCTTGAAAGCGACTCAACGAATCGCCTGTGTCCCTCGGCATAGACCGTGTCAAACGCCAAGGAGGACTTTCCGCTGCCCGAAAGCCCCGAGAGAACGACCAGCTTGTCCCTCGGTATAGTGACGTCAATATTTTTCAGATTATGGACGCGTGCGCCCTTAATTACAACGTTTTTTTCCATATTTTGCTTAAAATCAGCCTTCCCTCAACTTCTTGATCTCATCGCGCAGATAAGCCGCCTTCTCAAACTCAAGCGACCTCGCCGCCTCCTTCATCTCGCGGGTATACTGCTCGATAAGCTTCTCGCGCTCGGATGCCGTGAGCTTCTTCTGCGCCTTCTTCTTATCAAGTCGACTCTTGCCGCGGTCCTCGCTCGAAGCACCCATATCGATAATGTCGCGCACACCCTTGATAATAGTTTTCGGAACTATACCGTGTGCCTTGTTGTAATCATCCTGTATCTTACGGCGGCGGTTGGTCTCGCTTATCGCGCGTTCCATCGAGCCCGTGATATTGTCAGCGTACATGATGACCTTGCCTTCGGCATTTCTCGCCGCACGTCCGATGGTCTGAATAAGCGACCTCTCGGCACGCAAAAATCCTTCCTTATCCGCATCGAGTATCGCGACAAGCGACACCTCGGGAATGTCAAGACCCTCACGAAGAAGGTTGATACCCACAAGCACGTCAAAAACACCGAGTCTGAGATCACGGATGATCTCCATTCTCTCGATCGTGTCAATGTTAAAATGAATGTATCGCACCTTGATACCGTTGTCCTCAAGATACTCGGTAAGGTCCTCCGCCATCTTCTTGGTCAAGGTCGTGACAAGCACCCTCTCGCCCTTCTCGGCACGAATGCGTATCTCACCCATAAGATCGTCGACCTGACCCTCGATAGGACGTATCTCAACCTCGGGATCAAGCAAGCCCGTAGGTCTTATTATCTGCTCCACCACCTGCTCGGAATGCTCGCCCTCAAAATCTCCGGGGGTCGCACTGACGAACACCGCCTGATTTATCCTCTCTTCAAATTCTTCAAAGAAAAGAGGCCTGTTGTCGTAAGCGGACGGCAGACGGAATCCGTAATCTATAAGGTTTTTCTTTCTTGCCGTGTCTCCGCCGCTCATACCTCGTACCTGCGGCAGTGTCACATGCGACTCGTCAACGAAAAGCAGAAAATCCTTCGGGAAATAGTCAAGAAGCGTGTACGGAGTCGAACCCGCAGGACGGCGCGACAGAATGCGCGAATAGTTCTCAACACCGGAGCAGAATCCTATCTCGGACAGCATCTCCATATCGTATTTTACGCGCTCGGTTATTCTCTGCGCCTCGATAAGCTTGCCCTCGGACTCAAAATAAGCCGCCCTCTCGCGCATCTCGGCGAGTATCTCGCTTATCGCCGCCTCGCGCTTCTCGTCCGATACCGCGTAGTGGGTCGCAGGATATATCGGCGCGTAGGAAAGCTGACGGATAAGCTCACCCGTCACAATATTTATCTCACTGACACGGTCTATCTCATCGTCAAAAAACTCAACACGGATGGCCTTTGAATCCATACTCGCGGGAATTATCTCAACAACATCACCGCGTACGCGAAATGAGTCACGCACAAGGTTGAGATCGTTTCGCGTGTAGCTAATCGATATAAGCCGCCTGATAAGCTCCTCGCGGGACATAATAGTTCCCGGGCGGAGCGAGATAACCAAGTCCTTGTAATCATCGGGCTCACCGAGTGAGTAAATGCAGGAGACCGAAGCCACGATTATTACGTCGCGACGCTCAAAGAGTGAGCTCGTCGCACTGTGGCGGAGGCGGTCGATCTCATCGTTGACGAGCGCGTCCTTCTCAATGTACATGTCCTTTCCGGGAATGTACGCCTCGGGCTGATAGTAATCGTAGTAGGAAACGAAATATTCAACCGCATTTTCGGGGAAAAACTCGCGGAATTCCGAGCAGAGCTGGGCCGCAAGAGTCTTGTTGTGAGCAAGAACGAGAGTAGGACGGTTTATCTCGGCAATAACGTTCGCCATAGTAAAGGTCTTACCCGAACCCGTAACACCAAGCAGAGTCTGCATCCTCTGCCCCTCGCGAATACCGCGAACGATGTTAGCAATAGCCTGGGGCTGATCTCCCGTGGGCTTGTAATCGCTCTTCAGCTTAAATCCTGACATACCGTCTCACCCCTCTCAAAACAAAACTTCTGTTCGATATCTTAACTATAATATTATATCACAATTATTTTTAAAAGTAAACCCCAAATAAAACATTTTTCGTGCTTAATTTTTTGTAATTTTTGTTATGGTAAAATTGCATTTTTTATCCGCGGCGGATCCGTCGCCTCGGGGCTTCGCCCCTCGCCGCCAATTCGTTTGCGTGCGCTCCCCTCCCCCAACAACACACATCCTTCCTCCACATCCCACTCCCCCACATTTCGCACCTTGCAAACGAAACGCGCTCGCTCCGCTCGCGCGCGGCTCCGCCGCGCCCCTTCCCGCAACTCGCACTTCGTGCGAATACCACGCCGACTCCGTCGGCATATCACTCGTGCTCCGCGCGAATATCACTGCGCCAAAGGCGCAATATCACGTCGGCATAGCCGACATATCACTCCGACTCCGTCGGAATATAACTTTTCCCCACACAAAAGGGCAACCGCTCTCGCGGTTGCCCTCAGTTGCCAATATGTCAATTATTCATTTTCGGGAACGTAATTGTAGTTGATCGTCGCAGAGAAAAGCACTTCGTTATTAACGTTGATAACGATCTTCGACCAATCCTCTTCACTTCCGGCATAGTTTACAGTCGTAAAACTCGTACAGTTATTAAACGCCGACCCTCCAATATTGATAACACTGACAGGAATCACGATGCTCTCAAGAGAGGTACATCCCGCAAATGCCCAGCTCGAAATGTACTCGACACCCTCGGAAATAACGATGCTCTTGAGATTACTGCATCCGCGGAACGCGTATTCGCCGATGCTCTTGACACCTCCGGATATCACGATAGCTTCAAGACCCGAGCAGCTTGAGAACGCGTAGCGTCCAATCTCTGTCACGCTGTCGGGAATCATCACGTCCTTAAGGGACGAGCAATTCGCGAATGCCCTGTCGTATATATGCGTCACGTTGCTTCCAAATACCAGATTCTCAAGACCGGAGCAATAGTAGAATGCAGAATCGCCTATAACGGTCACACTGTCGGGTAATTCAACGCTTTTAAGCATGTAGCAATCATAAAATGAATCTGAGCCTATCGTCTCAACGCTATTACCAATAACCAGCTCTTCAAGCTTGGAGCATTGATAGAATGTCGCCGAATCAATAACTTTCACACCGTTTCCGATAACGACGCTTTCAAGCGATTCACATCTGTTGAATGCACCGTTACCCATCTCGGTCACGCTGTCGGGGATGACGACCGCCTTAAGATTCTGGCAATTGGAGAAAGCGTCGTAGCCAATTGACGTTACACTGTCCGATATCACCAGACTCTCCATATTACAGCCTGCAAAGGCATAAGGCTTGAGCTCGGTAACACCCTCGGGGATAACGACCTCGGTCACGAGCTCACCGTCCACGTAGAGATTTTTCGCGTAGTACAACGGATTTGACTGAAGACTTCCGAACGTGATCGCGCACCACTGCTCCAAGTCCGCAACGTGAACGGCAGTAAGACTTTCATAGCCTGCAAAGACGCAGAATTTTATCTCCGTCACGCCCTCGGGGATCGTGATCTCGGTAAGACGCTCTCCGTTAATATAGAGATTACCGGCATAGTAAAGCGGATTGGACTCTATCGAACCAAAGCTGATGCTGCACCACTTTCCAAGATCCTTTACGTGCACGGCAGAGAGCTTGTCGCAACCTGAGAACGCACCTTCTTCAACGCTTTCTATTCCCTCGCCGAAGGTCACGCTCTCAAGACTTAAGCAATGTGCGAAAGCCCATTCTCCGATGCTCTTGACGGAGTCGGAAATTACCACGTTCTTAAGAGAGTCGCAATTGTAGAACGCGGAATCACCAATCGTCTCTACGCTCGAGGGGATCGTCAGAGTTTTCATACCGCGGAAATAAGCAAATGCGTTTTCCTTTACGGTAGTTACCCCCTCGGGAATAACAAGATCAGTAACGTTTGATCCGTTAAGATAGAGATTGTGCGAAACGCTCAGCGGATTTGCATAGCGATCCTCAAACTCTATCTCGCACCACTTTGCAAGATCGGTGATATTCACTCTCGTGATTCCGTTGCAGCCAGAAAAGGCAGACTCACCTATCTTAGTTACACCGTCGTGGATCGTAACACTCGTCAATCCACTGCAGCCCGTGAAAGTAAACTTCCCGATCTCAGTCACAGACTGAGGGATCACAAGAGAGGTCACGGGCTCGTTGTTTACGTTGAGTGTCGCACCGCAATTGAGGGGATTTGCTTCCCTGTTTTCGAATTCAAACAAGCACCACTGCGCAAGATCGGAAACGTATACGTTCTTGAGAAGATAACACTCTCTGAATGCGTATCCACCGATGCTTGCAACACTTGCGGGGATCGTGATCTCTGTAAGAGCCTGGCAATAAGCGAACGCACCGGGAGCGATCATCTTGGTCTCTCCGTGTATCTCGCAATACTCAATATTAGTTCCCTTCGCTTGAACCAGAACGAGATAAGGATTATTCTCGTTTCCAAGGTAATAAGCGTTTCCGTATTCGTTCCTCTTGAGCTTCTGCATATACGATGAGCTGTAGGAGGATACGTAGGTCACCCCGTCTCCTATCAGCATATTTTCAATCTCGTAGCAATGTTCAAAAGATTTAAAATATATCTTGCCTCCGTTGATCTTGACTGTCTTCAAGGACTTTGGAACGTCACCCCAGCAGTTATACTTGTCCTCACCGAATATACAGCTGAAATGAAGGTTGCGGGTATCCTCCTCGCCAACCTGATTACCGACAAAAGGAATCGTCAGACTCGCAAGGCTTGAGCATCCGTTGAACGTACCGAGACCTATCTTCTCCACTCCGTCGGGGATAACAACACTTTCAAGAACTCGGCAATCCTTAAATGCGTACTCACCAATTACCTTAAGGCTCTCGGGCAGCGTTATGCTCTTGAGGTGATCACAGCCCTCAAATGCATAACCTCCGATACAGGTAACACCCTCCGGGATCACTACCTCGGTGATATAGTTGCTTCTCAGATCGAATATCTTTCTCGTGCCCTCGGCAAATACGACAGACTCAACGTGATAGTCGATGTCAACGACACATCCGTCAACGTAGGACAAGCCGTCTATGACCTTAACGATACCGCTGCAGCCGTTGAAGGCACTGCCCGTTGCGTAGGATACGCCGTCGGATATCTTAAACTCGGTAAGACCCGAGCAGCCGTTGAATGCGTAATCACCGATCTTTGTCACACCGTCCGAGGTAACAACGCTCTTAAGACCTGAAAGCTTGTGGAATGAGTACCTGTAGATCTCGTATTCCTTGCCGTTTATACTCTCGGGAAGAACGATCTCGCCCTTATCACCCGTATAGCTCATAAGGTAATACGTATGATTGGAGTCGTCGCAGTAGAAGACGTATTCGTCCTCGACACAGATCTTGCTTTCGCCCGCGGTGTATATGTTCTTTGCAAAGTATGCTATGTATCCGTTGTTACTGCTACCCTGCTTTAGCTCGATCGACGAGAGGTTTTGTATCTCTATAAGCTTGGCACAGCCATCGAAGGCATCCGAACCTATCGATGTCAGCGTAGAGGGCAAGCTAACACTCACGATACTCTTACAGCCAACGAATGCCCAGTCGGGTATCGCGGTCACTCCCTCGGGGATAACCAGGTCGGTCAAAAGCTTTCCGTTAAGATAAAGATTGCCTGCGAAATAGAGAGGGTTGCTTCTGTATTTCGAGTCGTAATAATTGGAACTCGTATCAAATTCTATTCCACACCATTTTTCCACGTCGGATATATAGACCGCCTCAAGAGCCTCACAGCCGCCAAAGGCGTAGTATTCTATCTTCGTCAAGCTCTCGGGGATCGATACGCTCTTCAGAGAAGTACAGTTGCAGAACGCGTATACTCCAATGACCTCAACACCCTCGGGGATCGAAACGCTCTTCAAGGAAGTACATCCGTAAAATGCCTTGTCATCAATGCAAGTGACAGTATCGGGAATGCTTACGCTCTCAAGCTTTGTAAGATCCACGAACGCTTCTTCTCTTATGGTGGTTACCTTGTCACCGTCGGGAGATACAGACGGAATAAATATAAACGTGTCCGTCGAACAGCCCCACTTACCGCCAACCGAGCAGGTTCCGTCGCCGTTGGAAACAAAGGACAAGCCGTCGTTGCACTTGATCTGTCCGCATACAGTACATACGTCGCCGAGCTCGACAGAATCGTGTCCGTTTGCCGCGATCTCCTCGTACGTTGTGTAGTCGCATCTCGAGCAGGAAACGTAAGCCTTCCAGCCCACCTCTTCACAAGTGGGAGCCTTGGCATCGTGCTTTATCTCGTCGTGACCCAAAGCGGACTTTTGGGCATAAGTCGTGTATCCGCAATCGTAACAAGTAAAATATGTGTCCCAGCCGATCTCCACGCACGTGGGCTCCTTGGCATTGTAGTATATCTCGTAATGCCCCTTAGCATCGATCGTTTGCTTAGTGGAATAATCGCATCTCGAGCATGACTCGTATGAATACCATCCCGACTCGGTGCAGGTAGGAGCTTGGTAATCGTGATGCTGTATGTCGTGTCCGAGCTCATAGGCAAGAAGCTCTCCGCAGACAAGACACTCTTGATGTGTCGTACAGGTAGCCTCGGGACCCGGAACGTGACCGTTCTCGCTTACAAGCACCTCGTAACACATCGTGCACCTCTGAGGATCCGTGCAGGTAGCCTCAGCACCCGGAACGTGCCCCGTAGCCTTATGTAAAACTTCTCCGCACGTATTACAAACGTCGTCCTCTGTACAGGTAGCACCGTAAGACCGGTGACCTGTAGCAGCAACAAGTATATCATTGCAGACCGTGCACACCTGATCGGTGGTGCATGTAGCCTCAGCTCCCGCAGTGTGTCCGGGTGCCTCGACCAGAACCGCATCGCAAACGGTACAAATCTGAGAAGTGGTACAGGTCGCCTCATCACCCGCAGTGTGCCCCTTGGCTTTAACCAATACCTCGTTACAGTTAAGGCAGACCTGATCCGCGGTGCAAGTAGCTTCATCTCCTGCACTGTGTCCTAATGCATTGACTAACACCTCGTTACAGACCGTACAGATCTGATCGTGTGTACAGTCAGCCTCATCACCGGGTGTGTGACCCTTAGCTGAAAGCTCCTCTGTATCAACGTGTCCGCAATCGCGACACGTCACAGTCCTTGATCCACTGCTCGTACAGGTCGGATCGACAACGTCGACCTCGGCATTCTGATGCAAGCATGGACCTTCATCCGTGTTATTGTTGTCACAAGCTGAAAAAGCCAAAACGAGAAAACACATGATCATCAAAAACACTAACGTAATTTTCTTCATTTCTTCTCCTCCGTAAAAATGACGTTAAAAATTTTGATGCGAAAAAATCACACTAAGATTCATAGCAATTTTTTTGCAAAAACTCTCACTCCGAATTATATCACTCCGCCCCAAAAAAGTCAAGAAAAAATAAAAAATCCCCGAGAACAGAAAAATGTCTTATTTTGCGCTAAAAGTGTAAAATAAACGCTAAAAACAGCAAATAAAAAATTCATCCCCCGACACAAGCCGAAGGATGAATATTTATTCACGGTATTTCAAGCGTTTTTTTAGCTTTTTTGTATATTTTAATCAGAATAATGTATATATGCACAAATTATGCATATCATACTTTTTCAAGGATCACTCAGGCACGCTTTGTCTTGATCTTCTCGATCACCGCGCTTGAAACAACACCCTCAAGCTCCTTGTATTTCCCTTGTGCCATAAGGGTTCTTACCATTGTCGAGCTGACCGAAGAAAGCCTCTCGTCAGCGGGCAAAAACAACGTTTCGACCCGTGAGTTGTGCGCCTTGTTCCACTTATAATGCTTCATCTCATACTCAAGATCTTCCCCGTTTCTGACCCCTTTAACGATCACATCCGCCCCAATCTCGTCGAAAAGATCGATCAGCATTCCCTGTGATGAGATTACCTCAACGTTGTCGAGATGAGCCAAAGAAACCCTTACGAAATAAAGCCTTTCGTCCATTTCAAAGGTGTAGGTTTTGGAGGAAAGAGTGCTGTCGTGCTTTGCCGAATCGTTGTTCATAACGGCAACAAAAACCTTGTCAAATTTTCTCGCCGCACGCTCTATCACGTCCACGTGTCCAAGCGTTATCGGGTCAAAGCTTCCCGGAATTAAAGCAACCATTTTGTTCACTCTCCCCCTTTCACCGTAAGAACTGTCACGTGTGCAACACCGTATTTTGCAACCCTTACGACCTCGAATTTTTCTTTTAATTCAAGGTTTTTTTCGAATATATCCTCTTCTTCGCTCTCACAAACAATGATAGAGGTATTTTTTAGCATTTCGTTCGCAAGCAATGCCTCAAGCGTCGAAGCTACCGCACGAAGCGCATACGGCGGATCGATAAAAACGATGTCATATTTCTTCTTATTTCTAAAAGCTCTGATAAAATCGTTCACATCCGAGCACAGCAAACGGCAAGACTCCGAAAGCCTTGTTTTCTCAATGTTTTTCGCGATTATCGATGCCGCTTCCTTTGATTTATCAACAAACGTCGCACCCTTCGCGCCTCTTGAAACCGCCTCGAGTCCCATCTGTCCCGAGCCTGCAAAAAGGTCGAGAACCTCTCTTCCCTCAAGGTCGAATTGAAGCATCGAAAAGACCGCCTCTTTCGTCCTTTCACTCGTCGGACGAGTCGCGTCACCCTTGAGAGTTTCAAGCTTTATTCCCTTTGCCCGTCCCGTAATTATTCGCATCATTTTCGCGTTTTTCCTTTTACTTTTCTTTAAAATATAAAACGATATTCTCCGCATCGGCGCGGCTGATTCCCTTTACCTCGCAAAGCTTTTCAATGCTTGCGTTCTTGACTGCGGTGTACCCGCCCAATGCCTTTAAAAGTGCCTTTGCCTTTGCGTCGCCAATTCCCTTTATCTTAGTCAGCGATGACTTCGTCAGCGTTTTGCTCTTAGCATTGCTCATCTTGGAAACGGTAAATCTGTGCACCTCTTCCTGAAGCTTATAGATAAATACGAAAACTGAATTTTCCCTTGCAATGCTTATCTCTTCGGTATCGGTACAGAGTGCGCGCGTCTTGTGAAAATCATCCTTGACCATACCGAAAACGGGCAGGTCAAGTCCAAGATCGCAAAGCAATTCCTTAACCACGGAAACGTGTCCTTTACCTCCGTCAAGCAAAATGAGATCGGGTAGCTCGGCGAAGGAGCCGTCCTCGTCTTCAAGATGGGCAAGTCGTCTGGACAATGCCTCACGCATGCTCTGATAGTCGTCGGTACCGTCGGTGACAGATTTTATCTTAAAGCTTCTGTAATCGGCTTTCTTGAGCTTGCCACCCTCCGAGACTATCATTCCCGCGGTGATGTGCTCGTGACCGATATTCGATATATCGTAAGCCTCTATCCTCTCGGGATAGACCTCAAGACCGAGAAGCTCCATAAGACGCAAAAGAACTCCCTCGTCCTTCTCCGCCTCGGCTCTGTATATCTTTGCCTTTTCTGCGGCATTATCGCGCACCATATCGCAAAGAGTTTTCATCTCTCCGCGCTCGGGTGTGCGGATATTCACCTTTCTTTCGGCTATGCCCGAAAGGTATTGCGCCACGGTCTCCAAGTCCTCGTGCTCCATCTCGAAGGACAGAAGAATGCTTTTGGGTATATACTCTCTCACCCTATAAAGCTCACAAATAAACGCGGCGATATTTGACTCGTCAACGATCCTGTCCTTGCCGAAAACGTATTCGGATTTATCACTTACCGCTCCGTCTCGGATAAAGAACACCGAGATGCAGGAGCAGACATCATCATTATAAAGCGCGATCACGTCGTGCTCTGTTCCGGGCGCGGCAACGACCTTTTGCTTCTGTCCGAGTCTGTCAAGCGCCGCCAGGGTATCTCTGTATCTTGCCGCCGCCTCGAATCTCTCGCTCTCCGCCGCCTCGAGCATCTTCTCTGTAAGCTCAATTTTGACAGATGCCGTATTTCCGCGCAGAACGTCCGACGCAAATCTTATCTTCTCGCGGTATTCCTCCTCGCTTACGTTCCCCGTACAGACACCACAGCATTTCTTCATCTGATAATACAGGCACGGTCTTTCCTTCCCGATATCGCGAGGAAAGCTTCTTTTACACGTAGGCAATCCGAGCACGGCAGAAAGAGTATTTATTACGGAAAATACAGTTGCAGTGCCCGAATACGGACCGAAGTATTTGCCCCCGTCATTCTGTCTTTTTCTAGTCATAACAAGTCGCGGATACTCGCCTTCGGTCATCTTGATATACGGATAGGATTTTGCATCCTTCAATCTGATATTATACTTGGGGGAATACTGCTTGATAAGCGTATTTTCGAGAGAAAGCGCTTCTATCTCCGTATCGCAGACGTAATAATCGAAATCCTTTACCTGCCTGACCATATTGGCGGTCTTTACGTTCTTTTCGCTATTCTGAAAATACTGCGACACGCGGTTCTTGAGCTTTCTTGATTTACCAACGTAAATAACGCTCCCCGCCGCGTTTTTCATAATGTAAACGCCGGGACGCACGGGCAGACCGTTGGCTTTTTCAAGCAATATTTTATTTTCCGATTCCTTTATTGCCATATCTGCCTCCTTGTAAAATTTAAAACTAAAAGTGGGGCTGCATTATCCTCAGCCCCACTCTTTTCAATTATTCATTAAATCCCGAATTGATGAGAGAAACGAGACCGTCTATTGCTGCTTCTTCATCCTGACCGTCTGCCGAAAGCTTTACGGTCATTCCCTTTGCAATTCCAAGAGAAAGAACTCCGAGAAGGCTCTTTGCATTGACCTTTCTGTCATCCTTTTCAATAAGAATGGTACTCTTATAGAAATTTGCCTTCTGTATAAAGAAGGTTGCGGGACGTGCATGGAGTCCGCTGGAATTGGTTATCATAATCTCACAAGTTTTCATCTGACTACCTCGATCTGTATGTTAATCTTTATCGCACAATTTCGGTTATAATTAGTATATCAGAAATGCAAGACAAAATCAAGAGGCAATATTTATACATTTTTCACTAGTAAAAAAGCGGATTTTAGTGCACAATGCACAATAAAAACACTTTCAGAGAGCCTATATCACTTTTCAACCTTGGTTATACTCTTTACAACAAGGGTAAACACGGTATCATCGGTGTAAACCTCAAGGGTACTTCCTACAGTAATATTCCTTCCCTGCACGGTATAGTAATTTCCGCTCTTCGCCTTCACCGCCTCAGAGCTTAGCTTGATCATTCCCGAAAGCTTGGTCTTTCTGTATGCATCGGCATTCTCATTATTCTCATCCGATCTTACAGGTGCCTCTGTCTCATCTTCTCCCGCTTCACCCCCAATGGGCTCATCTGACAATATCTCATATACCGCTCCGCGAGGATCGTCAGGATCATCGTATATATATCCGATCAGTGCTTTATTGGTCGTCAGGTATACTTCTTCACCGTTTTTCAGGTATTCGATCAAGGTATTATACTCCGATCCGCATTCAAATGAAACTATGTAATCGCTTCCTTTTTTAGAGGATCCGTCGCTGATCGCGGCATAAACTCTGTACACCACCGCACCTATCAATGCAAGCACGAGAAGAATAATGATAACGTCAATTACGTTTATTCTGCTCTTGCTTTTGTTTTTCGGATTTGCCATATCAATCTCCGTTCCGCCGCACAATGCGGCACAAATTGTAATCAGTCAATTTTGCAGTTTTTAAAACCTCGCGCAAAAAATGGAATTCTCAGCTAATACCAAGCAACTCTCACGCTTTTTTGTCAGTTCACGGTAAGCCTTACCACAGTTGCGTCTCCAAGCGATCTTTCGCCGCATCTCAGCCTTGCAAATTCGCTTCCGACCGCAAGTCTTTTTCCTCCGAGGATATATCCCTCTCCCCGTCTGAACTTCGCGGTCGCGCTTATCTTAATTACTATCCGGTCGGTCTCTCCCTCAATCTTTTCAACTCTGACGATCTGTCCGAAATAGACCGAGTTATCCGAGGTATCAAGATAGACGTCCTGCTTGATCATACTCTTATATTGCTCATAGTCATAAGCAGCATCCACTATAACGTCGTACGTTATTTTTTTACTGTCATAATCGTTGGAATAATACCTGAAAAGAATGTAGGATCCGACTACTGCCCCTATAACTAAAAGGATCATCAGAATACCCGCGATTATATCGATCGCAACAGGGAGCTTCTTCTTAACCTTTACGTTGGAAAAATCCGGGTCTATCATGCTGTCGGGAATCTTTGTCTGTGATGCCAACGCAGACGCGTAATGAACGTTTGCCGAGCTTTCCTTCTTTGCATCCTTACGCTTCAAGTTTTTATCCTTCTCCCCGGATCCGTATTTTTTTATATCAGCCATGTCTTTTCCCTTTCACATTTAGATAGTATTTTATTTCATCAATTGTAGAAAACAAGCTCAACATCCTTTTCGTTCTGTCCGCTCCTGAATTCGCCCCATCTGACCGATTCCTGCTTTTTACCGAGTCTTACGTAGCTCATAAGCAATCCCACGCATGCCCAGAACAGATAAAGAACCTTCTCATCCACCCAGATACTGTACACGCTTCCAAACAGAAACGCCACGATGATACCCGAGAAAAGTGCCATCGCCTTTGCTCTCAGCTCTTTATTATAATTGAAACGGATAAATCCGAGCGATCTTTTTACGAGGAATACGACGAAGATCATAAAGGCAACGAATCCGAAAATTCCTGACCAACACAACACCTGGAGCCAAAGAGACATAGGATGCTCCGCTCCTCTTGATGCTTCGCTTGAATATGCCGGGAAAATAACCGCGAACGCATGATCGCCTGCCCCTATTCCCAAAATATTTCCGTCCTTCAGCATCTCAATTACGTCGCCGATCACGGCGATATGCGTTTTCGATGCGGATATGCTTGCGGGCATATACTCCATCAAAATGCTTGATATATCGGGAAAATTCCAATAACGGATAGCATACAGATAAAGCAAAGCAATGATCGCGACAGGTATGCTTGCTATAATTACCGCCGTCATTGTCTTATGACTGTAGAAGAACCAGAATAAAACACATTCAAGTGCGAGGGCTACTATGATCTCGTAATGACTGCACATCCACGCAGCGATAACGGTGATCATACCGAATATCACCACAAGCGCTCTTCCCTTTGCGGTCTTTCTGTTTATCATATATGAGAAAAGCATCGGGAAAAGCAATACCGCGAACAGTCCGAATATTATCCCTTTGTCTGCTATATAGAAAACGTTTTCTCCCGTTATTTGCGAGATGTTCGGATTTACGCTGTCTATTATTCTGTTCGATATTCCGTAAAGAACACTCTCCCATATACCCATCATACACAAAAACAGGAATGACACCGTGAGCATTTTAAGGCAAGCTGAGAGCATTTTTTGCGTATTTATCAGGTTATATGTCAGCATAAATCCACCGAGAATAATGACGACCGAATAAAACGAATCGAGCATGGTCACAAGACCGCCTGCGGAAAACGCGCCTGCTACAAGGATAAATCCGCAAAACAGCAGGACCATTGATATTTCGGGGGATAGCGACAGAGTTCTTCTTCTCTGAAAAACCTTGCAAAAATATGATATCGCAGTTAGCAATATTGCAATCAGGAGCACCATTTTGGGATAAGACATATACTGCAAAAACGGTGTAAGCGCCAGTGTTATCAGCACTCCCGCCTCAGGACTTGAAAAAATTACAAGTACCGCAACAAGACAAATAAATACGATCGGCACCACCATCGGATCGATAAAATAAGACAGTGCTCCGAGTGCCATTGCGACGATCGCAGAAATGAACGTATATCCCGTACCGCCGTATCGCCTTTGGATCTTCATCTTCTCAGGAGGTATGCACATTATGTCAAGAACTATTCTTTTCATTACCTTGCTGTCCATAAGTGCCTCTGCGGCGGATTTGGACGAGAAAAGCATTGGAATAGAGCACAGGGTGATAATGGCGGCTTTGATTATTGCATATTCATTTATCGCGGAAAAGCCTTCGATAAGCGCGGGTATCATCAAGGCGATGCATGATGCAAATCCAAAGAACGTGAAGAACATTCCGTACACGTTGAGCTTCAACGAAGCCATAAAGCCGCGGAAGAAGACTATCGACCTTGATGCCAATCCCTGTTCCATAACGGCCTCGGGATATTTGAGCAGAACGTTTTGCGCTTTCTTTTTTTCCTTATTGAATGAGTTTGCAAGATAGCTTCTCTTGCAAAGGGTATTTTCGGAGGAAAGCATTTCTCCTATTCTTCCGTTAGCAAAAAAGGAATATATAAGTGCGGTAAGCCGATTGATAGCTCTGACTATGACAGAGCCGCCTTTCTTTTGTTTAGCCATGCTTCCTCCTTTCCGTGACTATATCACAAAAATTATTTTTCGAGAAGATCGGGGCGGTTGCGCTCGGTGAGCTCTCTCGCGCTCTCCTCTCTCCACTTATCTATATTGGCGTGATGTCCCGATATAAGAACATCGGGTACCTTTACACCGTGAAATTCGTAGGGTCTTGTATATTGGGGATATTCAAGCATACCCGAGGATATGCTCTCCTTTTCGTAGCACTCGGGGTCGGACAGTACTCCCGGCAAAAGCCTTGACACGCAGTCAACAAGTATCGCCGCGGGCACTTCACCGCCCGTAAGAACGAAATCTCCTATTGAGACCTCTTCGTCGACTATCTCGTCGATAATTCGTCTGTCAACTCCCTCGTAGTGACCGCACAGAATGATGATATTATCATACTGTGCAAGCTCCTCCGCCTTTTTTTGATTGAGCACCTTTCCCGCAGGTGACATATATATCACGCGGCGGCGCTCGGGCTCAAAGCCCGCGCTTTTCTGTTCGTCGAGGATATGGGAATAGCAGTTATATATCGGCGGTGCCATCATAAGCATTCCCTTGCCTCCGCCGTATGGGGTGTCGTCAACGCGGCGGTGCTTGTCTTCGGAATAATCCCTTATATTATAAAGGTTTATCTCGACCGCTCCGCTCTTCTGCGCTCTTCCGATTATGCTCTCACCGAGGATATTGTTTACCATCTCGGGAAAAAGCGTCATTATATCAAATCGCATTTTATCACCCTTTTAATCATCAGTGAGAAGTCCGGGAATAACCTCGACGTAGACACCGCTCTCAAGGTCGACTCGCTTGACGAATTCCTTAACCGCGGGCATCATTCTCTCGCCGCTCTCGGTCTTGACCACGTAAATATCCGACGCGCCGCGGTTTATTACGTCTGTGATCTTGCCGTAGACCTTTCCGCTCTTATCGTCTATAACATCTAGACCTATGAGGTCAACTATAAAATAATCACCCTTTTTGAGCTTGAAATCCTCACGTGCTGCATAAAGGGTCTTGCCCTTTTGCGCCATAGCCTTGTCCATATCGTCTATGCCTTCAAGGGAAGAAAGCACAAAGCTTTTGAATACCGACGAGTGAAGCACCTTCACCTCTCTGTATTCTCCGCCCTCGTAGAAATATACTCTTTTCAGCCCTGCAAGCACTGCGGGGGTATCGCAAAGCGACTCGAGCTTTACGTCTCCGCGCACTCCGTGCGTATTTATGATGAGGGCACATTCAAGAAATCTTTTTTTATCCATTATATACTCACTTTTTAAATAAAATAACTAATCGCATTATTATACAGGGTAAATTATAACACAATCCGATAAAAAAATCAACAGATTGACAAATATTTTTCATTTTTTCCGTTTTTTCGAAGAAAAGGTAGTAAAAAACAAAAAATTTACAATTACTTAATTGAATTTTTGCCCCCATACAAGTACAATATATAAGATATTTAAGTTTTTTCAAGAAAGGAACAACAAAATGAACACTTTTGCATTGCTTCTTACATCCGGCACAACGGGTAGCACGGGCGGAGATCTTCTTTCCCTGCTCCCCATGATCCTTATCATCGGTGTTATGATCGTTTTCATGGTCATTTCCTCCCGCAAGCAGAAAAAGCAGGATCAGGAGATCGCTAACATGCGTAACAACCTCAGCGTCGGCGACGAGATCACCACTATCGGCGGTATCATCGGCAAGGTCGTAAGCATCAAGGAAGAGACCTGCGTTATCGAGACCAGCCGCGACGGCACAAAGATCCGCATCCTCAAGAGCGCGGTAAGCCGTGTTGACGTTAAGGCAGAGGATTCTATCGACTAATTTCTAACCGTAATAAAAATGCCTCCCAGAGCATATATTTCTGTAGAAAATATAGCTTTACGGAGGCGTTTTTATGTATAATGACCGTCACAGAGGAAAGAGCGGACTGCCCGCGCAAAAAAGGCAGATGGTAATGGCTCAAAGGACTCATGCGAGTGAAGAGACACCGATCGTCAAAACTGTTCTTCTCTCCTCTCTTTTCGGGGTGCTGGCGTCGGTTCTGTCGGGAGGAATTCTGTTGACGATACTTTGTTTTGTCGCACTTGGGTCGGAGGATCCTCTTTCCATGATAGCTCCGCTCTCTCTGCTCGCGCTTTTGCCGTCAAACTTTTTGGGCGGATTTATAAGCACAAAGAAGGCAGACTGCTCACCCTTGGCTTGCGGTGCGATATGCGCGGCTATGTGGATGCTTCTCTCTCTTGTCGTGGCACTCTGTCTTCCCTATCCGTCCTCAGATCACGCGCTTTGGCAGAGTATTATTCTCCACGCGGCGAGCGTGCTCTTTTGCGTGCTTGGGGCTTTTGCAGGAGGATATAAGCCAAGGAGAGACACAAGGAAGAAGCGGAGGTTTGGAAAATAGCATAATTCCCCTCATCAGTCGCTACGCGACAGCTTCTCCCCGAGGAGAAGCTGTCGCGTAGCGAACAGTATGGAAAATTATAGGGCAACCGCGTGCGGTTGCCCTGTTGCTTATTTTACCGATTTATAGAATTCAAGCGAGTCAAAGCCGCGCTCGAGGTGGTTAAGTATATAGCTTTCGGCGGCTTTTGCAAGCTCATTCGTCTCGCCCTCGTCCTTGAGCTCAAAGGAGAATATCTTTGAGTCGGGCGCGGTAACGATATACCGCAATGCCGCGAGTGCTGACGGTGAGAGTCCGCACAGTATGCTCGCCTCGGGCATATCCTCAAATTCCTTTGAAACGCTTACCTTTTTGTCTCCCTTTTTTGCAAGGCAGTCTGTACAGATAAGCTTTCCTCCCATTACGTCGAGATATGTATAATCCGAAAATTTTTCTTTACAATACGCGCAATAGGATATCTCGGGGCAATATCCCGATATAGCCGCGGCGCGCATCTCGAAAACCGCTTTTATAAGTCTTTGATCCTTTGCGCCTCTGCCGAGCAGATAGAGCGAATTGAGGAGCAGACGCATTATGCTGTCGTCCTCGCCTCCCTCGTCGGTAAGCTCGTTGGCAAGGTCACAGAGATATGACGCGAGTGCAACTCTGACTATGTCGGTCGAGAGATCGTAAAATGGGTTTATGATCTCGCCACCGCGCAGCCAATACATATTTCCCTTTTGGTTGATCTCAAAATTTGCGTACGTGAAGAGCTGGGAGATAGAGCGCATCTTGCTTGCGGGCGACCTACCGCCCTTGACCATAACGCCGATGCGTCCGCGGTCTTCGGTGATTATATTGAGCATCTTGTCACTCGCGCCAACGTCGTATATTCGTGTAATTACACCGTTTGTGGCAAATTCCATGGCTCTTCTCCTTTCTTCAAAAAAGCATATTGCTCCGAGGACTTCGGAGCAATATTTTTATTCCTCGCTATAGCCGAAGTCGGTTATTCCTCTTTGGCTGTCGCGCCAATTTTCCTTTACCTTTACCCAAAGGTCGAGATAGACCTTCGCGCCGAAGATAGCTTCGAGGTCGGCACGCGCGTAAGAGCCGACACGCTTTAATTCCTCGCCGCCCTTACCGACGATGATTCCCTTATGCGATGCCTTCTCGCAGAAGATCTCTGCGCGGATGCTGATAAGTGTTCCCTCGTCCTTGAAGGCTTCTATTGCGACCGCTACGCCGTGCGGTATCTCCTTATCAAGCGTACGCAGGAGCTTCTCTCTTATGACCTCTGCCGCTACCTGTCTCTCGGACTGGTCGGTCACCATATCCTCGGGGAAGAAAAATTCTGATTCCTGAAGGAAGGGCTTGCACTCGTCAAGGAGCGCGTCAACGCCTTTTCCGTTCTTTGCGCAGATCGGTACTACTGCCGAAAAATCGTGGAGAGCTGCGTATGCCGCTATAGTCTCTGCGATCTGCTCGCGGCGGTAGAGGTCGATCTTATTGAGCGCCAATACCACGGGTGTTCCCGTTTTTTTGGAATATTCGATAACGTTCTTCTCTACCTCGGTTATATTTTTGCCCGTATCGGTGACGAGAATTACCGCGTCAGCATCCTGCATGGTGCTGTTTGCGGTCTTTACCATGAACGTACCGAGGGTGTTCTTCGGTCTGAAAATACCGGGGGTATCGAGGAACACGAACTGATCCTCACCCTTGGTATGTATTCCGATAATTCTGTTTCTTGTGGTCTGCGGCTTTGAGGAGACTATTGCCACCTTTTCGCCGAGCATTGTATTGAGAAGCGTGGACTTGCCTACGTTGGGGCGTCCTACTATTGCTATAAATCCTGTTCTTTTCATCTTCCGTTTTATTCCTCTGTCATTGATTTTACGTAGCCGCGCGGATCCTCTTTTTTAAGGTCTATGCGTTTTCCGTTTTTGTAATCTATAAGGTATACGTACTCGGGTCTGTCCGACATACTCGAGCCTCCCGCCTTGACGACGAGGCGCGAATTTTTAACGGGATATTCCCGCTCGTAGACAAGAATACCGTCAACCTTGTCGCTGTAGTCGGTATAATTGAAATTCTTGAAGCTGCCCCAATGAATACCGTCGTAAAGGTCGTATATTTTGTACACGGTCTCGATGCTTATATCCTCTTTGTTGTTGACGATCTTATTGTTTTTCGATGCAACGAGCATATCGATGCCGAGAGGTCCGAGAACGAAAAGCACAAGCGCGGTGGTGACAATAAAGGTTATCAGTCTTATGTGACTTTGAACAAAGCCCTCCTTGCGCTTGTATCCCTTTGTGATTTTCTCGGGAGTTGCTTGCTCCGAGTTCCCCGTGATCTCGGACTCGGTTTCGGGTTTGGGGAGATCTTCTTCTTTCTTTGATCTTGCCGCCTCGCGTTCAAGCTCTCGCTCGCGCTCCGCCGCTTCCCTTTGGGCGCGTTTTTCGGCTTCAAGGGCTCTTTTTTCACTCGGTTTCATTTAATCTCCATTCCGCCGCACGCGGCGGCACAAATAATAATCAATGAATTTTGCCAAAGCAAAATTCGCGCGTGAAAAAGATTTTTTCACTATAAGAGAGGTGTAACTTTCACGCCAAACCTCCCATTTCCGACATAAACGGACTTATTTTACCTCAAGTCCCATGATCTTCATGATCTCAGACTGTCTTGCGCGCATTTCCTTGTCCTCTTCCTCTCCCTTTTCGTGATCGTATCCGAGAAGGTGGAGCATTGAGTGTACCGTAAGGAACGCGACCTCACGCGCAAAGCTGTGACCGAATTCCTCTGCCTGCTCCTTTGCTCTTTCAAGCGAGATGACTATATCTCCGAGGTTGCTGATGAGCTCGTCTATCGGAGGCTCCTCGCAGTCGCCCTCAAAGTCGAGGAGCGGGAATGAAAGCACGTCGGTGGGCTTGTCCATCTCGCGAAACTTCTTGTTGAGCTCACGGATTCCCTCGTTATCCGTAAAGGTAACCGATACCTCGCATACCGCGTTGAAATCCTCAAAATCGAGTGTTGTTTCAATTGCTTCGCGAAGAAGCATTTTGAGGTTATAGCTTACCTTATATTTTTCCTGGTCGTTTTCAAAGTAGATTCTGAGCTTCATTTTTCTGTTCATTTTTTCTTCCTCCAAGGTTGTGTCAGTTTTCTTTTCTTACAAAGGTCTTTTTGCCGTCGGCATTTCTTCTCGCCTCGGCTCTCTCTCTTTTCTCGCGGTCGAATTTTTCGTACGCGAGAATTATCTTTTGCACAAGCTTATGTCTTACGACGTCTCGCTCG
Source organism: Eubacteriales bacterium (assembly GCA_045132775.1). Lineage (GTDB taxonomy): Bacteria > Bacillota > Clostridia > Oscillospirales > CAG-272 > SVTX01. Next base: position 28,820 of record JBGUSX010000116.1, read on the forward strand.
GTAAATGCGTGTATCTCTATGTCATCGATGCCGTCAAGGATCTTGACCGCCTCGGCAAGTCCGCTCTTCTGTCCGCTCGGCAGGTCGGTCTGCGTTAAATCTCCAGTGACCACCGCCTTGGAATTGAAGCCGAGACGGGTCAGAAACATCTTCATCTGCTCGGGTGTGCAGTTCTGCGCTTCGTCGAGGATGATAAATGAATCGTCAAGCGTTCGTCCTCTCATATATGCAAGCGGCGCGACCTCGATAACTCCCTTTTCTACCTGTCTTTGATAATTCTCCGCGCCCATCATCTCAAAAAGTGAGTCGTAGAGAGGGCGGAGATAGGGGTCTATCTTGCTCTGCAGATCTCCCGGCAAAAATCCGAGCTTCTCGCCTGCCTCTATAGCGGGGCGCGTGAGAATGATCCTTGACACCTGCTTTTCGCGAAGTGCCTTTACCGCCATAGCGACCGCCAAAAATGTCTTACCCGTTCCCGCAGGACCTACGCCGAGGACGATCGTGTTTTTCTTGATCGCATTGACGTAATGCTTCTGTCCCACCGTTTTTGCCTTTATCGGCTTGCCCTTCATCGTCACGCAGATAGTATCGTCTCCAAGGCTTTCAAGCTCGCCCGAGCGACCTGCCATAACGGTATCACAGACGTATATAACGCTCTGATCGGTGATGTTTCCGTTGTACTTTGCCATTTTGACAAGGTACCTCACCGCCTCGGCGGCATGGGCGACGGCTTCTTCGTCCTCGGCAGAGACCGCAATGACCTCACCGCCGTCCTCCGCGACTCTGTTGTGCAGAGCGACACCGAATTTCTTTTCGATTATGTCAAGATTTGAGTCACAGCTGCCAAAGACTGCCGCAACTATATCCGAGCTTTCGGCTCTGATTATTTTACTGCTCATATTTACCTTTCCTTTTTACTCGCCAAGGATAACGTCAAACTCCGACACCTCGGCAATATCTTCAATGAGAACTATCACGCAATGCAGAATAAACCTGTCGTCGCGCACAAGCGGTATTACCGTCTTTTTGATAAGAGTTGAATCCTCGCTCATATCTGCAAGCCTTTTATCAAGCTCAAAATATGCGAGCTCCTCTGCCGCCTTTTCGCTTCTCGTCTCATACACCGTTTCGTATTCGAGATATTTTACGGTCCTGACGGCAAAAGGGGTCTGTACTCTGCCAAAAAGGCTACAGTTCTCCACTATATTTATTTTATCACAAAGTATATCCTCATTTCCATACTTTTTTGAAATGTTCATTGAAAAGTCAAAAAAATTTAAAACTTTTTCACAATATTCAAGCCCCGTATAGCGTTTCGTCTCGTATTCGTACGGAATTTCAATATAAAACTCCTCAACCGTTCGCGCATAGACCTTTCCCGATGCCCGAGTGTATCTGAAGCCCTCCTGCACGCTGTCAAAAAGTCCGCTTACCAAAAGCTCCCCTTCCTTTACGTATTGCCCTGCACCAACGACGACGTTTCCCCGATAGATGCGCACCTCCTCGACAATTCCGCTCTTTTTTGCCACGAGATTTGCAGGGCGAGTCGGCTCCGAGGGCCTTTCGACCTCGCGCTCTCGCACCTCGACGTTTGCCACCGTGCCGATTATGTTAACCGATATCCAGGAAAGTTTATCTGTTTTCATCAGGATCCTGTTTTCGATCTTATCGGTGTTCGCGTGCGGAATGAAGCTTCCCACCTCAAATCCCTGCTCGCGCAAGAGCTCTCTTATCTCGCCCGAGGTCACGCTCTCGTTTCCCGTGACCTCGATATCCCAGATATAGAGATGCGAGGCGATCACGAGTGCCGCGGCACACAATATGCCGAGCCATATTCCAAAGCGATATTTATATTTACCCAAAAATATCGGCAAGCCGCTTTTTTTCTCGACCGTATAGCAGATACCTCTCGCCTCGGCTTCCCTCTTGAACCGCTTGAACTCTGAGAGACGGAACACCACCGTGACTTTGTCGGGGTATGATTTAAAATCCGAATACGGAATCGACAGGTGCATGCAGAGATTGAGAAACGCGGTCACATTTGAGTAGTCTGCCGCTACCGTGACAGATCCCAGAAAAAAATAAGACGGATTCATTCTTCCTCCTCCGTGCAAAACGCAAGCGAATCTATGACCCCCTCAACGCTCACGCTTCCGCCGTGAAATGAGGTACAAACGAGTCTTTTGCCCTTTACTCTCAATTTATCTTTTTTTATCTCGAGCTCGACCGCTTCGGGCGAGTAGCCGAGGATGCGTTTGCACCCTTTTACAAGCAGACTGTTTTTTCCGCGCATCTCAATATACACGTCCCCTGCAATTGAGTCGCCGTCTGCATCCGCTCTCACTGCGAGATACTCGAAAAAACCGCGCTTTTCATCTTTTTTTCTATCTTTGCTCATATTGCGACCTCTTGAAAAATATAAATTACCGAACGCTCTTTCAAGGAGGAATCATGGAAAATAAAAGAAAAGAATCTGTATCGGCATCGCTGGTGGGCGCTTTGACCCTTGGCGCGTTTTTTCTGATCCTGTGTTCCTCCGACGTAGCAATAGAGTATATGAAAAAAGGGCTTGTTCTATGCGCGGGGACGGTCGTCCCCTCTCTCTTTCCCTTTATGGTGATATCAGAGCTTATCGTGTCGAGCGGTATAGGAATAAGGATATCGCGTTTTTTTCGCCGTCCGATGAGGGTACTGTTCTCTGTGAGCGAGGCGGGTGCCGCCGCGTTTCTTTTGGGCACAGTTTGCGGTTTCCCGATAGGCGCGGCAACTGCGGCATCTATGCAGGATAAGGGTATTATTTCAAAGGACGAGCTTGAGCATTTTCTGATCTTTTGCAACAACCCGGGCTCCGCGTTTGTTATTAGTGCTGTCGGTGCTTCACTCTTTGGAAACGAAAAGCTCGGGCTTTTGCTTTATTTTTCGGTGATACTATCATCTGTCGCGGTCGGTGCGGTTGGAAGACTTTTCTTTCGAAAACCCAGGAAAAGCGGTGTTTCCGTCACAATTTCCGTTCCCTCGCGCGACATGACATCGCGGATAACCGATGCGATACGTTCGTCCGCTACGTCTATGCTCACGGTCTGTGCCTACGTGCTTTTTTTCTCCGCGCTCGTTGGTTGCATTGGTGCTGTGCTTGAACGTTTTTCTCTTCCCGATTGGGTTCGGGCTTTGATATTCGGATTTTTTGAGCTCTCGAGCGGCGCGAAGGCGGCAAGCGGCATTTCAGACCCGACGGGTGCGATAGTCATCTGCGCTCTCTTTCTCGGGTGGTCGGGGCTTTCGGTGCATCTGCAGATAATGTCGGTATGCTCGGGCAGAGGCATCTCTTTTAAACCTTATATTATTGCAAAAGCGGCGCAGGGGGTGATCTCCGCGACTGTCACCTTTCTTGCGCTTAAGTTCTTGTTTCCCTCGCTTCGCGGAGGCATTATCGGGACCTTCTCTCCAAGCGACACGGCTCTCTCAAGAGTGCTTTACGCTCTTTCCGTCGCGTTTTTTATAGGGTCTGTTGTATTTTTGATTTGCGAAAAACTATCCGGGAAGAAAAATAAAAAATAATGCGAGAAATTTGAAAAAAGGTATTGACAAATGTTTTTTTGTTTGGTATAATATACAGGTCGTCAAGACAGACGGCTTGCTGGTATGGCTCAGTCGGTAGAGCACGTCATTGGTAATGACGAGGTCATCAGTTCGATTCTGATTACCAGCTCCAAAACCCGAACGCAAAAGCGTTCGGGTTTTTTGCTTAACAATATAAAAAAACAGTTGACAAAGCGAAAAAAATGTGTTAAAATGTACTGTAATATAAAAACGCTTTGACCGAGAGGAGTAGGCGGTGTGACCTTTTAAAGAGAGCGCGCGGTTGGTGTGAGTGCGTATAGGTTGCCGTTGAAGGTAGCTCGCGAGCGGTGTGGGTGAAGGGGGTGTTCCCTGCGTAGCCCTCAACGGTGGCAACGTTAGAGCCTTTGAGTGGTGTTTGTCCGTTTAAAACGGGCGGATATGGAATCCGCCCCTACGGTTGACACAAATTGGGTGGTACCGCGTAGATTTTACGTCCCGAAGTGCATTTGCACTTCGGGCATTTTTATTTTATAAAAAAACAAGAAATATATTTGAAAGGAACAGAAAAAATGAATTCCTACAACGAATTACCGAAGACGTATTCCCCCTCCGAATTTGAGGACAGGATATACGCCGAGTGGTGTGAAAAGGGATATTTCACGCCCGACAAAAACAACACAAATCCCTCTTTTTCAATAGTTATTCCCCCTCCGAACGTCACGGGTCAGCTCCATATGGGTCACGCGCTTGACGAGACTCTGCAGGACATTCTCGTTCGTTACAAGAGAATGCAGGGCTACAACACCCTTTGGGTCCCCGGTACCGACCACGCGGGCATTGCGACACAGATAAAGGTTGAGGAGAGACTCCGCGTTGACGAGGGTCTTTCACGCTACGACCTCGGCCGCGAGAAATTCCTTGAGAGAGTTTGGGGCTGGAAGGACACATACGAGGCTCGCATCACAGGACAGCTGAAAAAGCTCGGTGCTTCCTGCGACTGGTCAAGACAGCGTTTTACTATGGACGAGGGCTGCTCAAAGGCGGTTCGCGAGGTATTCGTTAATCTTTACGATAAGGGACTTATCTACCGCGGTCACCGTATCATCAACTGGTGTCCCCGTTGTCTCACCGCTCTCTCCGACGCTGAAGTTGAGTACAAGGATCAGCCCGGAAACTTCTGGCACATCAAGTACCCCATCATCGGTGAGGACGGTTACGTTGAGGTCGCGACCACGCGTCCCGAGACTATGTTCGGAGATACCGCGGTTGCGGTCAACCCCGACGACGAGAACACCAAGCACCTTATAGGCAAAAAGGTTCTTCTCCCTATCGTAAACCGCGAGATCCCCGTTATCGCCGACGATTACGTTGAGATCGGCTTCGGTACGGGCTGCGTTAAGATCACTCCCGCGCACGACCCCAACGACTTTATGGTCGGTCAGAGACATAACCTTGAGCAGATCAAGGTCATGAACGACGATGCTACAATGAACGCTTATGCAGGCAAGTACGAGGGCATGGACAGATACGCTTGCCGTAAGGCTCTCGTTGCTGATCTTGAGGCTGAGGGATATCTTGTAAAGGTTGAACCACACGACCACAACGTTGGCGTTTGCTACCGTTGCGGAACCACCGTTGAGCCTCTTACGAGTGACCAGTGGTTCGTTAAGATGAAGCCCCTCGCAGAGCCTGCCATTGAAGCCGTTGAGAACGGCTCGATCAATTTCGTTCCCGAGCGTTTCTCCAAGAACTACTTTAACTGGATGAACAATATTCTTGACTGGTGCATCTCCCGTCAGCTCTGGTGGGGTCACAGAATCCCTGCGTTCTACTGCGACGAGTGCGGCGAGATGACCGTCTCCAAGACAGATATCGACACCTGCCCCAAGTGCGGCGGCAAGGTCCATCAGGACGAGGACGTGCTTGACACCTGGTTCTCCTCTGCTCTCTGGCCCTTCTCGACTCTCGGTTGGCCCGAGATCACCGAGGATCTCAAGAGATACTATCCGACCGACGTTCTCGTTACGGGTTACGACATCATAACCTTCTGGGTATCTCGTATGATCTTCTCGGGTCTTGAGCACATGGGTGAAAAGCCCTTCTCTACCGTGTTTATTCACGGTCTTGTCCGTGACGCGCAGGGACGCAAGATGTCAAAGTCGCTCGGAAACGGTATCGATCCTCTTGAGGTCATCAAACAGTACGGCGCAGACGCGCTCCGCTTTGCTCTTGCAACGGGTAACTCGCCCGGAAATGACATGAGATTCTCGGACGAGAAGATCGAGGCGGCAAGAAACTTTGCAAATAAGCTCTGGAATGCTTCAAGATTCGTACGTATGAACCTCACGATCGATGAGATCAAGCTCCCCGAGTCCGACAAGCTTGCACTTGAGGACAAGTGGATACTCAACGAATTCAACGCGCTGTGTGAGAACGTTGTCACTAACCTTGACAACTTTGAGGTAGGCGTTGCTCTCGGCGCGATCTACGGCTTTACCTGGGATATCTTCTGCGACTGGTACATTGAGCTTGCAAAAGCTCGTCTTAACGAAAAGGACACCGAGGCAAATCTCGTTTGCCAGAACGTTATCGCATACGTTCTCTGCGGCACCCTGAAGCTTCTCCATCCCTTTATGCCCTTTATCACCGAGGAGATCTATCAGGCTCTTCCTCACGACTGTGAGAGCATTATGATCTCGGATTATCCCAAGGCTTGCGAATGCCGCGCGTTCCCTGCCGATGCGGAGAAAATGACCAAGATCATCGACGCTATCAAGGCGATAAGAACGAGAAGAAGCGAGATGAACGTTCCTCCGTCCAAGAAAGCCAAGGTTTACCTTGCAACAAAGTACGCGGACATTTTCGCAACTGCCGAGGCATTTTTCAGCCGTCTTGCATCTGCATCCGCGCTCGTAGTTGCCGATCAGTTCGATGAGAACGAGGTCTCCGCCGACAATGCGGTACAGATAATCACCGACTCGGCTACTATCTTCCTTCCCCTTTCCGACATAATAGATTTCGAGAAGGAAAAGGCAAGACTTGAGGGCGAGAAGAAGAAGCTTGAGGGCGAGATCGAGCGCATTGAAAAGAAGCTCTCCAACGAGGGCTTCGTGGCAAAGGCTCCCGCGGCGGTAGTCGAGGGCGAGCGTGCCAAGATGGCTAAATACCGCGAGAATCTTGACGGTATCATTGCCGCTCTTGCAAAATTAAACTAAAGCCACTTAAATTTCAATTTTTGATTTGTCAAGCAGATTAATTCATCGTAGGGCGGGGGCTTGCTCCCGCCGTTGCGTTGATTTATAAAGGGTTTCACGGCGAGAGCAAGCCCCCGCCTTATGACATGACGGTTAGACAAACACAATTTATAAACCTAAAAAGGTAAAAAAATGAAAACAAAACACATTTTTCTTGATATAGACGGTACACTTGTGGGTTATGACTCAAAGATCCCTGCGTCTGCGCTCAAGGCTCTTCAAATGGCTCAGGCGAACGGGCACAAGATAATAATCGCGTCGGGTCGTTCGTACGGTATGATCTACCCCGATCTGCTCAAAACCGTAAAATTTGACGGAGTTATCGCGTCGGGCGGTGCGTGCGTTATCGTTGACGGCAAGGTAATTTTTGAAAGCTTTATTGAGGGCGATGATCTCGCTTTCGTTATCGACTATTTCAGAGCCAACGGAATAAATTATCTCCTTATGACCAAGGACGAGCTCTATGCCGAGCCCGTATTCAACAATTACGTTATTCCCGGAATGATCGCAAACGGATACTCAAAGGAGCTTGTCGAACAGGCGTACGGCTGGAACACCGAGGTCGAAGACGTCAGACTTGTCAAGGGCGGCGAAAAGCTCGCATACTTCACTTCTCCGTTCCTCCCCGATAAGATTTCAAAGGATCTTGACGGCAGATTTTACGTGGTTGATTTCAGCGTTGGCAAAGTAGGCGGAAGCACCTACTTTGGCGAGATGAACAATGCAGGTGTCACAAAGGCAAGCGGAATTGACGAGTACCTTGCATACGTCGGTGCAACCATCGAGGACACGATAGCATTCGGCGACAGTGCAAACGACCTTGAAATGCTTGAGCACGCGAACATTGCCGTTACAATGGGCAACGGCACCGAGGCGGCAAAGGCAGCGGCGGATTTCGTCACGACAGACGTTGATAAGGACGGAATCTATAACGCTTTTGTAAAGCTTGGCTTGATTTAAAAATTTTTCCGTATTTGTGTAACCTTTTATAAAAAACTGCGACTTTATAAGTAGAGAGGCAAAAAATGCCTTGTGATCTACTTACAAAGTCGCTTTTTTGCGGCGGAAAGGACACGTTATGAAGAAAAGAATTATTATCACACTTCTCTGCCTTGTTTTATCGTTTACGCTTGTTACTGTTTTTGCGTCTTGCGAGGCATCGAGTGACAAGGGATTTATGAATGAATCGATGGATGCGGGAGCCGCGGGCTCGGGCGAGGACGTCAAGCTTGAGATCGGAGACTCGCAGATCGACAAGGGGGATGGCGAATACGAGCGCAAGATAATCAAGACCGCACATATCTCCTCCGAAACCAAGGATTTTGACGGCGCGATAAAGAAGCTTGAGGCTCTTCTGACTGAGGCAAACGCTTATATCGAAAGCTCATCCGTGCGCGGAGTCGGCTACAACGTTGACAAACATGGCAGGAGCGCAAGCTATACGATCCGCGTGCCTGCGGACAAATTCGATGCACTCAACTCGGGCCTTGACAACATTCTCAACATCACCTCATCGTCGAGCAATGCGGACGAGGTCACGAGCAAATATTACGATATCAAATCGCGCATCGAGGTGCTTGAGCTCCAGAAGGAATCATTGCAGAAAATGTACGACAATTACACCGATTACAGCGACGTGAATAGCCTTATTTCCTTACAGGATAAGCTTTTTGCAGTGATCGAGGAGATCGAGGCTTACGAGACTCAGCTCCGCCTTTACGACGACAAGATCTCCTATTCAACTGTTAACCTATCGATCAGCGAGGTTGTCGATTACACCGAGAACAAGGAAAACGACACGTTCTGGCAAAAACTCGGTACTTCCCTTTCTGACGGTTGGGAGACCTTCCTTGAGATATTGACGGGTATCGTTACCGTTATCGCATTCATTCTTCCCGAGCTCGTTGTTATCGCTATTGTGATCACTCTGATAATAGTTTTCTCAAAAAGGAGAAAAAAGAAAAACAAGAAAAACAAGGAACCGATGAATGACACAACTCCTGATGATTCCAATCCTTACAGCAAAAAGTAAATAGATTACAAAAATATCCGCCGAGCTTTCGGCGGATATTTTTCAGACTGTCGAAAAAGCTGTTAGACCGCAAGGGATAAAAGACAAAGAAACAAACATTAAAAACTCACACGCAGGAAATAAGCACAAGGCATTCATCGAGAATGCCTTGTGCTTTCTTGCTTTTTCCGTTTTTGCACTCTGGCGTACCCCCCGTACGCCGACGAATGCAAAAACGAAAAATCTACCTACCTTTTTCGACCTCTGCCAGCGTGTCGAGACTTTCTCGACACGCTGAAAAATATCCGCCGAGCTTTCGGCGGATATTTTTGTATTTTTTATTGATCTTTTTTACTTCTGTTATTCATGAATTTATTGAATTTCAAGGCTCCGAGAAAGATTCCGACAACTCCTATCGCACACACGAGCACGAAAACGATCCAGTGCCACGGCTCTGTGAACTTATCAAACGGTACGATCGAAAGCCCATATATTATCGTTGCAATTCCCACTCCTCTGCCGATGATTATCGACGGGAAGAACCAGCCGAGGTTCATCTTAAGCGTTCCCGAGATCATAACGAGCGCGTCGTCGGGAAACATTGGGAAAAGCATCATCACGGGAAAGAATACGCTTCCGTTATTTCTCAAAAGCGTTGTTGCCTTTTCACAGTCCTCTTCTCCGAGCATCCACGCGCATACCTTATAACCGCCGAAGCGTCCGACAAGGTACATTGACGTGCTTGATATCACAACTCCCGTAAAGACGATGATAAAAGCGGTCGTGGGATCGGGATATATAGCCTGTCCGAGCACGATGAACATCATTGTCGTTCCCGGGAGGAAGCACAGCACAGTTGTACAGACTATTTGCAGAAGTATGAACATTATCACTCCGATCCACGAGTCCGTGAAAGAATCAAGTATATGTACGTTTATCTGCATTCCGTCGTCGAAATTTAACACTCCGCACGCCCATAAAAGCAGCATTGCGACGACAGAAAACGAGACGAAGATAAGCAAGGTCAGAATACCCTTGAATATCGCTTTTTTATATTTTACAAGAAAATCCTTCAAGCTGACCTCCAATTTAGTGAATTCAAGTTATACGTCTGAGGGTTTTTTCTGCTCCTACAAGGAAAACTGTGCCTAATATTCCGCAAGATATCACCTCTCCGAACAGGATAGTCAATGCGTAAAACGGTATGATCGAAGCATTTTGCGCATCGGGCGCGGTATAGCAGAAATAGCAAATGACCGTCACTATGACCGTGTTTGCCAATATATTGGGGATCGTGCAGAGAAAACGCGAGATCTTCGCGTTTTTCATTTTTCCCATCGCGTACGCTCCGAGTGCGCCTATCAGCGTTGCGATAGGTCCCAGAAAGATATCGAGCGGTGCGCAAAACGTCAGGATATTTGCAAGCAGACATCCGACGTAGAGTCCCGGTATCGCCGCGGGAGTGACGAATGCAAGCACGATAAGGATCTCCGAAAACCTTATCTGTATCGCGTTTTTGTCAAGTCCCAAAGCCATTGAAAGATACGTCAGCGCGACGTACATCGCGGCGATGAGCGCGGCGGTGCATAAAAATCGCACGCGCTTTACAGTGTTTTGTTTTGTCATTTTTCTTTTCGCAGAGGTTGTCCTCTGCCGCGGTATGCACGAAGGCAGACCGCGCCCCTTAGTTTTATTTAGAGTGAGGATGGTTTCGAACTCACTTTATTTACTTTTTTGGTTTTGTTTTGATTATTCTTTCGCGTTTTTGATTGCCTGTGCGACCTCGCAATACATATAGAGCGAGCCGAGGCTTATTATGGGCTTATTGTTCTCTTTTGCATAGGTAAGAGCCCCATTAACCGCTGATGCAACCGAGTCGCACGCGACGGACACAATTCCCTTTTGTGCAAAGACTTTCGCATATTCAGAGGCAGAGAGTGCGCGAGGATTATCGGGCGTGAGGCAGAATACCTTTTCGGCGACGGACGCTATGCGGTCTGCCATATAATCGTAATCCTTATCCGCCATAACCCCCGTAATTATTCCGACCTTTTTTTCGCCGAAATACTGCTTGATGCTTGCAACTGCGCTATCTATGCCCTCGGGGTTATGTCCTCCGTCGGCTATGACGAGGGGGGATCGGCTTATGATCTCAAATCTCGCGGGCCATTTTACTGTTTTCAAGCCCTCGCAAATGGCAGTTTCGGGAATATTATATTCGCTTTCCTTGAGAATGTCAATCGCAGTAAGGCAATTCGTTGCGTTTTCGGGCTGATACGTGCCGAGGAGAGATAGGAAGAGATCGGATCTTTTTTCGTAGTCAAAGAACGTTCCGTCAAGGGTGGTTTCCTTGATCTTCAGAGTGCTTCTGTCGACCTTAAGCATCGGCGCACCGACCTCTTTTGCCTTATCCTGTATGACTTTCTCAGCTCTTTCGTCCTTGCCGCACCAGAGCACGGGGACATCCTTTTTGATGATTCCCGCCTTCTCTGCGGCTATCTTTTCCACGGTGTCACCAAGTATTGAAGTGTGGTCGAGGGCGATGCCTGTAATGACCGAGAGAATGGGAGTTTTGATGATATTCGTTGCGTCAAGGCGACCGCCGAGACCGCATTCGAGAACCACGATATCGCAATTATTTCTGGCAAAATACAGGAACGCCAGGGCGGTTATAAGCTCGAATTCGGTGGGCTTATCGGTCATTTTATCTGCTACGGGCTTGATGATCTCAACAAGCTCGCAGAGCTCGGAATCGCTTATATTTAAAGAGTTTATGCGCATTCTTTCGTTGAATTCAACGATGTAGGGCGAGGTGAAAAGCCCGACCCTGTAGCCTGCTTTGCGGAGGATACTGTCGGTCATGGCACAGAAGGAGCCTTTGCCGTTTGTGCCTGCCACGTGGATGAATTTGAGTCTGTCCTGGGGGTCTCCGAGTGCGTGGCAAAGTTCGGTCACACGCTCGAGTCCGGGCTTGCAAAACGTCCAATTTACCGAATGTATATATTCAATCGCTTCTGTATAGTTCATTGCAAAAACCCTTTCTCCATAAGCTTTTTTATCGATGTATTTTTATACATTATGCATAAAATCACAATTTCCAGCGGGGCAATCACAAAATAAAGCGGAATTCGCCATAATACCGCCCAATTATAGAACGTAAAGAGTCCTATCGGCTTGATTATCATCGAGCCTACGACGTGGGCGATCGCTGACGGAAAAATGATCCTTGCGTAGCCGTTTTTCTTGAAAACGTACTTCGCGAAAAATCCCGAGACGACTCCTATTGACGTAGCACCGAGTGTGACGATGAGATTGAGGGGGTATGCCTGCCCCGAGAGGAAGTAGCTGATGATATCTGTCGCCGCTCCGACCACTCCGCCGACGATCGGTCCGAACATAATGCCTGCCATAAGTATCGGCAGGTTCTCAAAGGTGATGCGGAAGAGTCCTCCGCCAAAGTTGAGCAGAGTCTTACAGAAAATGCCGATGACCACGCTCATTGCCGTCAGCATTGCCGCCATGGTCAATGACATTACGGTGCCGAAAAGTCCGATCTTTTGTTTTCTCGTGTTTTTCATAAAAAAATCTCCTTTCCTCGCAGCATAAGGCAGGAAAGAAGAAAGACTTATTCTTTGGGTGCCGTATGAAGCGGGATGCAGGACGGTGACCGCGGAAATCTCTCCTTCGTCCGACCGGCAACTCCCCGTCCCGTCGGCACTTGACGCCATCATCCTTACTCTTCTTTTTATCGCAGAAGTGCGAAATTTCGACCGAATTTTATCTTTTCGGTCATTACCTTATTATTATATCACCAATTTTTGATTTGTCAATAGCGTGCATAGATTTTCCGATTGTTTTTTTCAAATGCGGCGGTTAAAAAGTCGCGGCGGCAATTTGCCGCCGCGAGATATTAAACTTTTTTCTAAAGCATTGTCTTTATATCTGATATTTCATTTTTGAACAATTCAGTTTCAGAACTGACTTTACCACTAATGCTCTCGCAAGATGAGAGAAAGAAAATTGATACTGTTAACAACATCGCGGTAATTATTCGCATACGCATAGTCATTTCTCCTCCGTTTGCGTTATGACAATTACATACTACAGCATCCTTCTACGCTTTACAATCAAAAAAATCATTATTCCAATAACATTTATTAACACAACGGAGCAAATAGAGATTACAAGCGTGTTATCATATGAATTCTTGTTTTTTGTTGTGTCGTTTACTAAAATCTTTTCGTCCTCTTCAAAAGGCAGTGCCTTTTCGGATGAATCACTCGTTTTTGAAACATCTTTGTTTCGCACTCCACCAGTACCCTCCAGCAGATAATCTGTTATATCAAAAATATCGTGAAGATTTAATGAGGCAACTCCCATTCCGTTTAAATTTGAATTATTCATTATCTCCTGCTGCACCATTTCAGCAAACTCATAGAAAGTGTTTAGTGGCAGTAGATATTCTTCCTTAACTCCAACATCCTGTTTAAAGTAAACGAAGTCCCCCTTGTTCGTCACATAATATATATATAATCCATTTGCCGATGATGTACCGTCTAAACAATATATTTTATCCACAACCAATTCACCCATTGAAAAACCCATTTTTGATGCAGAAAAAACATTTTGGTATGACAAAATCCTATCAGGAATGATAGCACTAGCTTGTAAAGTATTCATTAAACGAGTTGGTTTCCCATCAACCAATGTCATGTTGAAATCTATGCATGATGATTCTTCCTTGATCACACCATATATTTCATTTAATGTGTATTGATCCCCTATCAGTTCATCAATTGTCTCGTGATTTGCAAAACCGATCATATAGAAACCATTGTATACTCTAATCAAGGTTTCTGACTCGGAGCATTCAAACAATTTGTATTCATCATCGTCAATAACTACCGAATCATTCCTTGAAAGCTCTACATTTTCCGAATCCGTCCCATATTCGTTAGCATGAGCATTTATAGAAAATGAAGCAATACCGACACACATAAGAATGACAACAAACAACAATTTTTTTATCATATTCCGAATCTCCTTATTAGTTAAAATAGTATGGCAAAGTTGATGTGTGATATGATGTTTTTATCACGATAGTACCATCCCAAACACCAGTATCTGGAATTTCATCTGCTTGACAATTTCGTCCATTTACAATTTTTTGATATGAGCATAGAGTATAGCTTCCATTATTAACAGGCAGCGGATCAAGTATGACAAATCTAGTTGTTCCGTTTATATCAATATACCCACATATCACGGTAGCGTGTCCACTGTTTCTGCTTGTTGAATCATTAATATTACCATACCATCCTCTTGCAATATAAATAACATATCCCTCATCCAAGAAATTCTTTAATATTGCTTCAGAGTAAATTCTATAGTCTAATACACTTGTGTTGAATGAAGCTGACGAAATATTAGAAATATAGTAATCCATAGCCTTCGCAGCTTCAGCATTGGTTCCTCCCGAATTTACCACCGATCCTTTTACATGTTGAACTGCATGTGATTGCGTATACAACACACCAGGATAGTGATTTCGCGCAAACATTCTTGCACTTGCCGCCCAACACCAATTACTTTCTTGCTGTCCTTCAACAGCAATATTCATAAGTGAACCTATTTCAAAAATGTACCACTCATCTCTATAGTCTAAATCGTTTACATGGGCAAGCATAGTAAGGTCTGCACCGTTGCCGCTAGTGCTTGTTGATGTTGAAAGAACCTTCCCGCTCAATGCTGAGGCCTTGCAGGATATTTTATATCTTCCGTTTGAGGTTTCGGTCAGTTTCCATAGGGTATAGTCCGTGACGGTCGTATACTGCTTGACCTTTGTAGTATCCGAGGAGTCGACTCCAAGATATTTACCGCTGTTCACGTTTTTTATCTTGAAATATCCACCGCCGCCAAGCTCAAAAATCCACTGCATCTTGGCGTGCGTACCAAAAGCGTTTTGCTGAACGATTCCTCCATCGGAGAGTGATCCGCTATCGACCTCCATATACCTTCCTGTGCCAACATTCTGAACATATGCCACATCTCCCGCAATATCGGGAATAACCGTATACGTATACGAGTTCGTGTGTGTCGCGGTTGTCGAAGGGTCCGTGCGGATCTCGGCTTTCAGCCTGAAATCTCCACTCTTTTTTCCTGTTACGATAGCCCCGCCTGCGTAATCATCCCAAGTTGAAATTGCTATATCTGTGTAGCCCGACTCGACAGACATATAAGGAGTGTTTGCTCCGATAACGGTCGACCAGCCTTTTATCCACACCGTGCCGTTCTTGCCTTCAGCAAGTCCGTTGCTCATCGATACCGTCTGCGTTCTCGCGGTGCCGTACTTTATATTTCCCGTATACGCGGTGAACTTCCATTTTCCACGGTTTCCGGCTGCAGACGAAGTACTTAGGATAAGCTGTGCCGCGGCGGGATCATTTTCTCCCGACACGGTGGTATTCGGTGCGGCAAGAACGCTCGTGCTCCCGTACGGATGTATTGTGTATACACCGCCCGATTGCAATATCGTATACGTGGTATTCACATTTGAATCGTTGGTATTGATATATCCCGTGGAAAATTTATTTATGTCAATATCCGTGCCCGTAGTGAAGGACATCCTATTATTAAGCATCGATCTTATTACGTATTGATTGGTGTTCCCAATTCTCGACACCTTAAAAAGCGAGGATCTTGAAAAATTCGTCAGCGGTGTGTTGCTTGAATAATTCTGCTGGACCATTCTGTACCCCGCCACCGCGTAGTTATTCTCTACCGTCATATAGTAGTTGTCGTTGCCTACGTTTTCTATCTCGTAAACTCCGTCGGGTAAAACCACGGGTTCGAGAGGTCCTAAATCGCTCGGGTCTGCACCGCCTCCGATCTGTGTCATAGGCGGTGCGCTCATAGCCGTGTTTTCTATTTCGTATTCGTCATAGAATATTTCCGTCTCTTCTTCGGCAGGGGCTGACGTGCTGTTCTCGGGTTCCGTGGCGGTCGCTGTATCATTTTCTTCAATGAGAGGCTCATTAACAAGATTTTCGTCTGCGTCTGCCTCTGTCTCTTCGTTGACTGCATAAGCTGTCAGAGTGCCATAGGGGAAAAGCATAACTGCTGTAATGAATGCCAAAGCAAACGACAATACTTTCATCTTAAGCGTACGTTTCATTTATACAATTCTCCTATTCTTTTTATTTATTTGTACTCGTATTCGAGGGTCTCCTCGATCACGTCTTTTTGTCCGTTATTTCCTGTAATCTCAAGAGTTATACGTGCGCGGTACATTCCTTTACCGTTTACTGTAAAAGTGTTGCTTAAAACTCCGTTTGGATTGGTTGACGAAGCCACCCATTGGTTATTTGTATACCCAATGTCCACAACATTCCAGAAAACCAATAAAAATCTTTTCTCAATTTTTACCGTTACGGTTGCCTTTTGGAAAATGCTACTGTCAGCTACGTATCTGACACTTACAGTCGCTTTATTGGTATTTGCGATTGTAAAAGTAGATGAGCTATTCAATGCTACATTCAAACGAGGCATAATTTCCCGTGTTTCGTCCTCCGCGAATGCGACAAATGTTCCCGATAAAAGAATCGCGAACGTCAATAAAAATGTCAAGCTTGTTTTTAAAAAATTCTTCATTTCTGTCTTTCCTTTCTTTGAACAAAAAATTTGAATGGTCTGGTCTATTATGGCTTTTTGCCTAGTTTTTACCTCCTTCATAATGTAATACCGACATTTTCAAGATTTTTCTTCAATCAAACAGAAATATTAACAAAAAGTTCACAAATTTTGATGAGTTTACTTTATGCCTTCGATGGTTTTTAGCACTTCATTTTCTATCAATTCGTTCGAGCAAATGATTGTCAGCAAATATTTTTCGTCGAGCCAGATATATGTAGTGGTTTTTTCTGTTGTGCGGACATAAATTTCAGTTCCGTTGTGATCAATTACCGCTACATTATCGGTGTCATTGTCTATGATAATGTTATTGGATGCGCCCAACGGACATTGATCAAGCATGATTAAATTTCCGCTTTCGTCATAATAGATGGTTGAAACACTCGCATCGCTTACAGCTCTGTCTGCCAATACATATCCCTCGGGTATGTATGTCAACTCATACACTTCCTCTATTGTTGACACGGTGTTTTTATCATCATTAACGAAATCAACGTTAACATATTCCTCATAAAATGTCTCAATAAAAGAGCCGATCTCGTTGCGGTACACGTAAGCAGTACATCCGGCAAGCAGAAGAAGCGCGGCGGCGACAAGAATAGCGATAAGTCTCTTTTTGCCCATCCTTTGCTCTATAGCCTTTCCCGTTGCTATTATTTCAAGCATCGCGGCTTTATGCTCTTCGCTGCAGGGGGCGGATTCGGTACTGTTGGCAAGCTCTTGCTCAAATTTGATTGACAGTCCTTCAACCAACGCTTTCCCGAACAGTCTCACGTCTTTTTTATACATTCTTCTTTCCCTCCACTGCGGCAATTAGTAGCTTTTTTCCTCGGCTCAGTCTTGTATACACCGTTTTTTCGGATATGCCCATAAGCCCGGCTATATCCTTTACACTCATATCTTGGGAATAGTGGTAGAGGAGCGTCAGACTGTACTTTTCATCCAGCTCCCCAATAGCCTTTACGACTTGATCGTAGTTTTCCCTTATTGATAATGACTCAAAGAAGTCCTTGTCGGAGACGTCGCAATACTCGTCGCCCAAGGGATCCACTCGCTTGTAATCCGCAATAAAGCTGTTGGCTTCATTGGCGGCAATAGAAAGAACGTAAGCTCTCAGTTCCTTTTCAGAAGCTCCGAGATCGATCTTCTTTATGTATTTGCATATCTTCAAAAAAGCGTTCTGAAGCACGTCCTCTGCGTCGCTCTCATAGCTTTTTATCCCGGCTCTCTTGAGCCTTTCTTTAGCTATACGCATCATTGCGTTGTGATAGCGATCAAATAAGTATTCTATTTTCGGTTTGTCTTCTCTATCGACCTGAGAAATCAGAAATAACAGCATATTTTCATTTCCGCATCAAAAAGGGATAGAAAAGCCCCTTTTGGCACGGTTTTATCCTCTCTCATAATATAATACCGATTTTTTTCTCTTTTTTCTTCAAATTTTCAAAAATATTTAAAAAATTTTTTATCATACAAAAAAATACGCACAGCAAGTCCTTTTCAGACAACCGTGCGCGTACGTTTTATTTTGAGATCAAGCTATAGACTGTCACCCGCAACAAAATACCGCGTAATTGTCGGGCTAACGTGGGATCTTTTCCCCTGTGGCTATATTTTAACACATCCACAGGCCGTATGTCAATAGCACTTAAATTATTTACTATTTATTTACTATTATTTGCGGTGGGGACTATTGAAAAGATTTTTTTGGTATGGTATAATTTATGTTGTACACTTCAAAATCTGACATTGCAATTGCAAGAGGTAAATAAATGGTATTTTCGAGTCTGTTTTTTGTTTTTTTCTTCCTTGTTGTTTCTTACGGGGCTTATTTTGCCGCCAGAAAAATGAAAACGAGGAATATTATTTTACTCGTCTCATCGCTGATATTCTACGCGTGGGGCGGTCCTGCGCTCGTCCTGCTCCTCTGTCTTATGACATTTATCTGCTGGATCGGTGCGCTTATTATTGAACAGAATACTTTTCCGAGGCTAAGGCTTGCTCTTTGCTGGATAACGGCGGCTATATGCATTGCCATTCTCTTTATTTTCAAATACGCAGGATTTACGCTCTCGGTCACTTACTCTATCTTCGGTATTGAGTCTGCTATTCCCTCCATTGCCCTTCCTATCGGAATCTCCTTCTACACCTTCCAGCTCATCTCCTACGTCATTGACGTTTATCGCGGTGAGGTCGAGGCGCAGAAGCGTTACTGGCTCTTGCTCCTCTACGCGTCACTCTTCCATCAGTGCATTGCGGGTCCTATCGTCCGCTACGCTGACGTTAACGATGATATCAACAACCGCGTTGTGACTCTTGACGAGGTGAGCCGCGGTATATCGCGCTTCTCGGTTGGTCTTGCAAAAAAGGCTTTGCTTGCCAACGGCTGCGGTGTAATTACAGACACTATCTTCAACCAAAACGGTGTTATGATGGGTGCTGAGGGCATTTCCGCGCTCCCAAGTGCCGCAATACTCTTAGCCTCGCTTTGCTACATGCTTCAGCTTTATCTCGACTTCTCGGCTTACTCGGATATGGCTATCGGTATGGGTCTTATGGTCGGATTCCACTACAAAGAGAATTTCAACTACCCCTATATTGCTCACAGTGCGACGGACTTCTGGAGACGCTGGCACATGTCCCTCTCCTCATTCTTCCGCGATTACGTTTACATACCTCTCGGCGGAAACAGAGTTTCTGTTCCCCGTCACATACTCAACATGTTCTGCGTCTGGGCACTTACGGGAATATGGCACGGCGCAAACTGGAACTACATTTTATGGGGACTATACTGGTTCCTCTTCCTCGTGCTTGAAAAGTATCTTATCAAGCCGAAAAAGGACCCGAAGCTTTTGCCGAGGATGGTTGGAGTTGCGCTTACTCTCATCGTGACCTTCTTCTCGACTATGCTCTTTAAGTTCAACGACCTTGCGGCACTCGGACAGGCTGTTGCCAACATTTTCGTCTCGAACGGCAAGGGATTTTCCGACACTGCGACAGACCTTTTGTTCAAGAATAATATTTTCTTCCTTTTAACTGCGATCCTTGCCTGCACACCTATTATCCCTGCGATAAGAGATCTTTGTAAGAAAAACATAATAAGTGAGCGTATCTGCGTTGCCGTCTCGACGGTTACTCCCGTTTTGCTTATTATCGTTTCCGCGTTTGCGCTTGCGGGCGACAGCTACAATCCTTTCCTTTATTTCCAATTCTGACTGAGGAATGCGTGAAGGTTAAATCCACTTGATAGGAAGAAATGCTTTTTCACGCATGACTTTTGCCTTGCGGCAAAACTCACCGAAAATATTTATGCCGCCTTTGGCGGCGGAATCGAGATTAATTATGGATAAATTCTATGAAAAGAGCGCGAAGCTCAAGATAATTCTCGCCGTCTCGGTCACTGTTCTGCTATTTATCATCGGGCTTGCTTTCTTTGCCCGTCCCACTATTTCCGAGAACGAAAAGCGCGAGCTGACCAAGTTTCCGAAGTTCACCTTTGAGGCGTTTTTATCGGGTGAATATACCTCGCAGATAAGTCTTTGGTTTTCCGACACCTATCCCCTGCGCGAGCCTATGATCGAGGCTAACGGTATGATCCAGGAGCTTCACGGCATCCGCGACGAGCAGGTTATCGGCGGCGGCGAGGCTGACGACATTCCCGCAGGTCCTGCCGACATTGTCTTCAACCCGACCGACGACGGTAAGGGTGAGGGATTTGAGGGCATGTACCTCAACGGTGACACCGCTTATCAGCTTTACTTCTTCAACAAGCAAAACTCCGACTCATACGTTGCTCTGATCAACAAATTTGCCGCGAGCGTTGAGGGTAAGGCTCAGGTTTACGATATGATCGTTCCCCTGCACTATCAGATCGCCCTTTCAAAGGAGACGGTCGACAAATACGGAGCTTCGGACTGCAAAGAGGCTATAGACTACATGTACGGCAATCTTTCGGACAGCATCATCTCGGTCGACACTCTTCCGAATCTCATTTCTCACAACGACGAATACCTCTATTTCCGCACCGACCATCACTGGACGGCGAGGGGCGCATATTACGCTTATCTTGCCTTTTGCGAGGAAAAAGGCATTGAACCGACGGACCTTGAGTCCTATCGGCGTCTTGAATTCAAAGGCTTCCTTGGTACCTTCTACGCGAACGCAAAGCAGCCGGTTGCAATGAAGCAAAATCCCGACTACGTTGAGGCATTTGTGCCTATGGGTACGAATGAAGAGGTCGTTTACGATTCGAACGGCAACAAGATCGCCGAATACGCGATAGTTTACACCAAAGCCGATAAGTACGACGCAGGCAAGAAATATACCGCGTTCATCGGCGGAGACCAGCCGCTTATTGAGATTCACAACCCGAACGTTGCCGATGGCTCGTCTGTTGTGGTCGTTAAGGAATCCTACGGAAACGCGTTTATTCCTTTCCTTGTTGATTCTTATGAGCACGTTTACGTTATCGACTACCGTCAGTGGAGCGGGGATCTTGCTGATTTCGTTATTTCAAAAGGAATTGACGACGTTCTTTTCCTGAACGTTGTAAGCAATACCTCGACGTCCGCGAGACTTAAGGAGCTCTCCAAAATTATTAAATAAACAAAAAAATCCCGACGCTGTGCGTCGGGATTTTTTCCTTATTCAACTGAAATGATGTAATCGTAGAGGGGCTGTCCGCCGTAGAGGACTGCGACCTCACATGAAATTCCGAGCTTCTCCGATATTTTTGCTCCGAATTCCTCTGCTCTCTCCTCGCTCACTCCCTCACCGTAGAACACGGTGACGTAGGATGCGCCTGTCATTCCTCTGATAAGCTGCTTTGCACAGCTGAAGCTATCGTTGGATACGCATGCGATCTTTCCTTCAACAAGTCCGAGGTACTGTCCCTTGGTGATGCTGAAGCGGTCGATCTGCGTGTCTCTTACCGCGAAGGTTACTGACATAGACGTTACCATTGCCATAGCTTCCTTCATCTCTGCGACGATCTCATCGGGCTCTCCGTCGGGGTTGTATGCGATCATTGCGCTCATACCCTGGGGAACGGTCTCTGTCGGGATAACGATGACCTTTCTCTCGGTTACGATCTGCGATGCCTGATTTGCTACCATGCAGATATTCTTGTTATTGGGAAGAATGAACACGTACTCCGAGGGGGTCTTCATAACCGCATCGATGATATCCTGCGTTGAGGGGTTCATCGTCTGTCCACCTGTGATTATGTTATCAACTCCGACGTCGGTGAACATTGCGCTGACGCCCTCGCCCATACACACGCTTACAAAGCCGTACTTCTTTTCGATAGTTACCGTCTTTTTCTCGGGTGCGGGTGCTTCTGCGCTCTTGCTTTCCGAAACAAGCTCTGTATGCTGATTTCTCATATTCTCGATCTTGACGGTCGCAAGGCTACCGAATTCGATTGCCTTTGTCAGTACCGCACCGGGATCGTTAGTATGGATATGGAGCTTGATTATGCTCTCGTCGTCAACGAAAACTGCACTGTCGCCTATGCTCTTGATGAACTCATAGAGCTCGCCCGAGGTGTCCTCGCCGAGATACTTTTCATTCTTATCAACGATACACTCGGTGCAATATCCGAACTTGATATCCTCGCTATTAAAGTCCGAGAAGTCTGCGGCGATCTTCGCCTCGCTGACTCCCTCTTTCTTTTCGGCAACGTAAGGGTTACCGTCAAGTGCGGCTACCATACCCTGAAGAACGCATACAAATCCTGCGCCTCCTGCGTCAACTACTCCTGTCTGCTTAAGTACGGGGAGCATTTCGGGGGTCTGTGCCAATGCGTCCTCTGCTCCTTTGAGTACAACATCAAAAAGCTTCTTTACGCCTATTCTCTTATTTGCAAGGTAAGCCTTCTCTGCTTCCTCGCCGCTGAGTCTCATAACCGTGAGTATCGTTCCCTCTGTGGGCTTCATTACTGCGCGGTACGCCTCTGTCGTTCCTCTCTTGAGTGCCTCGACAAGCTCGCCTGCTCCAGCCTCGTCAACTCCCTTGAGTGCCTTTCCGACACCTCTGAAGAAGAGCGACAGGATCGCGCCGGAGTTTCCTCTTGCACTTCTGAGCATAAGTCCCGCGATCTTCTCTGCGGTCTCGCCGACTCCTGCGGTCTCTGCGTTGCCGACCGTGCTCATTGTGAGGCTCATATTTATTCCCGTATCTCCGTCCGGAACGGGAAATACGTTGAGGTTATTTATCTCCTCCATTTTATTCGAGAGCAATGCCGCTCCCGACTCTGCCATGCTTCGATACAAGCTTCCTGTGATCTTCATATCAAAATCTCCCAGTGTTTATTATCTTTCGTTCGCTACGAAGAAAAGTGCGAGTGTTCCGGGGCCCGAGTGTGCGCCGATGACCGGTCCTACGTAGTCGATGAGTATATCGGTAATTCCGAATTCCGCGGTAACCATATCCGCGAGCTTCTTTGCGTCGTCATAGCAATCTCCGTGACAGATATACACTGTCTGTCCCTCAGGGTTGATCGCCGACTTTTTCATATTCTCGACGAGAGCTCTGATGGATGCCTCTCTTCCGCGTGCCTTTGCTACGTTGATAAGCTTTCCTGCGTTGTCAACGTGCATAACGGGCTTTATCTGGAGCACTGTTCCCATTACTGCGGTTGCCGCAGATACGCGTCCTCCGCGCTTTAAGAAGAAGAGATCCTCTACTGTGAACCAGTGCGCGAGGTTGAGACGGGTATCCTCGAGATACTTCTTAAGCTCGTCTACCGTTGCGCCCTCTTTCTTTTTATCGACTGCATACTTTACGAAGAGTCCCTGACCGAGTGCGGCGCAAAGTGAATCGACTGTGAGTATCTTACATTCGGGATACTTTTCCATTACATCCTCTGCGGCATTCTTTCCCGCCATATAGGTTGCTGAAAGTCCCGATGAAAAACCGATATAGATTATATCCTTACCCTCTTTCGCGATCTCCTCAAATACTGCGCAAAAGCTTTCCATATTTGCCGCTGAGGTCTTTACGGCGCGCTTGTCTCGCAGATAGCCGTAAAATTCCTTAGGCTCTATCTCGTGATTGAGAAAGCTTCCGACACCATCGATAGTTACTTCAAGCGAGAGCACCTTTATTCCCCACTCTTCTACAAGGTTGCGGGGAAGGTCGCACGAGGAGTCTGTAACAATTACGTATTCTTTCATTTTTCCTCCTTGTCGGTCCGATACGTGCGTTTACCTATCACATGTTTCGGATGTATCAGTTTTATGATGTTGACTTGTCAACACTTCATCTTAAATATTATACACTATATTCTTCCATTTGTCAATGCTTTTTAGGTATTTTTTGCTCTCACGGTCTTATTATAATATTAAATAGACCTTTTCTTTGTCGTTTGCGGTTGACAAAGGTCGGCTATTGTGATAAAATATACTTGTTTGAAATCTTGCACGGAGTATTGAAAAAATGACTGTTATCATTGCAGAAAAGCCAAGCTTGGCGCGAAATATCGTTGAGGGAATACAGCAGATGTCGGGCTGCTCTCTAGGACGTAAAAACGGTTATTTTGAGGGTGGCGGCTACATTGTTACGTGGGCGTTCGGTCACCTTTTTTCTTTGTGCGATATTGAGGATTACACGTGCGGTGACCCCTCTGCGCGCTGGACTCTTGACAATCTTCCCTGCTTTCCCGACAGCTTCAGATTCAAGCTCAAGGTGGGTCCTGACAAAAAGGTAGACTCGGGTGTTGAGCGTCAGTTTATGACGATCAAATATCTTTGCTGTCGTGAGGACGTTGATTGCATCGTAAATGCGGGAGACTCCGATCGCGAGGGTGAGATCATCATTCGTCTTTGCGTTATGAACACGGGAGCGCTTGATATGGGTAACAAGTCCTTTATGCGTCTTTGGCTTCCCGACCAGACTCCCGAGACTATCGGCAAGGCTATTGCCGAGATGAAGGACGAGAACGAATACCAGAATCTTGCCGACGAGGGATTTGCACGCACCTACATTGACTGGCTTTACGGTGTTAATCTCACGCGATATGCGACACTCAAGACGGGGATGCTATTGCGTGTCGGTCGCGTTATCGTTCCCATCGTTCGCGCGATATACGACAGAGATATGGCGATACGCAATTTCGTTCCCGACGTTTATTTTGCCGCGGTCTCCAAGGAGATCACCAAGGGCGAGGAGATCGAGCTTGTCAGTAAGGTGAAGTTTGAAAAAGATCAGCTTGCCAAGTCCGAGGCTCTTTGCGCAAAATACAATGCAAGTCAGGCTATCGTTATTTCGAAAAAGACAAAAAAAGAAACGGTAAATCCCGGAAAACTCTTTTCCCTTTCAAAACTTCAGAACGTGTTGAGCAAAAAATACAAGATGAGTATGGCGGACAGCCTTGCTATCGTTCAGAAGCTTTACGAGGAGGGATATCTCACTTATCCCAGAACCAACTCCGAATACCTTGCAACAAATGAAAAGGACAAGGTCAAAAAGATAATCAATGCGATCAAGGGCTTGGGTTATCCCGTTGTCTTCAAAGATAAAAAGACTATATTCGATGATTCCAAGATCGAGAGCCACTCCGCTCTCACCCCGACGCACAAGATCCCCAAAAAAGAGCGTCTTTCCGAAAAGGAAATGCTCGTTTACCAGACGGTCTTCCGCCGTTTCGTGTCTGTCTTCTGTGAGGAGGAATGTCTTGCTCAAAAGACCGAGATCGTTATAGACGTTGGCGGCTACGAGCAGTTCACGCTTAAGGGTGTCATCATACTCCAAAAGGGATTTTTGCGCTTTGACGACTCCGAAAGAAAGGACAAGATCTTGCCTCCGCTTGAAAAGGGCGATCTTGTCAACATTGACTTCCATCCCGTAGAAAAGCAGACCTCCCCACCCAAGCACTACACTGTTGAAACTCTCAACAACTATCTGAAAAATCCCTTCCGCGAGGACAAGGCAGCAGCGGCGGAGCGTGCCGCACAGTCGGCTGACGGCGAGGGGGTTGAAAATGATGAAGAGGATTACAGAGCAATATTCGAGGGTCTTGAGCTCGGAACCGAGGCAACGCGCACGGGAATTATCGAAAACGCGATAAAATCGGGGTATATCAGTCTTAAAAAGGATGTTTACAACATTCTACCCGGTGGCGAATACCTTATTGAACAGCTTATGCAGATGAGGGTTCAGATGGATAAATACAAGACCAGCGAGCTCGGTCAGGCACTAAAGAAGGTCTACCGCGGAGACATTACGATAAATGACAGCGTTTCCCTTGCCTGCCGTGAGATCAGTGCGGTATTCGAGCACAAGAACGAGGCTCTTGAAACAGACACCGACACCGGCTTCTACGGAGATCACGTGGGTATTTGTCCCGTTTGCGGCAAAGAGGTAGTCAAGGGTCGATACGGTTACGGCTGTCTTGGATACAAGGAGGGCTGTAAATTCAGGATCGGCAGCTTTATTTGCAAGCGTCCGATCTCGATACAAAATGCAAGAAAGATCCTCTCTGACGGTATCTCATCCGAAATTCAGGGATTCATCTCGAAAAACGGAAAGCCGTTCAACGCAAAGCTGAAGCTTGACGGAGATAAGGTAATATTTGATTTTACAAAATAACATAAAAGATCCCGTGGAACTTGCCACGGGATCTTTTATGTATTGTCATTGATTGGATTTATTAGTTAAGCGGTACTCCGCCAAGCTCCCAGTCCTCAGAGGATTTCTCCCAGAAGATCTTTAAGCTCGTGTTTCCGCCGTTCCAATTATCGCCTTTCTTAACAGCTTCCCACTGCGATTTAACTCCATTGAAATAAACCGACTCGAGAGAAGTGCATCCGCTGAAGGCATCTGCTCCAATGCTTGTAATATTGCTACTGAGCGTGATGCTCTTGATATCTGCGCAATCCTTGAATGCTCCGTCCTCAATTCCCGTTATAAGCTTACTGCCTACAACACTGGGAACGACGATAGCTGTATCGGCACATTCGCCTATACCTGATACGGAGTACGTAATTCCGTCACTGTTCATTACGTATTCGAGCTTATCGCTGGTGTTGCCCTGGTATACGGCAGTGTAAAGCTCGTTGGTCTCACCTGCGACAACGGTATAGCTCGCATTGCTCGAAACGATCTCACCTGCGCTATTTCTCCATCCGGCAAAGATGAAATCCTCGTCAGACGTGGGTGCTGTTATCGTCAAAGACGTGCCCACTTTATAGAGTCCGTGATTGAATCCGTCCTCAAAGGTTCCGCCCAAAAGCTTTACCTGCACGAACTCATCGGTAGCAAGTGTATCGGTCTTGTAATTCGTGTATTTCTGTGCGAGCGCACCGTAATTCAGCATATCCGCGAGAAGTGCGATAAGCTTTTCATCGCTACTGGGTGATGACGTTTTGCCCATCATATTATACGCATACTGAAGGATGCTGTATTTTTTGGGTGCACTGTAATACTCTGTATTTCCGACCTTAACGTATGCCCTTGCATATACCACATCGGTCATCTGCTTTGCGGCGAGCTCCTTATAGTCGAATATCACGTAATCTCCGACCTCAGGATCTACATATCCGTTCGAAAGAACGGCTTTCTCTGTACCCTTAACATATTCGGTCTGGGGCTCGGTCCAGATGAGCATAGCGATATCATCAATGTCAACGTTCTTGTAGTCAATTGCATACTTGATATAAACCGAATCGCTG
Source organism: Eubacteriales bacterium (assembly GCA_045132775.1). Taxonomy (GTDB): domain Bacteria; phylum Bacillota; class Clostridia; order Oscillospirales; family CAG-272; genus SVTX01. Next base: position 56,005 of record JBGUSX010000116.1, read on the forward strand.
AACGAAAGGTTGGCTCCGTAAATTTTGAGCTCAACATCTGCGCTGTTTTGATTCGCTACGTCGCTTGCAACAATGGCAACTACCACAGCGGCACAGATCATCAGCACTGCTACAGCTATTATCAAAATGCGTTTAAGGCTCTTTTTCATATTAAAGAAATCCTCTATCTTAAGTAGTTTGAAAAGCTATTTATAGTTATTTATACACCTTTTCAGAAACAATGTCAATATCTTTTGCATTTTTTATTTCAAAATCCGCCTGAAAAACGTTTATTTTACATCTTGAGGCTATTCCCGCCTCTTCATTCAATATGATCTCCCCGATACTGTCGGCATTTATATATCCTGAAATCGGGTTCTTGACGCTAACGATATTTCCCTTGACGGATGCGCAGACCTCACTTCTTTCAAATGAAAGATCTGTCCCCTCCATTTCGCAATCCTCGAGTACGAGCCCCTTGCAGTAGCAAAGCGGCTGTGTGCCCGATATTTTACAACGGACGAGCTTTAGATTCTCCGAATACCACGCAAGGTATTCCCCCGAGATCACGCTATCGTAAACGGTCACGTTTTTTGCGTGCCAGAAGGCATCCTTGGTCTTGAATTCGCAATTTATGAACGTGGAATTTTCTATGTACTGGAAGGAATATTTGCCCGTCATTTTCAGTCCGTCGACCTCCATACCCTTACATTCGAAAAAGGGATACTGGGAGTTCAATTCACAGCTGTCAATGTATACGTTTCTGCATCTCCATCCGAATTCCTCGGAATTTATATCGCATCCGACGAGCGTAACTCCGTCACATTCACGCAACGCCTTGATTCCGTGAAGCTTACTGTCGGTTATTCTGACATCGCTGTCATACCAGAGCGCCGCGCGGCATTTTTCGGTCATTTCGACCCCACGGATATTTGCGTCATCAACGTGCCACAAGGGATAGCGGAGATTAAAGTAACAATCTTTGACCTCGATATTTCTACACTCCTTGAGTGCGGATTCTCCGTCCTCCTCGCCGTCAAAACGGCATCCGATGACCTTCGAATCCCTTATACCGTAAAGAGCGCGTTCTTCACCGTACGTTTTGTTTTCGTATTTCATGTTACACCTGTTTTTACCTATTAAAGATCTCGTCTGCCCTCAAGAGCTCTATAGAGCGTGATCTCGTCCGCGTATTCCAGGTCGCTTCCCATAGGCACTCCGTACGCAAGACGGGTAACCTTGATGTCAAAATTTTTGAGCAGCCTTGAGATATACATCGCGGTCGCCTCGCCCTCTACGGTCGGGTTTGTCGCGACTATTGCCTCTTCGATCTCGCCCTCGTCGATCCTTGCGAGCAGCTCCTTTATCTTGAGCTTATCGGGAGTGGTTCCGTTCATTGGGGATATTACACCGTGAAGCACGTGGTAAAGTCCCTTATACTCTCTGACCTTTTCCATTGAGATAACTACTCTTGCGTCCGACACGATGCAAACTGTTTTTCTGTCTCTCGTCTCGTCGGCGCATATCGGGCAGATATCACGGTCGGTGAGGTTCTGACATATCGGGCAGAGGTGTATCTTCTCTTTTGCCTCGATTATTGCCTTGGCAAACTCTGCCGCGTCCTCGTCGGTCATATCAAGCACGGAAAACGCCATTTTCATGGCGTTCTTTTTTCCTATTCCCTGCAGTCTGCCGAATTGCTCGGCAAGCTTTTGCAATGACTCTATATATTCAGCCATATCAGAACATTCCGGGCATATTCATGCCCTTTGTGATCTTATCCATTTCCTCGCTGTTGGTGTTCTCAACACGCTTGATAGCCTCGTTTACTGCCGCCACGAGAATGTCAGACAGTGTCTCGATATCGTCGGGGTCGACTATCTCGGGCTGAATATCTATGGAGAGGATCTCCTTCTTTCCGTTGATCTTGACAGCGACTACTCCGCCGCCTGCCTTTATCTCGTATTCGCGAGCATCAAGATCCTCCTGAAGTGCCGCCATATCCTCCTGCATCTTCTGTGCCTGGCGGAGCATTGCCTGCATATTCTGCGGTCCGCCGCCCATTCCCTTCGGTATATTAGCTCTCATTTTTATTTCCTCCAATGAATTTTTATCTTCTTATCAAGTTATCAAGCGTTCTCTGCCGCTTCTATTATTTTATCGATCATACCGTTGCCCTTTTTCTCCTCTTCGCACTCGCATTTCATATTCGCCACGGTGAACGGTCTTCCCGTCACCTCGGATATCACACCGACGAAGAAGGGCTCTCCGTCAAACATTTTCATATTGTCGATCTCGAATTTTGCCGCGAATTTGAGGATGATATTACCGTTGTCATCGGTGTACCATTTTGCTCGCTTGAAGAAGGATGCGAGCATTGCACTCCTCGTATCCATTATCTCCATTGCCTCCGCCCTCTGTCTGAAGGGCTTGAGGACACGGACGTTGCCCTGCGCAGCTGCAGCTTCGGGTGTGGGTGCTACAGTTTTTTCGGCTTTTCTGACGGGAGCGGGTGCATCACCCTTGAATTCGTCGTCATCTTCCTGCTTTTGCACTCTCGATGCGCGCTTTTGGACGGGCTTTTCCTCGACTTTGGGCTCCGCCTTGGTCTCCGATTTTGTCTCGGGCTCTTCGAACGACTGCTTCGTCTGCGGAGCAACACCAGATGCGACCGCCTTTTCAAGTGCCGCAATTCTTGCCATCATTGCCTCGGGGCTTGAGGAAAGTCTTGCATCACACATTTTTACGAGTGTAAGCTCGGCTATGATTCTTCTTACTGCGTTTGATCTCTGCATTGCGGGCAGAGCGTCGTTGAGCAGTTGGCTATGATAGGACAAAAGCTCTATTGTGAATTGCTTTGCTATTGACGTCAGTGCCTCGGTCTCGCTGTCGGTAAGGTCAAGGTAGCGCGCAGGCTCCTTTGCGCTCTTTACGATAAGGAGGTCTCTGTAAACAGAGATGAGCTCCTGCCAGAACACTGTTATGTCCTTGGATGAACGCACCGTTTCGTCAACTGCCTCAAATATCGCGTCGTGATCCTTCTCGGCTATCGCTCTTACGACTCCGAGCATTTTTTCTCTGCCGCCAAGTCCGACGGTGTCGGCTACAAGCTCGTCGTCAATGAGTCTGCGGTTTCCTGCGCAAAGGTCGAGAAGGCTTATTGCGTCTCTCATTCCTCCCTGCGCGTGCTTTGCAAGCATCACCGCCGCACTCTCTGTTATCTCTATCCCCTCTTGCGCGGCAATTCGGAGAAGATGGTTTTTAAGTACTTCGGTCGTAATTCTCCTGAAATCAAACCTCTGACATCTCGATATGATAGTCGCGGGAAGCTTGTGGAGCTCGGTGGTTGCAAGAATGAACACAACGTGCTCGGGCGGCTCCTCGAGTGTTTTGAGCAGCGCGTTGAATGCACTCGTCGAGAGCATATGCACCTCGTCGATGATGTAAACTCTGTATTTGAGGTTTGACGGCGAATAAACGACCTCGTCGCGAATGTCTCTGATGTCGTCAACACCGTTGTTGGATGCAGCGTCCATCTCAAGCACGTCGGTAGCCGCGCCTGATTCGATCGCTACGCAGGACGCGCACTTGCCGCAAGGACTTCCGCCTACGGGCGACTCACAGTTTACTGCCTTCGCAAGAATCTTTGCGCAGGTAGTCTTACCCGTTCCGCGAGATCCGCAGAAAAGATACGCGTGCGAGAACTTATTATTCGCGATCTCATATTTCAAAATTGATGTGATATGATCCTGACCGTAAACCTCGTCAAAGCTTTTCGGTCTCCATTTTCTGTATAGAGCCTGGTGCATATCTTTTCTCCTTTCATACGACTTTAAAGAAACTATATTCAGAATACGAAGCACGGATGATTTTTTTCGTAGGCAAGGCGCACCGGAGAAAGCAAAGCGAAGGCTTACTTACGTAAGTCGAGATGCTTTCGAGGAGCAACGACGCATACGGAAAAAAGCGCCGGGCGACTTTATATAAATTTAGTGTGCTGCAAAACGAGTACCATACACCGCAAAATCGAACCTCGCCTCCACGCGATCTTCGTATCTCTTGCTCAGGGCAGGCGCCCTCGCGGCACATCGGGTTAACCGCTTAATGCTGCTTGGTTCCCCATCTGACATGGTTCACAGCTCCCGATTGCGCAAGACCCACCCCTCAACACAAGGGATAAGACTCAATTCGAAAAGGTCTGACCCTCAAGTGCGGGATCCACCCCTGCTGTAGCGGATTTCAGGTGCAGGGCTCCGCTAATTCCCCGGCTGGTATGGCCTCGTTTCACAGCACACACTGTGTTTATTATGTCCGAAACAAATCGAACGTATTATATTATAACAGATATACGGTTATTTTTCAATAGTTTTTTGAAAAATTAACATTTAGTCTTTAATTGCGCTCAAATGAGCGATTTAAGGTACTCGTGTCCTTTGCTTATTCCCTCGATGCAATCCTCCGAGCCCTCGAACTCGATGGAAAGATATCCGTCGTAGCCCGCGCGCTTGAGGACCTCGACACAGCGCTTTACGTCAACGTCCCCTTCTCCGAGGATCGCGCCCTTGAAGTAATTGCATCCGCGTGTCTGTCCGTAGCCTTCTTTTTTGTCCTTTGACAGATGGAAATCCTTTGCGTGAGCGTGTATTGCATAAGGTGCGACACGCGAGACTGCGGTCACGTTGTCCTCATCGACGCAGGAGAAGTTTCCGATATCGACGAGAAGCCCGTAGTTCTCGTGACCGACGGCGTTGAAAAGTCTTTCCATGCGGTCGGAGTCCTGAGCGACGTATCCGTGGTTTTCCGAGCAGGTACGTATACCGAGGCTTGCGGCATATTCGGTTATTTCCCTTGCATTTTTTACAATGGTTGGCAGCATCTGATCAAAGCTTCTAACTGCTCCCGTTTTCGGCACCGACCAACAAACGTCGTGTCGGAGCACGGGTACGCCGAGTATCTTTGCTATATCAAGCTGTCCTTTTATGCGCTCGACCTCTGCCTTATCCGCCTCGTCACTTCCCTTGTAAAGATCGGCATTTACCGTGTATGAGACGATCGGTATTCCAAGCTCATCCGCTCTCTCACGGAGCTTCTTTGCAAGCTCACATCTCTCCTCAAAGGTCTCGCCCGGGAGGGGTGTGAACTCTATACCGTCAAGACCTAACTCGTGTGCCTTATCTATCATTCCGAGGTGGTCTATTTTGCCTGCATTCAGATACTGCTGAAAGGAATATGAGGTTACTGATATTTTCATTGGTTTTCTCCTTTGTTTCGGGTTTTATCGTGATTCGATTATACCACGGCTACGACCGAGTTGTAAATAATATATTTACAGGTGAAATTTAATGGATCTACAGTTTTCTGTCAGTGACATTCGTACCAGGTATCTCCGCTCTGCGCTTCTACCTTCAGCGGTACGTCAAGCTTTACTGCGTTTTCCATCTCGTTTTTCAGCATCTCGAGAACTGCTCCTGCGTGCTCTCTCGGGCACTCGACCAAAAGCTCGTCGTGTACCTGGAGCAAAAGGCGCGCGTCAAGTCCGCTCTCCTTGAGCTTTTTGTCAACGTTGATCATCGCTATCTTGATAATGTCCGCGCTCGTTCCCTGTATCGGACTGTTTCTTGCAACTCTTTCACCAAAATTACGCACCATTTTATTCGGCGCGGAGAGCTCGGGAATATAACGACGACGTGACAGCATAGTCGTAGTGTATCCTTCTGCCTTGGCACTCTCTATGGTGTCTTCAAGATATTTCTCGATTCCCCTGTAGCTTGAAAGATAATTCTCGATATATTCCTTTGCCTGTGCGCGAGAGATGTTAAGGTCGTCGGAGAGCGAGAAATCTCCCATTCCGTAAAGGATTCCGAAATTTACCGCCTTCGCTCTCTTACGCATCTCGACAGTCACCTCGTCGGGTGATACGCCGAAAATGCGGCAGGAGGTCGCGGTGTGGATATCCTCGCCCGAAACGAATGCCTCGGTCATGTGCTCGTCGTGTGACATGTGCGCGAGCACGCGGAGCTCGATCTGCGAATAGTCTGCATCGATGAGAACTCTGTCATTGCTGCTTGCGGTGAAATATTTACGGAAGCGTCTGCCCGCCTCTGTCCTTATCGGGATATTCTGCAGGTTAGGGTTGACAGACGAAAGTCTGCCTGTCGCGGTTCCCGTCTGCTTGAAGGTCGTGTGGCAACGCGAGTCCTCGCCTATGGTCTTGAGAAGTCCGTCGACATAGGTTCCCTTTAATTTCGTTACCTGTCTGTACTCGAGGATATCGTCAATTATAGGGTGATATTTGCGCAGATGCTCGAGCACGTCGGCATTGGTGGAATAACCCGTTTTTGTTTTTTTGCCGTGAGGGAGCATCAGCTTTTCAAAGAGCACCTCACCGAGCTGCTTGGGTGAATTGATGTTGAATTCCTCACCTGCCGCCATATATATTCTCGATTCAAGCGCGGATGCGGTCTCTTCAAGCTCATGCCCGTACTCTGTTATTCCGTCGCAATCGACTCGGCAGCCCTCGATCTCCATATCGCAAAGAACTGCGGCAAGGGGCATCTCGATTTCGTAAAGCACGCGAGTCTGTCCGCTCTCGTCAAGCCTTTTTTCTATATTTTTCCACATTCTTGCAATATAAGCTGTGGCGGGTACTTCCTCGGAGATCATTTCGCCGAGATAGGTGGTGACGAACCTTTCGAGTGAATAATTGTTCTGATTTGAATCGTCCACGTACGCGCCGAGCATTACATCAAAATAGCAGGCGCGCCAATGAATACCGTGCTCCTCGAGCTTTTTGTAGATATCCTTGCAATCAAGGCAGATTATTTTTTTACTGTTCAGAAAATCACACAGAGTAGCGTCGGGTGAATCTGTTTTATATGCGGTCTTGCCGTCGGAGAGATAGGCGGTCTCGCCGTCAAAATCAAATGCGTAATATTCTCCGCTGAGTGATTGGAGGTCGTTTGATTCTAATTCTTTTATCTGTATGGGGGAGTTGTCCGCAGGGGCGGGCTCTTCCTTCTCCTCCTTGTCAAGTCCGAGCTTTTTGATGGCACCCAAGAGCTCATAACGCAGAAGAAGCGTACGGGCTTCCGCTCTGTTCATTCCTTTATACGTGATATCATCAAGGGTGATCCCGAGGGGTACCTCGCGGCAGATGGTTGCAAGAGTTTTCGAGGTGTACGCGCTCTCTTTACCGTTCGTCAGCTTTGTTTTTACCGAGTTTGTAAGACCGAAATCCTCGATGTTTTCGTATATTCCGTCGAGCGTTCCGGCATCGGCAATGAGCTTGAACGCGGTCTTCTCCCCTATTCCGGGCACTCCGGGGATGTTATCCGAACTATCTCCCATAAGCGCTTTTACGTCTACGTACTGATCTGCGCGAACACCGTATTTTTCAAGAAAAGCTGCCTCGTCAAAGACTACGGTATCTGTATTTGTCGCGAGCAGAACTCGCGTTTTTTCGCTTATGAGCTGGAGAGAGTCGCGGTCGCCCGTGAGGACGTATGCCTCGGTCTCTTCATCAGAATTTTCTGCCATTTTGGCGAGCGTTCCGAGGATATCGTCCGCCTCGTAGCCCTCAAGCTCAAGGACTGCTATTCCCAATGCGCGACAGATATCCTTTGCGGCGGGAAATTGCTTTATCAGATCCTCGGGGGCGGGCTTTCTGCCTGCCTTATAATCCGCGTACATCTTATGACGGAAGGTGGGTGCCTTGAGGTCAAAGGCGACTGCTATATAGTCGGGTGCGAGTGCCTCAAGCTGCTTTGAAAGCACGTTGACAAAGCCAAAGATGGCATTAGTCGGAAAGCCGTCCTTGCTTGAGAGAAATCTTATTCCGAAAAATTGACGGTTCAGTATACTGTTACCGTCGATACACAACATTTTTTTCATAAAAAGCTCCTCAATCTCTGCGAAATTATATACAGAAAAATTATACCACACAAGGACGCTGTTTGTCAACAAAAACTTGCAAGTCTGCCTCATTTGCATCTTTTTACCGAAAGTTGATTTTAACGCTCGGAATCATTCCCAAAAAGTAAAAAAAATTTAAAATTTTGACGTTTTGTTATTGACATACCGAGACGGGTATGTTATAATTATTCTGCAAATGCGAAAAAAATATCTTTTATGAAAAAATATCCCCGAAACGGGTCGTTCAGGAGGCAGAAATGATCAGAAAATTATTAGCAATTCTTTTGGCACTTATCGTAGCGGCTTCTCTTGTTGCGTGCAACAACGAAGAGGAAGAGACTACCGAAAACAATGACATAAATATTCCCGCAGAGTCCGGATCTGAGGATGAGTCCGGAAGTGAGGATGAGTCCAAAAATGACGAGTCCGACACAGCGGAAAGCGGATTTGAAGTTGGAACAGGTGCGCCCAGCGAGGTTGGCGACCCCGGAGAGTATTCTTACACCGAGTGCGACCAGCTCGTATACGTTAACAATCCCGACAGCGCGGTTACCCTCCGCACTGCAGATTATAAGGCAAAGGGCTCCGTTGCTCACGGAACAGAGCTTCGCAGAATCGGTCTCAGCACAGATGGGGCTAATTACTGGAGCAAGGTTCTCTACAACGAGCAGGAGTATTATGTTGCTTCCAAGTTCCTTACAACTCTCAAGAACGCTGACGAGGGCTTCGTTGAGGTTGACAAGACAGTTGTCGTTAACGAAATGACCGGCTCTCTCAATATTCGTAATCTTCCCACCTTCGACGGAAGCGCAATTATCGGTTATGCCCTTGCAGGTGTTGAGACCAAGGTAATTGCAGAGAATACCGAGACAGGCTGGTACAAGATCGAGTTCGTTGCATACGGCGGTGAGAAGACTGTAGGTTATATCAAGTCCGGTGCTGAAAACTTTGAAAAGGAGACGGGCACTGAGACTGAGACTCCTACTGAGAACTCCACAGAGACTACGACCGAGGCTCCTACCGAGTCTGCAGGCAAATAATTTATAATTGAAAACAATAACGGAGATGTGAAAGCATCTCCGTTTTCTTTAATTTTTCTTGGGTTTTGCGGTGTTTGTTTTTCCTTGGGGTGTGTTTCCCTTGCCTTTTTTCTTTTTCGCTGCAGAAAAACCAAAATATCCGATCTTTTTGCCAAGCTCGAAGTATTCGCCGTGTGCGAATGCCGCAAGTCCTGCGCGCGCAAGATCGAGCTTGCCGTTTTTGTCAAGTAGCGAATCGTCAACGTTTACTGCGACTATATCTGCCATAAACATATCGTGAGTTCCAAGGGAAATGATATCCGTGACCTTACATTCTATCGACATGGGACATTCGGCGATAAGCGGACAGGCGACCTCGGTCGCCTCTTCTTTTGTGAGGTTGCATTTTGCAAATTTATCGACCTTTGTGCCCGTATAAATACCGCAATAATCTGCCGCTTTGATAAGGCTTGACGGGGTGAGATTCAGGACAAATTCTCCGCTCTCCTTTATGATGTTGTACGAGTGACGCGACGGGCGGACCGATATATAAGTTTTCGGCGGTATCGTATTGGTTATTCCCGTCCACGCGACTGTGAGAATATTTGATCTCTCCATATCCCCGCAGCTGACCATTACGGGTGGCAGAGGGGCTATGAGTGCTCCGCCCTTCCATTTAATTTTTGCCATTTTTGCTTTTCCTTTTGATTTATTTTACCGCATCGGATTTATGCCAGCGGAAGTTGCCCCATACCCCGTTTACCTCGCTGAAATAAACGAAGGAATTGGGATATTTGCGCGATAGCTTTATGAGCTCGTCCATCTGGTTTATGTTTATTATGGTTACGATCATTGTTTTTTCTTCGCCCGTGAACATTCCCTTGCAGTCCATCACCGTTGCTCCGTGCTTGAGATTGAGAAGTATATCCTCCTTGAACTGCTCGGGGTTGCTTGTGATGATCCGTACCTCGACGGCATTTCTCGTCGTTTTAAGGACCGAATTCATTGCGAGATTGAAGATGAGCGTTTGAATTACCGACATTATTACGCTTTCTATATTACGGTAAACGAAGAATGAGATCCCGATTGTCACGTAGCAAAATATCGAGATGAGCGTTTCGATATTCATATAAGGCTTTTTCTTTTGCACGATGCATGCGATGATATCGACACCTCCCGTGCTTCCGCCTATTCTTATCATTATCGCGGTTCTGACTCCGAGCATTATTCCCGAGGCGAATACCGCTATCCAAACGTGGTTATCGGTAACGTATTCGTACATATTTATCTTCTCCATTACTATCATCGCGACGGACGACACGACGGTAAATAGAGACGTATATACTACGTATTTTTTGCTGATGAAGAACCACGCGATGATAAGCAGGGGGACATTGATCGCCAATGAGACATAGCCCATATTTATATCTGTAAGCTTTTGTACCATCATTGAGATTCCGTCAACTCCGCTCGGTGCGAAGTTTGCGGGGTTTACAAAGGTATACAGCCCTATGGCGGACAGAAATGCCGCGACTATTATCAAAAAGATATCGGTTACTGTTTTCATTGCTTTTTTCATTTTTTTCACTCCCCGGAGATCGGTCATAAAATTATATCACACACTCATCGAAAAGTCAAGTTTTTTATAAAAAGCTCTTGAATAGACCGCGGAAAAGTGATATAATTTATTCCGTTAAAGCAAAGATCGGAGATAACGATATGAATTACACCTTTTCAAATAAGATCGCAAATCTGAAGCCCAGCGCGATACGTGAAATATTAAAGGCTCCCGCAACTGACGAGACGATAAGCTTTGCTGCGGGAAATCCCGCGCCCGAGTCCTTCCCCGTGGAAGAGATGGCGAGGATATCGGCTTCAATTTATTCGGAAATGCCTACCTCTGCGCTCCAGTACGGTGCTACGGACGGATATACCCCCTTGCGCGAGGTTATAGCGAAGAGACAGAAGGAGAAATTCAATATCGGCAGATCGGTCGCGTGCGGTGACGCTTTTGATGACACTGCTATCATCGTGTCGGGCGGTCAGCAGGGTATCGAGCTTGCCTGCAAGGTTTTTTGCAACGAGGGTGATGCGGTGATCTGCGAAAATCCGACCTTTATCGGTGCGCTCAACGCGTTCCGCTCAAACGGTGCGACTCCCGTCGGTGTAACTCTCGAGGACGACGGAATGAACACCACGGAGCTTGAAGAGACAATCAAAAATACTCCGAACGCAAAGCTCATTTATGTAATTCCGAATTTCCAGAATCCTGCGGGTATCTGCACCTCTTACGAAAAGCGCGTTAAGATCTATGAGCTTGCAAAGAAATACGGTCTTATGATACTTGAGGACAACCCCTACGGAGAGCTCCGTTTTGCAGGTGAGGATATCCCGAGCATCAAGAGCTTTGACGATGAGGGTATCGTTATCTATTGCTCTACATTCTCGAAAATTCTCTCTGCAGGTATGAGAGTCGGTTTTGTTATCGCGCCCGACACCGTTGCCTCCAAAATGGTGGTTTCAAAGCAGACGAGCGACGTTCACACAAATCTGTTCTTCCAGATACTTTGCTATAAGTACATGACAGAGTGTGATCTTGAGGGGCATATTGAGGAGATACGCAAGATATACAGGCACAAGTGCAACCTTATGCTCGAGTGCCTTGAGCGCGAGATGCCCGAGTGCATCAAATTCACGCGCCCCGAGGGTGGACTGTTTATTTGGGGCACCCTTCCCGAGCATGTTGACGCTAATGCCTTTATCAAGGCGGCGACGGCGAGAAACGTTCGGATAGTTCCTGGTGCGACCTTCAACTGCGACACCGAGGCTCCTTCACAGTCCTTCCGCCTCAATTACAGCACTCCCTCCGACGAGCAGATAATCGCGGGTGTCAGAGTGCTCGGTGAGCTTGCGAGAGAATTTGTGTGAAAGCTATTGACAAATAAATATTTCGGTGATATAATAAGTCATCAAACCTATGACGAGGATTAGTAAGCATTTTCCCTTCTGTTCAGAGAGCCGCCGCGGGTGTGAGTGCGGTCAGAATACAATGCCGAATGGACCTTTGAGGGCAAACGGAAAGCGCGCAGGCGCGAGTATGGGAGACGTTGGCAGCGTTAATGCTTTATTGAGGAGGCTTTTGCCTTGAATCGTGGGTGGTACCACGGATTATACTAGTTTAGTTAATTCGTCCCCGACAGCTTTTGCTGTCGGGGACTTTTAATTTTAAAAATTATTCAAAGTGAGGATATAATTATGTTTCAAAACACCCCTATTTCCTACTCGGGCGTTCAGCCGAGCGGAAATTTAACTATCGGAAATTATCTCGGCGCGATAAAGAATTTTTCGACTTATTCCGAAAAGTACAAGTGCTTTTACTGCGTTGTTGACGAGCACGCTATCACGGTTCGTCAGGTGCCCGCAGACCTTCGCCGCCGCACATACGAGACTCTTGCTCTCTACATGGCTTGCGGACTTGACCCCGAGAAGAACACTCTCTACGTTCAGTCACACGTCAAGGAGCACGCAGAGCTTGCATGGATCTTAAATTGCTTTACGGGCTTTGGCGAGCTCTCCAGAATGACTCAGTTCAAGGACAAGTCGCAGAAGCACGCTGACAACGTAAACGCGGGACTCTTTACCTACCCCGTGCTTATGGCATCCGATATTCTGCTCTATCAGACCGACGTCGTTCCCGTCGGTATCGACCAGAAGCAGCACGTTGAGCTCTGCCGTGACATTGCGACACGCTTCAACGCGATATATCCCGACACCTTCACTATTCCCGAGCCTATTATGGCAAAGAGCGGCGCGAAGATAATGTCTCTTGCCGACCCGACGAAGAAGATGAGCAAGTCGGACGAGAACACGAACGCGGTCGTCTACATTCTCGACGACAAGGACACTATCATCCGCAAATTCAAGCGCGCTGTCACCGACTCCGACACCTGCGTTTGCTACGCAGAGGGCAAGGACGGCATTAACAACCTTATGACCATTTACTCTGTATTCACGGGCAAGACTCTTGATGAGATCGAGCGCGAGTTTGAGGGTAAGGGTTACGGCGACTTCAAGCTTGCTGTCGGTGAGGTCTGCGCTGACGCACTCGCTCCCGTTCAGCAGAAATTCAACACCTTTATGTCCGACAAGGCACAGCTCGAATCACAGATGAAGAAGGGCGCGGAGGAGGCTTCTTACGTTGCTCGCCGCACTCTCTCCAAGGTTCAGAAAAAGCTTGGATTCGTTCAGATAAGATAATTTTCTTCTTTTTTCAATCAGAGTATTGACATTTCTATGCCGACGTGGTATAATCGCATTACACAGTCAAATGACCGTGTAATGCGATTGCTTTTAGCAAACAGGACATAGAATTCACAGTCTGGAGGAAAATGATGTCTGACAAAACAAAAAAGATAGTTGCTATCATTGTGGTCATACTTGTTTTTACACTAACCGCAGTTGTATCCCTTAATCTTCCAATATCCGAAGAGAAGGCAGAAAAATCCGCTACTGAGTTTTTTGATGCACTGCACAACGGCGACGTTAAAAGGGCGAAACAATATCTTCATCCTAATCACGCTATGATCGATGATCTTTCAATAAGACCTGATGCCGACTCGGTCGTTTTTTTGAACTATTATCAGGCAGGCATTAAAAGCTCGAATGAAAATTTCAAACAGAATTGCCTGTATATACGGTTTAAGAGCGGTGGGCATGAGTATTTCGGTCTTATAGCCTTCAAGAAGAACCTTGCGGGATTTGGAATATCGGATTTCATATACTCGTCTGAAGACTTCTTTATAAACCAATAATTTCGGAAAGGAGCTTTTAAAATGAAAGAACTAATCAAGGTTGAAAACCTATCAAAAACCTTCAAGCTGTCAAAAAAACAGCAAAAAATCGAAAAAACAAATTCAACCGTACGCCGTGCGGTCAATAAACTCTCCTTCGAGGCTTACGAGGGTGAGATCTACGGCTTATTAGGTCCGAACGGTGCAGGAAAAACTACGACGCTCCGTATGCTTGCAACACTCATCAAGCCCGACTCGGGGGACGCGTTCATTGACGGTCACAGTATCGTAAACGAGCCCGACGTGGTGCGCTCGAAGATCGGATTTCTTACAAGTGAGCTGAAGCTCGAGGAATTCTTTACTCCTAACTATCTTTTTGACTTCTTCTCCTCCCTTCACGGAATTTCTCCCGAAAAGGCGGCTCTGCGCAAGAAGGAGCTCTTCTCTCGCTTTGGCATTGACAAATTCGCCGAGGTCAAGGTCTCGGATCTCTCTACGGGTATGAAGCAGAAGGCTTCTCTTGCCATCTCGCTCGTGCATGACCCCGACATAGTAATATTTGACGAGCCGACTAACGGTCTTGATGTTATCACAGCAAAGGTGGTTACCGACTTCCTTTTATATCTTAAGGAGCAAGGAAAGACGGTCATTGTTTCCACTCATATCTTTAGCCTTATCGAAAAGATATGCGACAGGGTCGGAATAATTATCAACGGACAGATGGTAGTATCCGATGAGCTTGCCAAAATTTGTGACGGCAAGAATCTTGAGGACAGATTCTTCGATATCTACCTTGAATACGAGGGAGGTGAGGCATAATGAAAAACAATGCTATCTTCACCATTTTCAAAAAGGAGCTTGCGCGCTTCTTCAAGGATCGCAGGACTCTTGTTGCCCTTATAATGCCCGGTTTTCTCATCTACGTTATTTACTCGCTTATGGGCGGTGCTATGAGTGATGCGTTTATGCCCGACGACGATTACTTACCCGTTGTATACGTTCAGAATATGCCTGACAGTCTCAACGGACCTCTTAAACAATCGGGATTGTTCGACATAAGTGATGCGGAAAAGAACAAGATCAACGATTACAAGGACGACATAAAGAATGAAGCCCTCGATCTTTTGATCGTTTTCCCAAAGGACTTTGATAAAAAGGTTGGAGCTTATGACATTTCAAGCGGTATCGCCGCTCCGAATATTGAGGTATATTATAATTCATCATCGGTCAATTCTTCAATGGCTTATCAGAACATAGTTGCCTTTCTTGACTACACCGAGGCGCAGATGATAAATAAATTTGACGTAAACAACAGCTCGGATATAGTCTTCGACCTTGCAAGCGATGAGGATATGACCGGTATGCTCTTTTCTATGCTGATGCCCATGCTTCTCGTTATGCTTCTCTTCTCGGGCTGTATGGCGGTCGCTCCCGAATCTATCGCGGGTGAAAAGGAGCGCGGAACTATCGCTACTTTGCTTATCACTCCTACGAAGCGTTCGCATATTGCGATAGGTAAGATCCTTGCGCTCTCACTCATGGCGCTTATCAGCGGTGCCTCGAGCACTATCGGTATCGTTCTTTCCCTCCCGAAGCTTATGGGTGACACTATGGAGCTTGACGGCAGTGTTTACGGCGTTTCAGATTACGCTATGGTCGCGCTTGTAATACTTTCGACCGTGCTTGTGCTTATTACGATCATTTCTATCATCTCCGCTTACGCAAAGACGATAAAGGAAGCAAGCACGTACGTTACGCCGCTTATGATATTCTCGATGCTCATCGGTCTTTCGGGTATGATGGGAAATGCCGTAACAAATCCCCTGCTCTACCTTATCCCGATTTTTAACAGCGTTCAGAGTATGATAGGAATATTCTCCTTTGAGGGCAACCTTGTAAACGTTCTTATAACCGTCGGTGCAAATATCGCCGTTACCGCGGTCGGTGTTTACGTTCTGACGAGAATGTTCAACAGTGAGAAGATAATGTTTAATAAGTAAGCTTTAAGAAAAAAATCAGCGAGCCGCAAAAACGGCTCGCTTTTTTCTTTACGGTATTTCAATTCCTCGGGGAAGCTCACTGAATATCACTCCGTATTCTGTTCTGAAAGCCACCCTTACCTTATAGTCTCCCGAGCGGAAGCGTCCGATCGCTTCTCCTGCCGCGATCTCTGAATCTGTCAAAAACTGCATGTGCTTTGTTCCATTATAGTCACTGTCCTGCCAGACGATAAACTCGGGTTTGGCATTAGTTGCGCTGAATGTCACGTTGACCTCGCCTTCTCCCTCGCCGACGGTCGCCTTGGAAACGGCATCCACCACTATCCAATAACAAAAATCCGAGCTTTTCTCTTCTCCGATAAGACGCGCCTTATAGCTTCCCGCACCGAGATCAGACAACACTACCGTGTCAAACACTCCGAGAGCTTCTATCAAGGTTTCGTCTTTGTATATCTCGACTGCCGTATAGTCCTTCGCGTTCAAAACGTCTATCTCAACGTCCGTGCCCGTAAGCCAGTTTGATCTGTCTCCCTTGCGGGGTATTATGTCTGTGTTATAGTTGAAGGTCTTGGGTGTCTGATCGTGCACCGGGACAAACGGCTGTGTCTTGTACTCCGAATCGATGATCTTTTTGTATCTGCAATAGGTGAATCTGTCCGTCGGGAATGCGTTTGCGAAGAGCTCTTGTGTGAACTTTCGCTCTCTTACTCCCTCTCGCCATATATCCGTTACAGTTACGCTGTACACCTTGCCCGATGCGTCGCGCAAAATATTTGTAACGATAACTACGTGACCGTCGCCAACTATACTGTCACCGATCGACAAAGCGTGTATCGACTGGTCGGACAATATTTCCATACCGGGTATATCCTTCCACTGATACGTGGTATGGATCCCGTCTATTCCGAGGGCATAGCTGCAAAACGTACTGCACACCGCACCGTAATACGTGTCTCCGTTTACGTTGCCGAGCTCTCCCATATCGACCGAGTACAGATAGCTATTGGGGTTTTTTACAGACGTCATAAAGGAATAGAGGCTGACGAAATTCGGAACGAAGAGGTTTTCTATGCGCGTTGAGCTATATGGAAGTCCGACGTGCATCTTTCCGCCTTCAAGGTCATCGGTTTGCACGTGAATAAGGTTTTCTGCAAAGAAATTAAGGTTTTTGAGCTGCTGTGTCTTGAGTACCGTATTCAGTGCACCCACGCTTTGCACAAGGTCTGCCGTGTATTTTTCGCGCTTCGTTTTTTGAGCATTCTTTAATATTGTGTCCTTGTTTTCAAGAGCACAATCCAAAAAAGCGAGCTCTCCGATCTTTATTTTTTGTGAGGGTACGGTCACGTCACGAAGGTCTTTACAGCCCGCAAAAGCCGCATAGCCGATGCTCTCAAGCTCGTCAAGTGCGTCAAGGTCAAAGCCTGTCAGTTTTTCACACGAATAGAAGGAGTACTCCCCTATCGATTTCATTCGGCTGTATTTTTCAATGCTTACCGTCTCAATATTCCGACAAAACGCAAATGCCCAATTTTCTATCTGCTCTACACTTCGGGGAAGCTTTATTTCCTTGAGACTTGCGCAATCCAGAAATGCGTATTCCTCTATCATTTTCAAGTCACAGTCAAGGGTGACCCAGGAGAGCTTTTCGCACCAGGCGAAAGCATAAGACCCTATATATCTGACCTTTTTCGGAACGTCGATTCTTTCAAGCTCACTGCATCCCGAAAATGCGGAGCCGTATATGATCTCGGTATCGGGATGTATCTCACAGTTACCGATCTCTGTTGAGGCGGCTTTTATGAGTATTTGATAGGGATTTGACGTATTCCCTAAGTAATATGCGTTTCCGTACTCAACAAGCTTCAGAGCGTGGCAATTATAGAATGCATCTGCACCGATATACTTTATACCTCCGTGGAGTTCTATCGACTCTATCTTATCGCATCCCTCGAATGCGGAATCAGCTATACCCGTAACAAAGCTACCACCGGGTGAGAGTATGGGGATGATTATCTCCGTATCGGTTGCTTTCCCTATGCCGCTTACGTAGCAGGTGCCGTCTCCGTTGGACTTGTATTTGAGTCCCTTCGTGCCGTTGTTCAAAGCAAAACACACACAAAGAGCGATGGATACTATGCAAACAAGTACGATCAAAAATATCAAAATAAGCTTTTTTGCAGTCTTTTTCATATCCGCTTCCTCCTGTGTGTAAAGATATTGTTTATTATACCAAATAATAAGCTTTTTGTCAATATGGAAATACACTCCTTCGGGTTGTATATTTTTTCCTGTTGATTATCATTTTCATCTTATAAATAAACGAGGCTGCAACTGCAATATCCTTATATTTTTGCAATATGTTTATAGTTTTATTTTACTTGCGGTTGTTGACATTTATTTGTGCCGATGGTATAATTTAGTTAAAGTTTTGGGATACTTTTCCCTGCAATTTCATTAGAGAGGAATAACATCATGTACGATTTCAAGCCACCTTATTTAGGTGCCGCATATTATCCCGAGTCCTGGCCGCGCGAGGAGATCGACGCTGACCTTGACAGACTCGTATCTCACGGTCTCAACACCGTGCGTATCGCAGAATTTGCCTGGAGCACCATGGAGCTCGAAGAGGGCAAATACGACTTTTCCCTTTTCCGCGAGGTTGTTGACAAATGCAAGGCTCGCGGTATTGCCGTCGTTATGTGCACCCCCTCCGCTACTCCTCCCTCCTGGATGGAGCACAAATATCCCGAGATAATGGCAGAATATTCGGGTCAGAAAGCCACTCACGGCGCTCGCCGTCAGAGCTGCCCGACAAACAAGACCTTCCGCTCCTTCTGTGCGAAGATCGTTGAAGAGATGGCGAAGGAATTTTGCAAGGATGAGAACGTTATCGGCTGGCAGCTCGACAACGAGATAGCTACCATGTCGCACAAAACCGGATGTAACTGCCCCTCCTGCAGAGCAGGCTGGACCGAATACCTCAAAAAGAGATACGGAACCATACAGGCTCTCAACGATGCTTGGGAGCACTACACTTGGTCAATGGATTTCTCATCCTTTGAAGAGGTCGATGCAGTTGACGGCGTTATAGGAATGCCTCCCGCGCAGAAATCGGCTTGGGAGGAATACAAGAATGAGTGCTATATTGACTTTTTGCTTGAACAGAAGAATATACTCAGAAAATACACTGACAAGCCCATCGGTACGGATATGATGCCTGTATATCAGTTTGATATTCAGGGTATAAACAATCATCTTGACGTAGCGCAGTTCAATCACTATGCAGGGCCGCTTCAGGCTCAGAAATGGTTTGACACATACAGATGCGCTTGCGATAAATTCTGGGTGACCGAAACCTCCACCTGCTGGGCGGGCGGAAACGAGCCTCTCGGACCTCGCGCAAAGGGATTTTGCAAGGCAAACACGCTTTCAAGCTTTATGCTCGGCGGTGAACTTGTCTCTTATTGGCTCTACCGCTCACACAAGGGCGGTCACGAGATGGGTCACGGCTCTGTGATCGACGCTTGGGGGCGCGATATGCACACCAGCGACGAGGTTCGCGAAATCTCGAGAGATCTCAATGCTCTTCGTCCTATGCTTAACGGCACAAAGGTTAAGAAGAGCGGCATTGCGATAACGCATTCTCACAGCTCCTACGTTATGTCTCAGTACGCGCCTCAGACCTCTATGGGCGTTGAGGGCTACAATTATCTCGGCGATATGCCCCGCACGACTTACGATCCGCTACTTGAAAGACAGTATCGCCCCGATATGATCTCGATGTATCACGATCTTACTCCCTACAAGCTCCTTATAACATACCGCTCTTACACTCTTGAAGAGGGTGGATTCCTTGACAGGATCCTGCCTTGGGTAGAAAACGGCGGAGTTTGGGTGGTTGGTCCCTTGACGGATATTTATACGAAGGATTGCTCCAAATACAGACACGCTCCCTTCGGTCACATGGAGGATTGGGCGGACGTAACGAGAAAATTCTACATGCCGGGTCCTAACTCCTGGGAATGGTCGAACACTAAGCGTCCCTGCACCTCGATAACTCTTGAGGACGGCACGACTCTTAATACGAAAAATCTTATTTACGACGCATTCGTTCCCGGAAAGAATGCAAAGGTGCTTGGCACTTATGCCTCGGGTGGCGATGAATACCTTGAAGGCTATGCGGCTATCACAGAAACCAAAGTCGGAAAGGGTCGCATTATTATGATGGGTGCGGCACTTGACAACGAAAGCTATGCTAAATTCGTAGGTTCTCTTGCTTCAGAGCTTGGAATCGAGCCTATCACGGAAGCTCCGAAGGACGTTGTTACCTCTATTCTTGAGGGCGAATACGGCACGGTCTTCTGCGCTATCGAGAGCGACGAGAAGGAAGCGACTATTAGGATTCCATTCGCCTCCACCGATATTCTTACAGGAAGAAAATATGCCGAGGGTGAGATAGTTAATATGGCGAAATACGAGTGTATTTTTGCTAAAAAGGATTAAAACGTTTTTTCATAGTCTTTCACTACAAATAAAAGAGCATCTGCCGCATGGCAGATGCTTTTTTATTGCACCTTTTTAGTTAAGTTTACTTAATTTTCTTCGAGCTTCTTTTTCTTCATCGGACGGAGGGTCTTGGGATCAAGAGCCGCGCATACGACTACCGCGAATATACCCGTCAGTATTGCATTGGGCAACATATACGATGCGTTGTAAACAAGAGAATAATGCCATACGTTCATTCCCTCGGGCGCGTTCGAGCCCCAGAGTATGACTCCAGACAAAAAGCTTGACACAAATCTGATAAGACATACGGCAACCGCTCCCGTGCAGTAGCCTGCGAGTCTGTATTTGCCGAACGGCTTTGCGAAAAGTCCTGCAAGTCCCACGACGGTAAACGCAACAAGGTAGTCAAGCACTATGCAAAGCACGAGCGCCCACCATGTATTTGCGGGCGGAATGTAAAAGCCGAGCATCATCTGCAAAAGCGAATAGACAAAGCCCACGCCAAGTCCCCAGGCGGTTCCACGTCTGTACGAGTAGTATGCTATAGGGAGCATGCTTATCGTTATCGTGCCGCCAAAGGGCAAAAGCGCGCTTACGCCCGAGATGGCATTGAGCCATACGCACAAAAGCTCGATAACGTAAGCCAGCGCGATGATAACCGCGCCCTCTGCGATACAGAGGATCCTTTGTTTCATTGTGTTTTTCATTTTGTTTTCCTCCTTGGAAATAAAAAAATTCATCCGCACGAAAAATCACGGTGGGATGAATTTCACGATCCGAGGATCACAAAACATATCTTTAAAATCTTCCTACGCCGGTATTATCCGTATCAGGTGCAAGGGTTCGGAGCTTTCCGTCTCAGCCGTCGCGTGACAGCACCCCTGATTTTTTATGCGGTTGTCATCGGCTTTTGCCGACTCTCACATTATACACTTAAAAACACTGCTTGTCAACATATTTTTTCAAAAAACACGATTTGTCCGCAAAAATATGTACATGCCGAGTCGTCATATACTCATTACATCAAGCGCGAGGCGCAATGGAGGTTGTTATGGTCATTTTTTCACTTATTTTAGCGGCACTTGCAAGGTTTCTCTCACCCATTCTGGGCATTTCCACACAGCAGAGCTTCCCTCCCGCGCTCACTCAAAGCGAGGAAAAGGAATGCTTTGCAATGATGAAGAGCGGCGACGAAGAGGCGAGGCAGAAGCTGATATTGCACAATTTAAGGCTCGTTTCCCATATTGTCAGAAAGTATTATTCTAACAATAAAAACGGGGAGGATCTTGTTTCTATCGGCACGATCGGTCTTGTAAAGGCTGTTGACACCTACAACACCGACAACGGCACAAGGTTTGCGACCTACGCATCAAAGTGTATTCAAAACGAGATACTCATGAGCTTTCGCGCCGAGAAAAAGCACTCATCCGACATATCTATAAACGAGACAATTGACGTTGACCGCGACGGCAATCCCTTGGCATACATAGACGTTATCAGCAGTGACGAGAACGTCAGCGAGGAGACCGAGCGCAAGATCATGAGCGAGAGGGCTCTCAAATGCATCAAGACCGTGCTTACTTTGCGTGAGCGACAGATAATCATCATGAGATACGGTCTTTGCGGCACGAGGGAGCTGACACAACGCGAGATAGCCGAAAAGCTCGGTATATCGCGCTCCTACGTCTCAAGGATAGAAAAAAGCGCCCTTGAAAAGCTCAGGAGCGCTTTGGGATAACTTACATTATCCCCTTCTCTTTCCTTTGAAGAACACCGCCGCGAGATAGCCGAATATCAGTGCCGCCGCGATCCCTCCCGCCGCGGCGGTAAGTCCGCCTGTGAGTGCGCCGAGCAGTCCCTGCTTATCGACCGCCTCGCGCACTCCCTCGCTGATGAGATATCCGAATCCCGTCAGTGGCACAGTTGCCCCCGCGCCTGCGAGCTCGACTATCGGTCGATAGAGTCCGAGTGCACCGAGTATCACTCCTGCTACTACGTAGGAAACGAGTATTCTTGCAGGTGTGAGCTTGGTCTTGTCTATCAGTATCTGGGCTATCACGCATAAAAGTCCGCCTATGATAAATGCCCATATAAATTGTCTTACAGTTTCCATTTTTATTCTCCCCTCATCAGTCGCTGTGCGACAGCTTCTCCCGAGGAAGAAGCCTTATTGCCCCTCGTCTGTTGCTTCTCGTCGGTCTTTACCGAAGCAGAAGCTTTGCTATTCGATTCAAAAAGAAGCAGATGCCCGATTGCAGGTATGCTCTCGCCTTGCTTTATCATATCCGGGCTCATCATTGCTCCCGAGGCAATGAAAAGCACCTTTTTATATCTTCCCTTTGCTATTTCGGGCAGGATATATGCCGAGAGCACGCTTGCGGAGCATCCGCATCCCGAGCCGCCTGCGTGTGTGTCCTGCTTTTCCTTATCGTAGATCAGCATTCCGCAATCGGTGTAGTTATCGCCCAATTTATATCCCTCTATCGCGATGATCTCACGAAGTATAGATACACCCTCGTATCCGAGATCGCCCGAAAGAATAAGGTCGTAATCGCAGGGCTTTGTCTTGCTTTCATTAAAAAATCTGACGAGAGTATCACACACCGCGGGTGCCATTGCCGCGCCCATATTGTTACAATCGGTTATTCCCTTGTCTATAACGTGTCCGGGTAATGCCGCACGTATTTTGACCTCTCCCGAGTCGCCGTCCCCAATCACAAACGCGCCTGCGCCCGTGACCGTCCACTGCGACGTCGGTGTTCTCTGCGAGCCGTACTCGATCGGATTTCTGTACTGCCTTTCCGCAGAGCAGTTGTGCGACGAGGTTACCGCCGCACAAAAGGGGTAGATCTTATGTGTAGTCAGGATCGAGGCGAGGGTTATGCTCTCCGCGCATGTCGAACACGCGCCGTAAAGCCCGAAATATCCTATATTGCATCCGCAAAGTCCGTATGCAGAGCCTACGCACTGATTGAGCAGATCCCCTGCAAAGATCGCGCCCACGTCCTCAAACCTCATCTCTTTTTTCGCGAGAGCAGAGTTGAAGGCGAGTCTTTGCATCTCGCTCTCCGCGCTCTCCCAGGTCTTTTTGCCGTATCTGTCGTCGGGCGAGTGCATATCAAATCTCTCGCCGAGAGGTCCGTCATATTCCTTTTTACCCACCGCGTTCCCGTAAGACAGGAAGGAAGCGTCAAGCTTTATAATATTTTTCCGCATTTTTTGCTCCGATCATTTTTTTATTATTATTTGCAGAGTCCTTTACCTTATGCGAAAAAAGTATTGAATTATTTTCCAATATGTGTTATAATGATTGTGTATATAGAGAAAAATAATTATCGGAGGAATAAAAATGTTAGATTCTCACGAGAAACAGTATCATATAAACGTAGCACCCGGCGAGGTGGGTAAATATTGTATTCTCCCCGGTGACCCCGGAAGATGCGAGAAGATCGCCGCTTTCTTTGACGAGCCTTATCACGTTTCGACCAACCGCGAATACAACATCTGGAACGGTAAGATCGCGGGCGAGACTGTCTCGGTCTGCTCGACAGGTATAGGCGGTCCTTCCACCGCCATTGCGGTCGAGGAGCTTGCCGCTTGCGGTGTTGAGACCTTTATCCGCGTTGGAACCTGCGGAGGCATCTCCCTTAACGTAAGATCCGGAGACGTTGTTATCGCAAACGGTGCGATCCGTCAGGACGGAACCTCGCGCGAGTACGCGCCCATCGAGTTCCCTGCAGTATCCGACCCCGACGTACTCTTTGCTCTGAGGCTCGCGGCGGACGAGCTCGGATATACAAATCACACAGGTGTGGTTCAGGCGAAGGACTCCTTCTACGGTCAGCACTCCCCTTCGCGTATGCCCACGTCCTCCGACCTTCTTGCAAAGTGGGAGGCTTGGAAGAGACTCGGCACGCTTGCAAGTGAGATGGAATCGGGCACGCTCTTTACAGTCGGTGCATTCCTTGGTGTTAAAAGCGGTGCGGTCTTCTCTTGCGTTTGGAACCAGGAGAGATTCAGCGCGGGACTTGACACGGGTGAGGACGAAACTCACGACACAGAACGTGCTATCAAGGTAGCTGTCAAGGCTATTGAGATACTCATCCAAAAGAACAGAAAGTGATCGGAGGCAGAGAATGAAAAAGAAGGATCAGCTTCCTGAGGAGCTTGATTGTCCATTCTGCACAGACGAGTCTGCCGCACCTAAAAAGAAGGAGAAAAAAGATCCCGACGAGGTGATATATGAGTTTTTGGACAGGCTTGAAAAGATAGCGACCTTTGCCGCGGCGGTCAATCAGAAAAAGACAAAGAAAGCTAAAAAGGAAAAAAAGAAGAACAAAAAGCTTTACAAGATAGACAAAAAGACAGGCGTTATGTCGCTCAAGAAGATCAAGAAAGACAAGATACAAAAGCCTATGAAGCGATATAAGCCGCCTAAGAAGAAATAAAAAAAGAGGCTCAAGCCTCTTTTTTTATTTTATATTTTATTTTATATTTTTGCTTTCTTAATGCGCTTTTTCATCTTGAGGATATCGCGCACCATTTTGAAGGAATCGCGGAGGACGTTGACCTTGCTCTCGCGGTGGTTGATTATCTTTACGGGCATTTCGACTATCTTCATACCGAACTTAACTGCCCAGAGTATGCACTCAAAGTCAAATGCGAAGCGGTTGACCTCGCAACGAGAGAAGATCTTTTTTGCCGCATCGCCTCTGAAAGCCTTGCACCCGCATTGCGAATCCGAGAGCTTGAAGCCTCCGATTATCGAAAGCACCTTGATATAGGCCTTACTTGCTATCTTGCGGATAAAGGTATATCCCTCATATCCGTCCTTATGGAGATTGCGCGAGCCGATGACCATCTGCGCGTCGGGATTTGCCGCAAAGGTATCGTACACCTGCTTTATTACGTTCGTGCCGTAAGCGAGGTCTGCATCCGTGAACATTATCACGTCGCCCTCTGCCGCGAGCATTGCGGTCCTTACCGCGTAGCCCTTGCCCATATTCTGCTCGTAGCCTACTACTCTTACGTTTGGAAGATTCATTTCCTCAACTATCTTTCCGCAATCGTCCTTGGAGCCGTCGTTTGAGAAGAGGATCTCGTAATCCTCAAAATTCGCCGACATATACTCGTGAAGCGTATTTGCGGTGTCCTTTATGATCGATGCCTCATTATACATCGGAATACAAAGTGAGAATTTCATGTCCTTGTCCTGTTCTGTCTTTATTTTCTATAGATATTTATTTCGAATTCGATTTTGGTCTCAAGCCGATCGAGCCCCTTTAACTTTTCCTTATCCTGCTCGCTCGTGCGCCAGTAATACGGTGTCATTGAAAAGAGCGCGGCAATGTCCTCTTTTCCCTCCACGACTATATCGTGGCTTGATACTATTTTTTCGACATGCTCCATACTTTCGGGCATATCCGCGCGTTCGCCGTTTTCATACACGTCTCTGTATATCGCGCGTTTGAGTCCCATAAGATGATCCTTGCCCGCACCGACAACGAAAAGATATCCTCCGTCGCGCAAAACGCGTTTGTACTCGCTCTCCGCGCAGGGTGCAAAGATATTTACTACCGCGTCCGCCGCTCCGTCCTTTACGGGAAGTGAGAAAACGCTTGCGGTTGAATACAAAAGATTATCCCATCCCTCACGCTTGGCTCTTTTTGCCGCCGCACCGCATGCGAATTTGGAGAGATCGAAGCCGATAACTCCACCCACGCTCTTTGCGATAAGCGAGGTGTAATATCCCTCTCCGCATCCTGCGTCTATGACGGTGGCATCTGTGCTCACATATTTCGAGATGGCATCCGCGACAGCGTTCGCCACGGGAGCGTAATAGCCCTTATCAAGAAAATTCCTTCTTGCGTCTACCGCACCCTTTGAATCTCCTCCTCCGCTGCTTTGCGGAAGACTGAGATAGCCGTCCTTTGAAAAATCAAAGCAATGACGGCGCGCACCGTTACACACGGCACTTCTCATATCCTGTGTGATCTCAAGCTCTCTACCACATACGGAGCATTTCATTATTCTGTTTACAAGCTCTGCATGTGTCGTCAAAATCTCATCTCCAAAACTAAAACTGTGATACTCTTTATATTGTAATACTTTTCCGTTAAAATTTCAACGGTTTTCAGAAAATTTATTTTTCTTTTTTCTCAATGTCCTCAAATTCGTCAACTGCACGGAAGGTCTCAAGCTCAAACCAGAAATTCGAGCCCTCTCCCACCTTGCTCTCAACTCCGTAAGAGGCTCCGTGTGATTCAAGTATTCCCTTGACTATCGAAAGTCCGAGTCCCGTTCCGATCATCGCTCTCTTATGGACCTTATCGACCTTATAATATCTGTCCCAGATATACGGAATATCCTCGGGGGCTATACCTTTTCCCGTATCCATGACCGATATTCTGACTCTGTTATCCCAGACCGACTGGTCTATGCTTACCCTCTTATCCTCGCCTGTATAATTGAGCGCGTTGTTGACAAGATTGTACACTACCTGCAATATCATCGTTCTGTCCGCTGTAACGTACACGTTCTCGTCAGCAATGAAGTTTATCGAATAGTTATCCTTTTCGGTCAGCTTCTCATATCTTGTGAGCACCGCACGGACGGTTTCTGTGAGATCGAAGGTCTCAGGCTCGGGCTTTCTCGTTCCCGCACGGATCTTGGAAAGGTCGAGCACGTCGTTTACAAGCTCGGTAAGTCTCTCGGTCTCATCGATTATCACCTGAACGTTCTCGGGGTTATTTTCTCCCGGAATGTCTCTCATTACCTCGCTGTATCCCTTTATCATTGTCAAGGGCGTGCGAAGATCGTGAGATATGTTTGCGACAAGCTCTTTTTGAAGATTATCCGTCTTTGCAAGCTCCTCGGATGCGTAGTTGAGTGCTTCTGCAAGCTCCTCCGCCTCTCTGTATCCGCCTCCGATGAATTTCTCATTATAGTCTCCCTTTGCAAGCTTTCTTGCAGATCTGCTCATTTTCTCAAGCGGTGAGCAGATAACTCTTGATATTGCAAGCGCAATTATCAACGCTCCCATTATCAGCATGCACATTATCCATCCGAACTGCATCTCAAGCGTACGGACGGTGGCATCCAAGGGTACTATTTCAGAGTCCATCATAAGCACGTATTCGTTCCCCTTGCCGTCGCTTCTCACCGAAACATATACGGCATTATGCGCCGATTCAGTGTCAGAGGGTTTATGGAGCTTTTTTGAGTACACTCCCCCGTTTTTTACCGCCTGGGAGTACAGTCTCGAAAGCCCCTCTCCGCTCATACTGTGAAGTATGCAACCCTTATTCACTTCGGAATCCACCATCTCGACTGCGGTTCCGTCTACTATCTTGAAAAGACGCATACAGCTGTCCGTCTTTGAGGAATGAGCATATACTGCCTCGGTCATATCCGCTGCGCTCTCTATATGCTCGTAAACGGCTTTCTCGTTCTCAACGAATTCGTCGAGCTTGTATTTTTCATAAAAGCGGTTGAGCAGTGCTACTTGAAACACCCAGATTATCAAGAGCGCCAAGACGACGAAAATGGTCAATGCTCCGAATAATCTCCAGGATATTCCCGAGGTGCGACGGGTCCCTCTGTTACGCTGTCTTCTATCAACTGTCCTGTTTTCCATGTCTTATATTACACATCGCCCTCAAAGCGATATCCGACTCCTCTGAGCGTTACGATGTATTTACTGTACTCGCCAAGGCTCTTGCGTAAAAGCTTTATGTGGGTATCAAGCGTTCTTGCATCTCCGTAAAAGTCATATCCCCAGACCTCGCTTATAAGCTTTTCTCTTGAAAGCGCAATGTTTCTGTTATCTAGCATATAGAAGAAAAGGTCATATTCCTTGGGAGACATATCAACTCGCTCGCCGTTAATGTACACGATGCGTGCGGTAAGGTCCGCCTTGAGTCCTCCTCCGTCGAGCTCGACTATCACGTTCTGCTTCTTGGGCTCGTCGTTGACTCTTGCTCTGACTCTGCTTCTCTTCATTATCGCGTCTATACGAAGCATAAGCTCCTTTGCGGAGAAGGGCTTTACAACGTAATCGTCTATGCCCGTCTCAAAGCCGTTTATCTTATCGTATTCCTCGCCCCTTGCTGAAAGCATTATTATGGGTGTGTCGGACACCTTGCGTATCTCTCTGCAGGCGGAAAAACCGTCAAGCTCGGGCATCATTATATCCATTATTATTATATCGTAGCTCTCCTTGCGGCAGAGTCTTACCGCTTCCATTCCGTCTCCCGCTTCTGTGACGGTATGGCCTTCAAATTCCGCGTATTTCTTTATTATTGAGCGTATTCTCGCTTCATCGTCAACTACAAGTATATGGTACATCTCATTCTCCTTTATCAGTCAAAAATTACACTCTCGGGCACCTGCTCGGTAAGTGTGAGCGACACCTCGGACTCTTTTCCGTCACGGCTGATCTTCACGGTAACGGTATCGCCAACGCTGTAGCTCTTCAAAAGCAGCGTGATGTCGTCCGAGGTTTCGATCTCGGTTCCGTCTATCGAAACTATCTTGTCTCCGAGCTTGAGCTCGTCTGTGTTGGCGGATTCAAGAACCACAACGCCTATCGTACTGATGCCGTATCTCTGATAGACGATGTATCTGTTCTGCGCGGTAACGTCAAGGACTGTAAGTCCACTGCTCACGACTCCGCGAACGTATCCGTATTTTACGAGGTCGTCAATTACCGTGTATGCTACGTCTATTGGAATAGCAAACCCAAGCCCCTCGATTCCCGTTTGAGATATTTTCGCGTTAACGACTCCGATAAGCTGTCCCGCCATATTGAAAAGTCCGCCGCCCGAGTTTCCCGGATTGATCGCGGCATTGGTCTGCAGAAGCACCATTTCGTTTCCGTCGACCTCAATTACTCTGTCCTTTGCGCTTATTATTCCCGTAGTGAGCGTTCCTCCGAGAGACCCCAAGGGATTTCCGAGCGCGACAACGTCCTCTCCAACCTCGAGATCGGCACTGCATCCAAGCGATGCCACGGTCAACTCTTTGCCCTGTGCATTGATCTTTATCACTGCAAGATCCGACGGAGAATCGTATCCGATAAGGCTTGCGGCAAATTCGCTTCCGTCGGTGAGGCGGACCGTTACGGTCCTCGCTCCCTCGATAACGTGGTAGTTCGTTACAATAATTCCGCTCTTTTCAATTATTACTCCGCTTCCCGCACCCGAAGAGACGTACTGCCCCCACAGGCTCGTCTGCACGATCTCCGTCGTGATCTCGACTACTGAATCTGCAATAGCGTGGTAGACCTCGGTTACCGAGTTATACGCTTGACCCGCACTCGTCACACGGTCATCCTCGTCCTTTTGAGATTCGGGCTTTTCTATTTCAATTCCGCTTTCTGCCTCCTCGGGCTCAAACTTCTCCCCCGAAAAGGTCACGCTTTCCTTTTCGTTATCCTTATAGCCCGTATCCGTGATGATACTGAAATCGCATCCGACAAAAAGAAGCGATACCGCCATCACGGCGGACAACAATGCAATTTTCATTTTCATATATTTCCTCCGCATAAAGCTATTATTCTTCATTGTACATTAACATTATAATTAAATATTGTGACAAGTTAATGACGAACAAATAAAAATACGTTGAATAAATGCAGATACGTACTTGTTTTGTCAGATTTGATGTGATATAATTATATTATTGAGGAAAAGGAGGTTGAGATATGCTTGATAAGGTAAAAAAAGAACTCATACTGTACGGTATTGACCTTGTCGGTGCAATACCGCTCTCGGTATGCAAGATAACAAAGCCATACAAGCTTGAGAAAATCGGATTTGACTCCTCTCTTCCCCTTTATGCCATTATGATGGCGGTGCCATATTATACCGCGCACGCAGAAAAAAACATCTCTTCATACTGTATTCCGCGAGATTATCACCTCTTTTTCAAGGGGCTGTTTGACAGTATTATTCCCCGTCTTTCTGAGATTTTTCCGAGCAACAGGTTTGCAGGCTTTGCCGACGATTCACCCATTTTCGAGCGCGAGGCAGCTGCCATGTCGGGTCTCGGAATTATAGGAGACAACGGTATGCTTATAACAGAAAAATACTCTTCCTACGTTTTTCTCGGAGAGATAATCACCGATCTTCCGCTTGAGGTTGATGGAAAATATAGGATCACTCGCTGTGAGGGGTGTGGAAGATGCAAAAAGGCTTGTCCTATGAGCGAGATCGGAGAGTGTCTCTCTGCTCTGACTCAAAAAAAGGCCGAGCTCACCGATACCGAGAAAACCCACATAAAAAAATACGGCTCTGCGTGGGGCTGCGATATTTGTCAAGAGGTCTGTCCTCACACTGAAAACGCGATAAAAAACGGAACTATATACACAAACATCGTTTTTTTCAAGAATGAGCTTACACCGAAGATATCGAATGAGCTTATAGATAAAATGAGCGACGAGGATTTTTCCTCTCGCGCGTATTCTTGGAGAAAAAGAACGACCGTCAAGAGAAATCTTGATATTCTTGAAAAAGAAAATTAAAACAAAAGAGGTAAATATGCTCACTTTTTTGCTCGGCCGCTCGGGAAGCGGTAAGACCGACTATATCATAAAGAAAATCGGGGCCTGTGTTGCGGCGAAGGAAAAGACCTATCTTCTCGTTCCCGAGCAGCAGGTGTATCTTAGCGAATGCATGCTTGCAGATCTGCCGGCGTCATCCGCCCTTTGCTTTGAGGTCATAAGCTTTTCCCGTCTTTGCGAGATAATTTTCAGCCGTTTCGGAGGAGTTACCGAGCGTCCTGCAAGTAAGGGTGCGAGAAACCTTGTTATGTGGCAGTCCTTGCGCGAATTGAGCCCTGATCTCAAGCAGTACGGCAAGACAAGGATCGACGCGGCTTTTACCTCAATGATGCTCAATACGATCGATGAGCTTCGTGCAAATTCCATCACCGCAGAAGCGTGCGCTTCCCTTTCGGAAAACGCCGACGACGCCCTGCTTTCAAACAAGCTTTCCGACATCTCGGCGATATACACCTGCTTTGACGAAAATCTCAAGATAAGATTCGGTGAATCGGAATATGCCGCCGAAAACAAGCTTTCCCGTGCCGCAGAGCTTTTGCGACACAGCGATCTTTTATCGGGATGCAATATTTTCATAGATTCATTCACCAGCTTTACAGGTGAGGAGCACGCAATACTCGAGCAGATACTAAGACAGGCGAAAAACGTGTGTATTTCGCTGACGTATGAAAAAGGCTCTAGAGCTCCGCATTTCGAGACGGTTGCCGACACCTTCAAGCGTCTGAGAAGGTATGCAAAGGATCAGGGTATAGAGCATGCTGAAATCGCGCTTGAGCAAAACGCACGGACCGATAAGGGTGAGCTTTGTGCACTTGAGGAGAATCTTTGGAATTTCTCGGTTACCGACAAAAACAAGCCGATTATTGATGACTGTGCGCGCGGCAGTATAGAAATGTACTCCTGTGCAAACGAATACGAGGAGATATACCGTGCGGCACTCTCTGTATTATCAGAGCATAAGCGCGGCGTTGCTTACTCCGAGATCGCACTAATAATGCGCGATCCCGAGACGAGAAAAGGTATGATAGAGGCGATCTTCGAGAGCCTAGGCATCCCCTACTTTCTTTCCGACCGCACCGATCTTTCGCTGACGGCACCCGCAAGACTGATCCTCTCCGCGCTTCGTTGCGTTGCACACGGCTTCAATACCGTTGACGTGATAACCCTGCTCAAAACAGGGCTTCTTGGCATTGACGACCGCGACGCAGATCTTTTTGAAGATTACTGTTACACCTGGAATATCAGCGGCAAGCAGTTCACCGATAGTGCATGGAGCATGAATCCCGACGGATACGTCACTGTTATGAGTGCGCGAGGCGAAGAGATCCTCGAGTGCGCCAACAGAGTAAGAGCCGCGATCATTCCCCCTCTTGAAAGATTGAGATCAAGATTCTCGATGAACAAGGGCAACACGACCGAAAACTGCCGCGCCATATACGACTATCTTGACGAGATATCTCTTACAGAAAAGCTTTCCGCAAGCGCCGAGGACGCGCTTATCAGCGGTGACGTCAAGGGTGCGGGTGAGATATTGCGCCTTTACGATTACATCGTTTCTGCACTGACCGACATTTCCACGGTTCTTGGCGAAAACAAAACCAACGCAGAGGAGCTTTGTGCCGCGATGGAGATAATGCTCCGCAACACAGATATCGGCTCCGTGCCCGCGATGAATGATTGCGTCACGGTGGGCTCTGCCGCTACGCTCCGTGTCGAAAACATTAAAACTGCAATTCTTATAGGGCTTTGCGAGGGTGAATTTCCTGCGAATTATTCAGGCAGTGGGCTGTTAAGCGAAAACGACAAGAAAGCCATGGATATGCTCGGCATCTCCCTCTCTTCACGAGAAAACACGGTTATCTCGGACGAGCTTTTCTTCGTCTACCGTGCGATGACCAAGCCGTCCCAAAAGCTGGTTCTGTCCACCTGTCGTTCAAGCGTCAGCGGACGAGCACTTAACCCATCGTCAGCATGGAGCCGCGTGAGATTCCTCTTCCCATATATAGAGGTTCGTGAATTTGATCTCGCGTTTATCCGTTCTCTTTCAACACTCAATAAGGATGAAGAACTTAAAACAGGTAACGACGACGGTGCTCTAGAGCTTCCCACAGATCCGAGTGACGTTGTCAATATTGATCCTTTGTACGTCAGAATGATATTCGGAGACAGACTCAGGCTTTCGAAGTCGCAGATTTCCTCATTCGCGGAATGTCCTTACAAATACTGGTGTGAGTACGTGCTCAAGCTCCGCGAGCAGAAGGTCAGTGCGATAAGCTATGCCGATTCGGGTACTGTCATTCACTACGTGCTTGAAAATCTCCTCAAAAAGCTCAAGACCGAGGACGGAAGGCTTGAGATGATCGCGGCGGACGAGCTTATCTCCACCGTGGATTCCCTTATCAGAGAATATATTGACGGGATCAACTGTCCTCTGCCGCCGTCCGTTATGTACAATTTCTCGCGAATCCGCGATCTTGCGCTCATCATGGCAAAGAGCATCGTGGACGAGTTTGAGTCCTCGCTCTTCCGCATCGTTGCATTCGAAAAGCCGATATCCGACAGAAAGCCCGATGCTCTTAAGCCCATGGAAATAAAGCTCGATGAGACCGATTCTTCCCCCGTTGTCAGCCTTGGCGGAGTCGTTGACCGCATTGATTGCTTTGAGGGCGAAAACAGAAAATATATCAGAATAATAGACTACAAGACAGGCGCGCACAAATACGACGTTTCCAAGATATCGACGGGTGCCGATCTTCAGCTCCCTGCATATCTCTTCACCGCTACGATAGAGCAAAATCACGACTTTTTCGGAGAGGGTGACAAGGACGTTTTCCCTGCCTCTGCGCTCTTTTTGTCCGCGGAGGAAAGTGAGGGCAAGATATCCCCTGTCAGAAGCGGTTTTACCCTTAACGACAGTGAGCTTCTCCGCGCCGCAAGCCCCGAGCTTGATCCCAAGGTGCTCGGAATGTCTATCAAAAAGGACGGAACTCCCGCGGCAAAATCCGATTTCAGCGAGGAGAGTATTCTTAACATTAACACACTTATGCAACAGACAATCCAGGACACAGCACGCAATATGTACTCAGGCAAGGCTCCGAGGACACCCTCAAGGGAGGCATGCGGCTTCTGTAGCCTGAGATCGACCTGCCCTGTGGCAAATAAAGACTAAGAAAGGAGCAGAGACAATGGCATTAACCAAAGCACAGCAAAACGCTGTTGACGTGCGAGACAGGACTCTGCTCGTCAGCGCCGCCGCAGGCTCGGGTAAGACATATACTCTTACCCAAAGAATAATCAAGGCTATCATTGAGGATGGTCAGGACCTCTCGAGACTTCTGATAGTCACCTTTACGCGTGCCGCAGCAGGTGAGCTCAAGGCAAAGATAGCAAAGGCTCTTTCCGAGGCGATAGCCGAGCATCCCGACAATATTCATCTTCAAAAACAGCTAATAAGACTTGGAAACGCACACATAAGCACGATAGACTCCTTCTTTTCCGAGCCCGTCAGAGCAAATTTTGAAAAGCTCGATCTTCCCGCATCTATGCGCCTCTCGGACGATGCTGAGCTTGCTCCCATACGCGAGAAGATAATGCAAGAGACGCTTGATTCCTTCTTTGAGCGTTGCGATAAATATACCAATGAAAGTCTTGCTCCCGTTGGCTTTTCAAACAATTTCACCGACCTTTTGGGCATCATTTCGGGTGCGAGAGACACCTCGGGTCTTGTCCCCACATTTTTTGACATCTACACAAAGCTGATAACCTCTCCCTTGGGACTTGAGCAGCTGAAAGCTCATTCACTGCGTCTACGTGATAATGCGAACGTTGACTTTTTCGAGACCGTCGAGGGAAAGGCTATGAAACGCGAGCTTGAGGAGACTGTCAGATTTGCTTGGAGGACCTTCCGCAAATGCGTTGACGACATGCAGGACGACTCGTTTATTGCTTCAAAATACGCGGATTGCTTCCTTGATAACGCTTCGCAGTGTCATACTATCCTTTCCGCTCTTGAAAACGGAGGATATGACGAGGTCAAATCCGCCTTTGAAGGCTACACACCCGGCAGAATACCCTCTATCTCATCAAGCGAAAAGAGCGACAGAAGCGAGTATTTCAAGAATCTTCGCGGTGAGATCAACGACAAAATAAAGGACATTCGTGCAAAGTATCTCTACGAGGACGGAGACAAGCTTAAAAAGCTCTTCCTCGTATATTCCGATATGTGCGCGGTGGTCTACGCCATTCTCTGCGAGTTTGAAAAGAACTACAACGACGAGAAAAAGCGCAAGGGTATTTGCGAATTCTCGGATATGCCGAAATTCATGCTCACCCTGCTCAAAGACGAAAACGGAGAGCCGACCGAATATGCAAAAGCACTCTCCGAGAGCTTTGACGAGGTCTATATCGACGAGTACCAGGACGTAAACGAGATACAGGACACGATATTCGCTCTTATCGGCAAGGGACACAGATTTATGGTCGGAGACATCAAGCAGAGCATCTACGGCTTCCGCGAGGCTGAACCCTCAATATTTGCCGATTACCGCCGCAGCTTCCCTCTTTACGACAAGGATAACGACAAAATCGAGCGCGGAGAGAATGACGGAAGCACGATATTTATGTCCGAAAACTTCAGATGTGACGAGAACGTAATAAAATTCACGAACACCGTGTGCTCGGATATATTCTCCGCATTCTCCGAGAGCATCGGCTATACCTCGGACGACGATCTTAAGTTCGGAAAAGGAAGACCCTACCCCGAATACGTCTCTCCGAAGGTAACTCTCAATATTGTTCAGACTCCGACCGATACCGAAGGCGAAGGAGAGGACGAAGAGAATGAAAATGAAGGCTATTCATCCTCGGACAACGCGAAAAACCTTCGCGACGAGGCTATCGTTACCGCAAATCAGATAGCGCAGATTTTGCGAGAAGAAAAAAATGCGGACGGCTCGCCTGTAACTGCAGGCAATATCGCAATACTCGTGCGCTCGCACAAGCACGCAAAGCCTATAATCGACGCTCTCGGTGCTCTCAACATAAAATACGCCCTTTCGTCCAAGGGAGAGCTTTTCGAGACCGAGGATATGCAGCTTCTCGTCAATCTTCTTTCGGTCATTGACAATCCGCGAAACGACATGCCGCTTTGCCATCTTCTCACTACCGCAAGCGACGTACACAGTGCAGACTTCACCTTGGAGGAGATCGTTAAGATACGCAAATTTCGGGACGAGTCCAAGAGCCTTTACGACGGTATGCTGATCTATGCCGAATCGGGTGAGAATGAGGATATCGCGCGCCGATGCCGCGATTTTATCACCCTTATAGGCAAGATGCGTTCCGCCGCAGGAAAAATAAGCGCGGACAAGCTTATAAAGAGCCTTTCGTCCTGCGAAAAATATGCCGCTCTTACCTTCACCGATGCGTACACTTATCTCTACGACAGTGCGTGCAAGTTTGTGAAGAACACCTGGAGCAGTCTTTACAGCTTTATAAGGTATTTCAAGGATCTTATGGAGCACGGCGACGCAGGAAGCGAGCCCGATACGAAAAACCGCGATGCTGTTACGGTTATGAGTATTCATCAGTCAAAGGGACTTGAATTCAACGTATGCGTTCTCTTCGGATTTGGCAAACGCTTCAATATGTCAAACCGCTACCCCATCATCTTCAACAAGGAATGCGGCGCGTCTATGAAGCTACCGCCTTTGTTTGACGGCGATACCGACCCAATATCAAAGATCAGTATGCGCTACGAGAACAATCCTATCTTCAAGACGGTTGATAAATACAATCAGTCAAAGCAGCTTGAGGAAGAAGCAAGAATCTTTTACGTTGCGCTCACACGTGCCCGCGAGAGACTTTATATAAGTGCCACTCTTCCCAAAACGCTTGAAGAATACCTTGTTAAGTACAGAAGCTGTGCGGATGCGGACTACGAGATAAAAAAGAGCAAGACCTACATCAACTGGATCCTTCTCTCTCTTGTGCAAGCGGACGAAAGCATTTATTCTGTCAACGTTTACAATAAGAATTCTCAAAGACTCACACGTCCATTCAGTCGCGAAAACATCAGAATCGAATCAAAAACCGCGACCGAATATGACCGAGACCTTTCGATTCTTTTGCAGGGCTCTTCGGACAGGAGTGATGACGAGATCAGACTTTCCACCGTTCCCGCGAAGGTTGCCGCGTCGAAGGTATCCTCCCGTATGCTTGACGACAGCATTTTCAGTCCCATACCTACCGGAAAGCTCTTTACGGAGAGTGACGAGGACACAGAGCTCGCTGACAGCGACAGTGCACGTGCCGTAAAGAAAAGGATAGAGCTTATGCGCTCATCTCCCCTAAGCTTTGACGATCTCCTTGCGACAAACAAGAAGCCCACCGCCGCCGAGATCGGTACCGCTGCTCACGCTTTTCTTCAGTTCTGTGACTATGAAAGCGTCGTAGAAAACGGGATCGATCTTGAGATCGAACGCTTGAAAACCGAGCGGTTTATTACCGAAAGAACTGCTGAAATTATCAACAAAAAGCAGAAAAAGCAGCTTGAAGGATTTTTCAAAAGCGACCTTTTTGCACATGCAAGATCATCCTTTGAAATATGGCGCGAATTCAAATTCGGTATGTTCCGAGATGCAAAGGACTTTACCGAAAACGCAGAGACTCGCTCTCTTGTCGCCGACAGGAGAATATACGTTCAGGGTTCTATCGACCTTGTGATTCGGGAGAAAGACGGCGGTATTATTCTCTGCGATTACAAGACCGACCGTGTTACCCGCGAGGAGCTTGCCGACAGGTCTCTTCTGGTCAGAAACATCAAGGACAGGCACGGAGATCAGCTTGAGCAGTACTCCTACGCGATAGAAAAAATATTCGGTCAGCCACCCAAAAGTATTTATATTTATCTGCTTAGTATAGGTGAATCAGTAGAAATAAGATAAAAATCGGGAGCCCTCCTTAAAGGAAGGCTCCCTCAGACTGTCGAAAAAGCTGTTAGACCGCAAGGGATAAAAGACAAAGAAACAAACATTAAAAACTCACACGCAGGAAATAAGCACAAGGCATTCATCGAGAATGCCTTGTGCTTTCTTGCTTTTTCCGTTTTTGCACTC
>JBGUSX010000117.1:0-5921 GCA_045132775.1 Eubacteriales bacterium
CATCGAGAATGCCTTGCGCTTTCTTGCTTTTTCCGTTTTTGCACTCTGGCGTACCCCCGTACGCCGACGAATGCAAAAACGAAAAATCTACCTACCTTTTTCGACCTCTGCCAGCGTGTCGAGACTTTCTCGACACGCTGACGGGCTTGACCAAATCGGTCAAGCCCGTATCTTTGTAAAATAAGTACAAAAACATACCCAAAATTTTGTGCGCGGGTGTCACACTCGGAACACCTTTGATACTTGAAATCGTCACGAAAATAGTATATAATTAAAATGCACTACTAAGGTGATAATAATTAACTAAACATAAAGGAGAAAGAAAATGGCAGAATTCGTTAAGATCAATGCAAGCGGTCTCGCACCTATTCGCGAGATCGACGAAAGACTCGTATCCTACAACGTAGAAATGACCGAAGTAACAGGCGGCACCTTCTGGAAGGCATACACCGACGCACAGGTAGACGGAACCGAGGAGTTCCCTATGATCTCTGACTGGAGAGATATGGGCAACCTTCAGCAGTGGTACGACCCGATCGACCTCTATGATCCCCGACTTCGCAAGATGGCTCGCGAGCTCGGCACCGCTTGGGTACGCGTTTCGGGCACTTGGGCTAACAAGACCTATTACGACCTTGAAAACAAGTGCGACGGCAAGGTTCCCGAGGGATATCAGAACCTTCTTCGCCGCGAGCAGTGGATCGGTGTGCTTCATTTTGTAAAGGATATCGGCGCAAAGCTCCTCGTTTCTATGACAAACTGCCCCGGTGTGCACACGGCAGACGAGCCCTATCCGCTCGCTCTTGCAGAAAAGCTCTTCTCTTTTTCGAAGGAATACGGTGTTCCGATCGATGCGGCAGAGTTCACAAACGAGCCTAATATGATGGTAATGTCGGGACTTCCCCACGGCTACACCGCGGCAGACCACGCTCGTGACCACGACATTTTCGGCGCATGGCTCCGTGAAAACTATCCCGAGTGCCTCTTCGTAGGTCCCTGCACCGTCGGTGATATCGATATCAATATGGGCGGCAAGGATAACGTAGGCGGCGGTATCGCATCTGCACTTCAGATGGTAACCACCGAGGAGCTCCTTGGCGACCAGAAGGTAAAGATGGACGTATTCAGCTACCACTACTATAACGGAATTTCCGAGCGCGGTGCGGCAATGGGCGGTCACTGGCCCGAGTCCAAGTGTCTGACCGAGGAATACCTCGCGGTTGCAGGCGATTGCGCAAGACAGTACCTCGACCGTCGCGACAGATACGTACCGGGCGGTCAGCTCTGGGTAACCGAGTCGGGTGACGCGGGATGCGGCGGAAACACCTGGGCACCCACCTACCTCGACGTTCCGAGAACCCTTAACGAGCTTGGCGAGTTCGCAACCGTCACGGACGGAATCATCTTCCACAACACCCTCGCCTCCTCAGCGTACGGATTCCTCGAGCACGGCACCTTTGAGCCCCGTCCCAACTACTTTGCTGTCCTGCTCTGGAACAGACTTATGGGTAGCACAGTATATGCCTCGGGCGAGCAGATCCGCGAGGGTGCGCACGTCTATGCACATAGCCGTAAGGACGGCAAGGACGGCTATGCCTACCTCATCATCAACAACTCCCGTACAGAGACAACTACGCTCGAGCTCCCCCACGCATCCTCCGCTTACGTCCTTGAAGGACAGGGCAAGCTCCGCAGCAGAGTAATGACTCTCAACGGCAAGCCCCTCACCCTCGGAGAGAACGATGAGCTCCCCGCTCTCGAACCCGTAACAGTAGAAGGCAAGCTCACACTCGCTCCCGGTGCCTGCGCGTTCGTTTTGGTTTAATTGGATATATGGGGAGAGAGGAGATGCTTTTTTAAAAGGAAAAAGCCATCCCCTCTCTCCCCATACCCCACTCACCCCTTTAAAAACCTTTAATAATTTTTCTTTATTTACGTTTATTCCCCCACAGACGAGAAAAAGGTCTTAATCCGTTCAAGATTAAGACCTTTTTATTTAGCTTAACAGTGCCCTGTCATTCGAGAACTCAGCACCGCTCGCCTTTGTGAACTCTGCAAGAAGTGCCTCAACGGTGAGCTTTTTCTTTTCCTCACCCTTGATATCAAGCACTATCTTGCCCGCGTTCATCATAATGATGCGGTTTCCGTGCGCGATCGCGTCGCGCATGTTGTGCGTGACCATAAGAGCAGTGAGGTTGTTCTCCTCAATGAGCTTGTCGGTGATCTCAAGGACCTTTGCCGCGGTCTTGGGGTCAAGAGCGGCAGTGTGCTCGTCAAGAAGGAGAAGCTTCGGCTTTTTCATAGCCGCCATAAGAAGCGTGATAGCCTGACGCTGACCGCCCGAAAGCAGACCCATCTTTGTGGTAAGTCTGTCCTCAAGCCCGAGGTCAAGCATCTTGAGCTGCTCGCGGTATTTTGCCCTGTCCTTGCCTCTTATAGCCCATCTGACACCTCTGCGATGTCCGCGGCTGTCGGCAATAGACATATTCTCCTCTACCCACATATCCGATGCAGTACCCATTCTGGGATCCTGGAATACGCGACCGATATAGGATGCTCTCTTGAATTCGGGGAGCTTAGTTACGTCAACACCGTCGATAATGACCTGTCCCTCGTCAACGGGATAAGCACCTGCAACTATGTTGAGCATAGTCGACTTGCCTGCGCCGTTACCGCCGATAACGGTCACAAAATCGCCGTCCTCAAGAGTTAAGGAGAGTCCTTCGAATACCTTTTTTTCATTTATCGTGCCTTCATTGAAGGTCTTGTGAATATTCTTTATCTCAAGCATTCGTCTTTGCCTCCTTCTTCTTTTTCTTCTTCATAATGTGCGACTTGAGGTAAGGCACACCGAGGAAGAGTGCTACAACAAGAGCCGAGAGCATCTTGAGGAGCTCGGTGGGAAGACCGATGAAGATAACGGTCTGGAATACGAACCAGTAGATTATCGCACCGCAAACAACGAACAGAAGTCTGAGAGCGAAGTTCGTAGTCTTTTTCTGGAAGAGAGCCTCACCGACGATGACAGCCGCAAGACCGATAACGATCGCGCCGCGACCCATGTTAATGTCCGCCGCACCCTGCTGCTGAGCGAGAAGCGCACCCGCGAGAGCAACCACACCGTTCGAGAGCGCAAGACCGAAGACCTTTGTGAAGTTAGTATTGATTCCTTGCGCACGGCTCATCTCAAGGTTACAACCCGTGCTTCGAAGAGCCATACCCATCTCTGTACCGAAGAACCAGTAAAGCAGAGCAACGATGACCGCGATAAAGCCGAGCAATATGGCAAGGGTCACGTAAATGTCACCGCCGTTACCCGAAACGAGTATCTTGTCGCCGTATTTGAATCTTGAAAGCGCAACGTTCGCCTTTCCGCCCATGATAAGAAGGTTTATAGACCAGAGCATAAGCTGTGTCAGAATACCTGCAAGTATTGCGGGAATACCGAGAGCGGTGTGAAGCAGACCCGTAATAAGTCCTGCGATCATACCTGCGATTATCGCGCAAAGCATCGCGATCCATACGTTGACGCCCATTGTAATAAGCATAGTACAAACGGCTGCACCGGTAGTAATAGAGCCGTCGACCGTAAGATCGGCAAGATCAAGCACCTTGAAGGTGATGTAAAGACCTATCGCCATTACACCCCAGACAAGACCCTGACCTACAGCGCCCGGGAGCGTCCCGAGCCAATTCATGATCATTTCCATTTAAAAAGTCCTTTCCTGTTTTCAAAATTCGGGATTTGAAAACAGTCCCAAATTAACACCTATGCCTGCGGACAAAATATCCGCAGGCGCAGTAAAATATCGTTTTTAAATTATTCGCCGATAGCAACGTAGCCTGCAGCCTTGAGAGCCTCAACGTCAATGTTAAGCTCGGCGCATATCTCTGCGTTATATTTCTTGGTGAATTTATCCGCATACGCGATCTTCATCTCTTCTATCTTAGCCTCACCCTTAAGGATCTTGATAGCCATCTTACCGGTAGCAACACCGAGATCGTAGTAGTTGATGCAAAGAGTAGCAACGCCGCATCCCGTGCAGATTCCCTCTTCTCCGGCAATGACAGGGGTCTTACCGATCGCACCCTTGATGGTCTCGGCACAGCTTGCCGCCGTGTTATCGGTGGGAACGTAGATAACGTCAGCAAATGCCGCAGCAGCCGCAGAAACGGTGCTTACGTCGTTGGAGTCGGTAAACTTAAAGTCCTTGATATCGGCATCCTTGATTCCCTTCTCGCAAAGAAGTCTCCTGATCTCCTTGACCTGATACTCGGAGTTAGGCTCGCTAGAGCAATAAAGAAGAGCGACCTTCTTAGCCTCGGGAAAAAGATCGATGATCATCTGAGCCTGCTCGTCAAGAGGAGCAAGGTCGCTGGTACCCGAAACGTTTGATCCAACGAGACCGTTAAAGCCTTCGATGCCGAGAGCAACACCGTACTCGGTGATGGATGTTCCGAGAACGGGAATGTTCTCCTGCTGAGCCGCCGCCTGAAGAGCGGGAGTAGCGTTAGCCATAATAAGGTCAGCCTTCTTGGATACGAAGTTGTTGACGATAGTGGTACAGGTGGAGGGATCGTTGCTCGCGTTCTCATTGAGGATCTCAATATTCTCGCCGAACTCTGCCTTGAGAGTATCGATAAAGCCCTGAGTTGCCGCGTCGAGAGCGGGGTGCTGAACGAGCTGGCAAACACCGACGGTGTACTTGCCGTCATCGGTGTCGCAGGACACAAGAGCGATCGAGGACACTATCATGAGTGCCGCAAGCATGATACAAACTATTTTTTTCATGGTTCTTTCTCCGTTTTTCTTGGATTTCAAAGTAAAATAAGATGATATAATAGAAGATACTTTACTTCAATAAAGTGTTTTCATTATACCACCATACACCTCCCTTGTCAATCATTTTTTCAAAAAATATCAACAAAAATAAACATTTTTTTGGGTATTTGCAAAGAAATAATAAAGGTCGAAAGCCTTATGGCAACCGACCCTCAGTTTTCAAGATTTATGTTGTGCTCACAACGTCCGAGATCATGTCCGCGCAACGCTCAAGACCAACCGCGGAGCTGTCGAGCATCAGATGGTAATTCTGGTAAACTCCCCACTCGCGCATAGCAAAGGAGCGATAGAAAACGCGTCTTTTGGTGTCCTTCTCCTTAATTCTGTCCTCTATCTTCTTGTCTGTCTCGCCGTAGAGAGAAAGGACTCTTTCACACTTGTACTTCATATCCGCGTAGATGAACACGTTGAGAACGTCGTTTCTGTCGCGGAGAATGTAATCCGCACCGCGACCGATGATTACGCAGTTACCCTCGTTTGCGATCTCGTTAATGACCTTGATCTGTGCGATATGCACCTGGCTTGCAAAGGAGTTTCCGTGATATGACTCACTGCTCGCGTTTGCGGAATTTATAGCGATCGAATACAAAAAGCTCGACTTGTGAGTCGCGTAC
This sequence comes from Eubacteriales bacterium, assembly GCA_045132775.1. Taxonomy (GTDB): domain Bacteria; phylum Bacillota; class Clostridia; order Oscillospirales; family CAG-272; genus SVTX01. The sequence continues at coordinate 5,458 of JBGUSX010000117.1, forward strand.
TCGTCGTATTTTTCAACTATCTCTCTTGAAAGACCGCTCTCTTTAATGACCCTGTCAATTATCTCGGAATCATAAAATTTGTATCCGAGCTTTTCGGCAATCATCTTACCAATCGTTCTTCCGCCGCTGCCGAACTCACGGCTTATCGTAATAATATTCTTTGCCATACGCACGTCTCCTTTACAAATATTGCTTTCTCACTTGTATTTTACCATATTTTTCCCAACTTGTCAATATTTTTCTTTCACGATAAATTGTGCAATAAATTGCAATTTAACGAATAGCCTTCTCCAGCGGAGAAGGGGGACCACGAAGTGGTGGATGAGGAGGTCGCCATTAAGTTGTGCACCACTGTCGTACCGTGGATTTTGTCTTGTGGCATAAGGTTTCTTGTGCAACGAAATAAGGTAATCAGAGGACGTGAAGCCCTTGAAAAAGCGACCTCCTAATCCACCGCTTACGCG
>JBGUSX010000118.1:0-10226 GCA_045132775.1 Eubacteriales bacterium
CCCCCCCCCCCCCCCCCCCCCCCCCCCCCCCCCCTACATTGTAGACCATTCGCTAAAATGCAATTTATTTATCCGGTGAATTATCCGCCGTGGTGATTTCCTTTTCGGTTTTGAAGAATAATTCCCTCAACATCATCGCCGCCATAGGACCCACGAAAATACCGATAAATCCGATCAGCTTAAGCCCGATATACACCGATGCCAAGGTCGCAAGAGGATGGATCCCCAAGGTCGAGCCAACGATCCTCGGCTCCGCGATCTGACGAATGATAAGCGTTACGGCATAAAGGATAAGAAGCCCCACGCCAAGCGGCGTGTTCGACGTAAGACATGCAAATATCGCCCACGGAACAAGCACCGTTCCCGCGCCCAAGATCGGCAGAATATCCACCACCGATATCACTATCGCCATAATAAACGCGTACTCCACCCCGAGAATCGTAAGCCCTATCATCATCTCGAAAAAAGTCAAAAGCATCAAAAGAAAATATGCCTTTATATAGCCCGTCACCGTCCGCTTGAATTTATCCTTGATCACAGGTATCCTCGCCTGCCACCGCTCGGGCAAAACCGAGGAAAGTCCGCGCCCCACGCTATCACCGTCCGATGAAAAATAATAAGCCGCAATAAGCAAAACAATGACGAACAGTATCCAGGACGGGATGCCCTTTATCAGCGATATCGCCGCCACGGGCAGTGCCGACGTAAGCGAGGAGATAAGCGAGCCTATCGCGTCCTGCAAAAGCCCCGTGAGGTCGATCCCGAGGTTTTTCAAGGACTCCGACTCTAAAATGCTCTGCAAAAAGGAAAAATGCGTCCCGTTCCCCGTCACCCTGTCAATAATTGAGGAAAGAGTATTCCCTATCAATTCGGGGTTCTCCGACAGCCTCGAGAGAAGGTCTCCAAGCTCGCCGATAAGCCGCGATATCGCAAGATAAAGCAGAGCCAACATCAAAGAGAAAAGCAAGATCAGAACGACCGCGCTCGTCAGCTTTTTCGGTATCTTGGTCTTTTTGCTTATCCATTCGGACACGGGTGAGACAAGCGCGGCAATTACCGCCGCCAGTAAAAAAGGCAACAGCGCCGAGAGCGCATATCGAAAGAAAACCCATGCGGCAAGCACCACCCCCGCAACGATGACCGTGATATTCGCCGCTCTTCTGTAATCGGTATCCATATCTTCCCTCCATACAAAAATCATCTCAATAATATTATGTTGAAGAAAATGTAAAATATATCACCAATATCAAAAATTCCTTGACAAAAAGAGCCCCAAATGGTACAATATCATATATGAAAAACAAAAAGTGAGGTAATACAAATGAAAAGATTTACAAAGATCACGGCAGTCCTGCTTGCGCTCTGCACACTCTGCCTCTTCGCAGTATCCTGCGACAAGCCCGAGAGCGAGGTATCCGACGAGGTAAGAGCCTCCGATAAGGCATACTACGACTATAACAGCTCCCTGACAGGTAAGGGCACAGACATTCGTACAATGTTCGTCGAGCGCGAGATAGACACAATGAAGGTCGAGGACTTCGAGCCCACGGACAAGCAGAGCGACTACGTGCTTATCAAGATCAAGGACTACGGCTCTATAGTAGCAGTACTCCGCAGTGACGTAGCACCCATTTCCGTTGCTAACTTCAAAAAGCTCACCAAAGATAAATTCTTTGACGGCACAGTATTCCACAGAGTTATCGAAAACTTCATGATCCAGGGCGGCGGATGCATCGTTGTCAAGAGCGAGGATGGCAAGAGCGACACCTTTGAGGCAAAGGAGAGCCCCGCGATCAAGGGCGAGTTCACCTCCAACGGCTTTGAAAATAATCTTCTCCACGTCCGCGGCGTGCTTGCAATGGCAAGAACCAGCGTTAAGGATTCCGCATCCTCGCAGTTCTATATAGTTCATCAGTCAAGCGAGAGCGCGGCAAACCTCAACGGTGATTATGCAACCTTCGGCTACGTGCTTGCGGGAATGGACGTCGTTGACGCTATCGCGACCTGCAAGACATTTGGTGATGCAAACGCTCCCATTCCGATCCAGGACGTAGTAATCGAGTCCGTAACCTTCGTACAGCCCAAATGATTAAAAAAACCGATATTCTGACCGCGACACGCGAGGACATCGATACCCTCTTCCCCACCCTTGAAAAGCGAATAAATAAAGGCGATATGGGCAGAGTCCTCTGTGTCTGCGGCTCCTACGATCCGTGCGGCTGTGCTATGTGCGGCGCGGCATATTTCTCCGCCGCGGCGGCATACAAGTGCGGCGCGGGGATAGTTGAAGTATTTACCCACCGAAAAAATTACGAAGCTCTTGCCTCGCTCGTTCCCGAGGCGGTGTATTCGCTTTACGACACCGAAAAAGAGAACGCAGAGGCGATCTGCACCCGCCTTAAAGAGCAGGTAAAAAAAGCCGATTCGATAGTCCTCGGTTGCGGACTCGGCAAAAGTGAAATATCAAAAAACCTTGTAAAAACAGTGCTCGAGAAAGCAAATTGCCCCTTGGTCATCGACGCGGACGGACTCAATATCATTGCGGAAAGCAATGAGCTTTTTGAGCTTGTAAAAAACAGAAAAGGTGATACTGTCCTCACACCACATCCGGGTGAAAAGGCTCGTCTCATTGGTAGACCAATACCCGAAATACTCGCCAATACAGAGCACGCCGCAAAATCGCTTGCGACAAAGCTCAATGTAACCGTTTTATTAAAGGACCACAACACAGTTATAACCGACGGCACACACACCTTTATAAACCATAGCGGAAACGCAGGCATGGCAAGTGCGGGAATGGGTGACGTTCTTTCGGGAATTATCGGAGCTATGCTTGCGCACAATAACGTATCCGAGACGATAAGCGCAGAGCGCTTCGCCCTACCCTTCAGCCTCTACCGTACCGCGACCGCCGCGTATATCCACGGGCTCGCAGGAGATATAGCCGCAGAGGAGACAGGTGAATATTCGCTCACCGCATCCGATGTGATCGGCTCAATTTCTAAAGCTATCAAACCCCAAAAGTAAACAAAAACCGTCCCTTTCTTGTAAAAAATGCAAGAAGAGGGACGTTTTTTCTTCTTTTAGTGTGTCAAAACCGTCAAAAATGCAAAAATTTCAAAAAAATTCAAAAAAGGTATTGCAATTTTGTTTCTTTTGTGGTATCATATATGGGTATGCGGCGGTATGCCCGATGTACCCTCTCAGACGGAGGGCGATCAATGCATTAAATGTGAAATTTAAATGGAGGAAGACGAAATGCCGAACATTAAATCCGCAAAGAAGCGCGTTAAGGTAATTGCAAAGAAGACACTTCAGAACAAGATGTTCAAGTCGGCTATGAAGACCGAGATTAAGAAGTTCTACGCTGCTGTTGCTACAGGAGACGTTACTCTCGCTCAGGACGCTTACAAGGCAGCTACCAAGAAGATCGACGTTGCTGCAGCAAAGGGCATTATCCACAAGAACGCCGCTGCTCATAAGAAGAGCCAGTTCACAAAGGCGATCAACGGAATGCAGAAGTAATTAAAAAACAACAAACTGTCGGGAATAACCCACTCGACACTTTAATAAATAGCGGTATGTGAGCACTCACCTCACATACCGCTGTTTATTTTTGTAGCGTTTCAAATTTTGATTTAGCGAATAGCCTTCTCCAGCGGAGAAGGGGGACCGCGCAAGCGGTGGATGAGGAGGTCGCCATTAGGATGTATTTCACGGGGGGTGTGTGGATTTTGTCTTGTGACACAAGGATTCCTTTGCAACGAAACAAGGCTCACAAAAGACGTGAAACCCTTGAAAGAGCGACCTCCTCATCCACCACTTCGTGGTCCCCCTTCCCCGCTGGGGAAGGCTTATAGACAGCAATTTATCTTTCTTCAAAAAACTATTGACAATTTAAGCATTATATTGTATAATATACGCGATACAGAGATCAGGAGACGTATCAAAAAGGAGCGTACGCTCCTTTTTGGTGCGCCTTTATTTTTTTACAGAAAGGAAAAATCACCTTGAAAACTATCTATGACGTAGCGATAATCGGCGGCGGAGTCGTCGGCGGAATGATCGCAAGAAAGCTCGCATCGTACAAATTGAAGATCTGCATTCTCGAAAAGGAGAGCGACGTTGCAATGGGTGCGACACGTGCAAACTCCGCTATCGTGCACGCAGGATTCGACGCAAAGGAGGGTACGCTCAAGGCTCTTCTCAACGTCCGCGGAAGCGAAATGATGGAGGACGTAGCCCGTGAGCTTGGTGTGAAATATAAGAGAAACGGCTCGCTCGTCATTGGCTTTTCGGACGAGGACAGAGTTGCTCTTGAAGCACTCTGCGAAAGAGGAATCAAGAACCGAGTCAAGGGTGTCAGAGTAGTCGACCGAGACGAGCTCAAGACCCTCGAGCCCAACATCTCGGACAATGCCCTCTGCGCGCTCTATGCTCCCACGGGTGCTATAATCTGCCCTTATGAGCTGACGATAGCCTCTATCGGTAACGCAATGGATAACGGGGCCGATCTTCTTCTTAACTTCCCCGTCGATAGCATAGTAAGAAACGGAGAGGTCTACGAGATATCCTCAAAAAATGAAACCGTCTGCGCAAAATACGTAATAAATGCCGCAGGACTTTATAGCGAGGAGATCGCAAAAATGGTCGGCGACGACTCCTTCAACGTCCACGCTCGCCGCGGCGAATATATCCTTCTTGACCGCGAGTGCGGAGACATCGCAAAGCATACGATATTCCGCGTTCCAAGTAAAATGGGTAAAGGAATCCTTGTCTCCCCCACTGTTGACGGAAACCTCCTCCTTGGTCCTACAAGCGAAGACATAGAGAACAAGGACGACAAGCAAGTCACTCGCCACGGTCTTGATAAGGTCATCAAGGAGGCAGGCGAAAATCTCTCTGTCCGCGTTCCGATAAACAAATCGATAACCTCCTTCTGCGGTCTTCGTGCAGTAGGAAGCACGGGCGATTTCATCATAAACTCCAACGTAAAGAACGTTATTAACGTGGCAGGAATCGAGTCCCCCGGACTCTCCAGTGCCCCCGCGATCGCAGAATACGTCGCAGATATGCTCGGCAATATGGGACTCGAGCTTATTCCGAACGAGAGCTTCAACCCCATCCGTGCGCCCAAGCACGCTTTCCGCGACGCGAGCCTCGAGGAAAAGAACGAATACATCAAGCGTGACAGCGCGTACGGACGTATAATCTGCCGTTGCGAGACGGTCAGCGAAGGCGAGATCCTCGACGCCATCCGTTCAAATCCCCCCGCGCTCACTGTTGATGCAGTCAAGCGCAGAACTCGCTCTGGAATGGGAAGATGCCAGGGTGGATTTTGCGGCACGTACGTAATGGAGCTCATCGCACGCGAGACGGGAGTTCCCTTTGAGCAAGTAACCAAATCGGGCGGCAATTCAACAATTGTAGTCGGCAAGACCAAATAAGAGGTGTGATATGGAAAACAGAAAGATAGTAATAATCGGCGGTGGTCCCGCGGGAATGAGCGCGGCTATCGCGGCTTATGAGAGCGGAGTCACCGACGTACTCATACTCGAGCGAGATTCCTCACTCGGCGGAATCCTTCAGCAGTGCATACACAACGGCTTCGGTCTCCACCGCTTCGGTGAGGAGCTCTCGGGTCCCGAGTATGCCTGGAGATATGAAAAAAAGGTGCGCGAGCTCGGTATAGAATACAGACTCAACACAATGGTCCTTGATATCACTGAGGATAAGGTCATCACGGCAACGAGCTCCACGGACGGAATAATAGAGATCAAAGCAGAGGCAATAATTCTCGCAATGGGATGCCGCGAGCGTCCGCGCGGCGCGCTCAATATCCCGGGTGATCGTCCCTCGGGAATCTACAGCGCAGGAATGGCGCAGAAGCTCGTCAATATGATGGGATATATGCCCGGACGGAACGTAGTCATTCTCGGTTCGGGCGACATCGGACTAATAATGGCAAGAAGAATGACGCTTGAGGGCGCAAAGGTCCACGCGGTCTGCGAGCTTATGCCCTATTCGGGCGGACTTGTCAGAAATATCGAGCAGTGCCTCAACGATTTCGGCATTCCCCTTCTCCTCTCGCACACCGTAACAAAGATACACGGAAAAGAGAGGCTCGAGGGAGTCACGATATCAAAGGTCGATGAAAACCGCCGACCGATAGAAGGCAGCGAGCAGTATATCGAGTGCGATACCCTGCTCCTCTCGGTCGGACTCATCCCCGAAAACGAGCTGACAAAGAGCGCGGGACTTTCGCTCAATCCCGTCACAAGCGGCGCGGAGGTCGATCAGGACAGACAGACCGCCACCGAGGGTATCTTCTCCTGCGGAAACGTCCTCCACGTCCACGACCTTGTCGATTTTGTCTCCGAGGAAGCGGAGATCGCGGGCAAGAGTGCCGCAGAGTACGTCACGAGCGGACTTACACACGATACCGATATAAGTATCGCGACCGACGGAAAGATCCGCTATACCGTTCCGCAGAGGATCAGCACAAAAAAAGACGTAAGCGTTTATTTCAGGGTCGGAAACGTGTACAGAAATTCGAAGATAACCGTCAAGGACGGCGAGAGAGTTATCCTTTCAAAGAAAAAGGAAAAGCTCGCACCGGGTGAGATGGAATGCGTAAAGCTCACCGCCGCACAGATCGGTGATGCAAGCTCGCTCTCCTTCTCTATCGAGGAAGCATAAAGGAGGTAAGGAAATGATCAGAGATCTTACGTGTATAATCTGCCCTCGCGGATGCGCAATGAAAATTGAACTCGGGGAGGACGGAAAAATCATTTCAGTCTCGGGTAACCTCTGCCCCAGAGGAAAAAAATATGCCGAGAATGAATGCACCAATCCCTTGCGTACGCTCACAACGACCGCACTCTGCTCCGACGGCACGCCCGTGGCAGTCAGAAGCGAGGGAGCAATACCGAAATCCAAGCTCTTCGAGGCAATGGAGCGCGTTAATTCAATAAAGGTCGCACTTCCCGTCTCGGTCGGCGACGTTCTCATTGAGGACTTCTTTGGCACAAAGCTCATCGCAACGGCAAATAAAGGATAAATTGCAATTTAATGGTCTGATAAGCCTTCCCCAGCGGGGAAGGGGGACCACGAAGTGGTCCCCCTTCTCCGCTGGAGAAGGCTATTCGATAAATCAAAATTTGAATATTGACTCTCCGTCCCTTTTGGTGTATAATATAAAAAACACCGAAAGGGGCGACATTTATGAATATAGACACCCTGTTCACCGACAAGCAAATAATCGCCGCAACGCGCTCTGACGAGGAATTCTCTCTGGCGTTGCAAAGCGATACCGAGATAATTTTCGACCTCTGCGCCGATATCCTAACACTCACGAAAAAAATCAAATCCGCGCACGACGCAAAAAAGCGCCTTTTTATCCACATCGACCTTGCACAAGGAGTCGGACGCGACAAAAGCGGCATAATGCTGCTCAAAAAAATGGGAATTGACGGAATAATCTCGACAAAGGTCAGCCTTATAAAGCTTGCACGCGAAACGGGACTCTGCACCGTGCAGAGATTTTTCATAGTTGATTCACAATCGATACAGACAACGGTCGAGGCGGTAAAATCATCCCGCCCCGATATGATAGAAATAATGCCTGCAACCGTCGGCAAGGTAATAACCAGGCTCGCAGGAGAGCTGAGTACCCCGATAATCGCAGGCGGACTTATAGAAACACACAGCGAGGTCGCAACAGCTCTGATTTCGGGAGCAACCGCGGTCTCAACAGGAGCAAAATTTCTATGGAACGGAGACGCAAAATGACAAATACGCTTAAAGATAAAAAGCTGTTCTTGCTCGATATGGACGGCACGATATACCTCGAGGACGACCTTTTTGACGGCACGCTCGATTTTCTCGCGCACGTCAGGGAGATCGGCGGCAGATATCTTTTTCTGACCAACAATTCCTCAAAAGGAATAGATAAATACATCGAAAAGCTCGCTCGCCTCGGCATAGACTCCACCGCGGACGACTTTCTTACCTCCACCGAGGCAACGATACATTACCTCAAGGGAAAAAAGCATAATAAGATCTACGCATTCGGCACGGCATCCTTCAAAAAACAGCTCATCGACGAGGGACTCCCGATCACAGATAAGCTTGAGGACGGAATAGATTGCCTTTGCATCGCAAATGACTGGGAGCTCACCTTCAAGAAGCTCGAGGACTCCTGCATCCTTTTGCGTGAGGACATCGACTATGTAGCAACAAATCCGGACTGGGTCTGCCCCACATGGTACGGCTTCGTTCCCGATTGCGGCTCATTCTGCGAAATGCTTTACAAAGCAACCGGAAAACGACCTAAATTCATCGGCAAGCCCCAACCCGATATGGTATATCTCGCGCTCGAGCGCACAGGCTACAAAAAAGAGGATTCAGTCGTTATCGGCGACCGACTTTACACCGACATCGCCTGCGGAGTCAACGCGGGGATAGATTCCATCTTTGTTCTCAGCGGCGAGGGGACGCTTGCCGACCTCGAGGCAAGCCCGGAAAAGCCGACATACGTATATAAAAACATCAGAGAGATACTGAACAGTATATAAAAAATATCCGTCACAGCAAAAGACTTTGCCGTGACGGATATTCTATTCAATTCCCTTTTCTGTATTCGCTCGGTGTCAATCCCGACATTTTTTTGAAGAATCGGGTAAAATAATGTATACTTTCAAACTTCATATCCTCGGCAATTCGCGTAACGCTTTCCTCACTTTCGGAAAGTCTGCGTTTTGCCTCGTCAAATCTCCTGCCGTTGACGTACTCCACAAGAGTCTTCCCCGTGCTCCGCTTGAATTCCTTGCACAAGGTCGCCCTGTTGGTGTGGAAAAGGAAAGCAAGCTCGTCGATAGTCATCCTCTCAAGGAAGTTATCGTCAACGTATTGGATTATCTCCGCTATCGCCGACAGCTTTTTGTCGGGTGTCTCGTCCTTTTTTCCAAAACCCTCAACTCTCGTGATGTGAATAAGAAAATTCTCAAGCATGATCTTTAGCATCTGCTCGGATCCGTACAGCTGATCCTTTTTCTTTTTCATATTGTGGGTCGGTATGTTGTATGGCGGAACGAAAACGTTTCTCCCCTCCTTGACCACCTCGGCTATCTTCTCTATCGCAAGTCTGTCAAGCGTTATCGGGGAGAGCGAGAAGGAATCTATCACTCCCGAATCGCACTCAAAGCCGATGATAATTACCGACGGTCGCGTTTCGGTTATGCATTTGAGCGAGTGAATTGAATTTTCCCTGTGTATTATAGCCTGATTTTTCAAAAGCAGACCCGTGAAGTCCTCGGATTCAATATATAGCTTACCCGTATTGACGTAGACAAGCTCGTAAAACGGATGCCTTTCCCCAACCGTCTCAAAATCCTTGTCGAATTCAAAAAAATGCAGGTTAACTATACCCGTGACCGTAAGAGCGCTTCCAAGTCTTTTAGTTATGTATTCCATACAGATATCATATCACATAAAAAAGCCGTTTGTCAACGTTTTTATTATAACTTACATACAGAAACATCTACGTTGTCATCCACCATCAATTTGAGCAGGAATGCGAGATGCCTATGACGCTTTGCTACCGCCTTGCAGCCAAAAGAGCTACGATGATGTACCTCGAGCAAACGCTCGGTCAGGGCTGGTGGGGCAGCGACGAGTATTCATCCTATTACGATCAGCTTGAGGGAGATAACAATCCCTTCAACTGGATCAAGGTAATTCCAACAATGAGCACCGAGGTGCAGAATACCACGGGATACGACCACGCAGGAAAGTTCGAGTGCTCGATCTTAATGTCGCTCTATCCCGATTGCGTCGATCTTTCAAGGATCTCGGAAAGACCCCATTGGTTTACCGAGAGTGCAAGCGGCGCAAATAAGGAGCTCGGCGACCGTATGGTCAAGCTATCGCTCGAATACCTCGAAGACGCAATTAAATAATAAATACGGGCTTGACCAAATCGGTCAAGCCCGTCAGACTGTCGAAAAAGCTGTTAGACCGCAAGGGATAAAAGACAAAGAAACAAACATTAAAAACTCACACGCAGGAAATAAGCGCAAGACATTCATCGAGAATGCCTTGCGCTTTCTTGCTTTTTCCGTTTTTGCACTCTGGCGTACCCCCGTACGCCGACGAATGCAAAAACGAAAAATCTACCTACCTTTTTCGACCTCTGCCAGCGTGTCGAGACTTTCTCGACACGCTGA
>JBGUSX010000119.1:0-14052 GCA_045132775.1 Eubacteriales bacterium
GTTTGCGAGCTTCTTGTGCTATAATATTCATGGGAAGTTCCTTTCTGATACGGTAATGTTTGTTGTGGTGACTACATTATACCATATCTTTAATGAACTTCCTATTCTTTTTGGTTCATATCATTTTAACACATACAAAAATAAAAATTTATAACACAAAGGAGATTTTGTTATGAAAAAGCAGACATTCGCACTGTATTTCGGAAACCGCGGCTTTATGCCCGCAGAGCTCATTGAGGGCGCACGCGAGGATATGGTAAAGGCCGTCACCGACGCAGGCTACGACTACCTCATTATGGACAAGGACGCTACCCGTTACGGCGCAGTTGAGACTCGCGACGAGGGTAGACTCTACCACGATTGGCTCAAGTCCCACGAGGGCGAGTATGACGGAGTTATCCTCTGCATGCCTATCTTCATTGATGAGAACGGCGCAGTTGCCGCTTTTCAGGATGCAGGTGTTCCGATCCTTATGCAAGCTTATCCCGACACGATCGGCAAGATGGACTTCAAGCACCGCCGCGACGCTTACTGCGGTAAGTTCTCTGTAACCGACGTTTTCTATCAGTACAGAATTCCCTTCACCGTTCTTAAGCCCCACGTTGTTGATCCCCTTACACCCAAGTTCCGCGAGAACCTCGACGACTTCGCAGCTATCTGCCGCGTTGTTAAGGGTATGAAGAGATTTAACCTCGGTTGCATTGGTGCCAGAACCACTGCATTCAAGACCGTTCGCTTTGACGAGGTCACTCTCCAGAGATACGGCATCAACGTTGAGTCCTTCGACCTCTCCGAGCTCGTATTCAAGGTAGGTCAGAAGGCTGACGACGACGAGAAGGTTCTTGCAAGAATCGAGGAGCTCAAGGCTTACACCGACTTCACTCTTGTTCCCGCAAAGAACATGGTAACTCTCGCAAAGATCTCTGTCGTTATAGACGAGTACATAGACGAATATCACCTTGACGCAGTAACGCTCCGTTGCTGGAACGAGATGGAGACCATTCTCCGCGTTTGCCCCTGCGTTCTTATTTCCTACCTCAACGACCGCGGCATAGTTTGCTCCTGCGAGATCGACCTTACAAGTGCTATTACGATGCGCGCTATGGCTCTCGCTTCGGGTAAGCCCACCGCTTGCCTTGACTGGAACAACAACTACGGCGACGACGAGAACAAGGTCATTCTCTTCCACTGCGGACCCGTTGCTCAGACTCTTATGGCAGGTACGGGTACTGTTACCGAGCACAAGATGTTCACAAAGGGTGACCCCGGAAGCGGTTGGGGTACCAACGAGGGTCGTATTGCGGCATTCGATATGACTATGTCTAACGGCTTTACCGAGGACGGCAAGCTCAAGGTCTACACCTCCGAGGCTAGATTTACCGATGACGAGATCGAAAAGGAATTCTTCGGATGCGGCGGTGTTGCTGAGATCCCGGATCTCCAGAACAAGCTCATCAGACTCGCAAAGGGCGGCTTCAAGCACCACACCACCGTTGGTATGGGTCACATGAAGGCTATTCTTGACGAGGCGTTCACAACATACCTCGGTTACGAGCTCATCGACATCGACAACTGATAAGAGGTCGCACTATGTATATTGGCGGACTTGATATCGGTACGACCGGATGTAAGGTCTCGGTCTATGACGATAAGGGCAATTTTGTTTGCAACTCCTATCGCGAATACAAGGTAAGCCGCAAGGACGGAGAGCACGAGTTTGACGCGGAGATGATCTACGACGCGGTTCTTGAGGTCATCGGCGAGGCTTCAAAGCAGTGCGAGATAAGCGCTGTTGGCGTGACCTCCTTTGGAGAGAGCTTCGTCGCACTCGACGAGTGCGACCGCGCTCTCTTCCCGTCCATGCTCTATACCGACCCTCGCGGTGAGGTTGAATGTGCCGCTCTGACGGCGGCTCTCGGTGAGAAAAAGCTCATCGATATTTCGGGCGTTAAGCCCAACCAGATGTACAGCTTGCCGAAGCTCATGTGGCTCAAGGCAAACTACCCCGAGAAGTATGCTCTTGTCAGGCGCGTTCTTCTTATGGAGGACTACATCGTTTACAAGCTTTCGGGTGTCGCTACGATCGACTATTCCCTCGCGGCGCGCACGATGGCTCTTGACATCCGCACACGCACGTGGAGCAAGGAGATTTTTGATGCTGCAGGAGTTGACTCCTCTCTCTTCTCTACTCCCGTAAGTGCCGGACACGTTGCAGGAGAGCTTCGCGATGATCTCAAGGCTTCTCTTGGCATCAACTACTCTATGAAGATAGTCAACGGCTCTCACGACCAGGTTGCCGCGACGGTTGGTTGCGGTATCTTCAAGCCCGGCGAGGCTATGGACGGAACGGGTACCGTTGAATGTATCGTTCCCGTGTTCGACTCGATCCCCGAGAACGAGACTCTCTTTGACGAGGGCTACTCGGTGGTTCCCTTTATTCACGAGGGCACTTACGTTTGCTACGCGCTCTCCTTCACGGGCGGCGCTGTGCTCAAGTGGTTCAGAGACAACTTTGCAGGCAACTTTGAGGGCAAGGGCAACATATACGCAGAGCTTGACGCGAGCGTTTCCGACAAGCCTACGGGAATCCTGGTCCTTCCTCACTTTGCAGGCGCGGCTAATCCTTACATGGACAACGGCTCCAAGGCAGCATTTGTCGGTCTCACTCTCGAGCACACCGCTTCAGATCTTTACAAGGCTCTTATGGAGGGCGTTACATACGAGATGAAGACAAACCTTGAGCATCTTGAGGCTTTTGGAATTCATCCCGAGAAGATCTACGCTACCGGCGGCGGCGCGACCAGCAAGGTCTGGATGCAGATCAAGGCTGACATCCTCGGCAGACCTATTTCTTCGCTCTGCGCCAAGGAGGTCGGTGCATGCGGCACCTGCATGCTCGTCGGTGTCGGAATCGGGCTTTATAAGGATCTCGACGAGGCAAAGTCTGTTTTCGTAAAGGAAAAGCAGACCTGTCTTCCCAACGAGGAAAATATGGCTGTTTATGCTAAATACTACAACGCTTACCGCAATATTTACAGCGCGGTAAGACCTATAATCGAGGAGGTAAAGTGATGAATCAGTACATCGGACACGAAAGTCAGCTTTACGGCGTTGAAGAGGTCCGTCTTGTTGGCGGCAAGGGCGACGGAATGCGCCTTCTCAACGTTAAAAACGGTCTCGGCCTTGAATTTACAGTTTCGGCAGACCGTTGCGCCGACATTTCCCGTCTCTCCTTCAAGAGCGTGAATTTCGGCTACTTCTCCCCTTGCGGTTACGTTGCTCCCGCATACTACGACTCGGTGGGAGCAGGATTTTTAAAATCCTTCACCGCCGGATTCCTTACAACCTGCGGTCTGACCGCAGTAGGTTCTCCCTGCACAGACGCAGGGGAGGAGACTCCCCTTCACGGCACTATTGGAAACACCCCCGCAGAGCTTGTGAATTACTGGACAGACGACAAGGCTATTCACATTATCGCTCGCATCCGCGATGCGCAGATATTCGGCCGTCAGCTCCTGCTTGACCGCGAATTTTACATTCCGCTTGACAGAAACGAGCTTACCATCACCGACACGGTTACGAACATCGGTGCATCCGAGGTTCCGCTTCAGATGCTCTATCACTTCAACGTGGGCTATCCTCTTCTCGACGAGAACACTGTTCTCACCATTCCCTCAACAGAGGTAACACCGAGAAACGATCACGCGGCTGAGGACATTGCAAAATGGATGAACATGGAGAAGCCACAGGCAGACTACGAGGAGCGTTGCTACTTCCACAAAATGAGCGGCAACACCGAAGTCAAGGTATACAACCCGAACCTCAAGAAAGGTTTCGTTATGTGCTACAACGCTGACGTGCTCAAGTACTTCACCGAGTGGAAGATGATGGGCGTTCACGACTACGTGCTTGGCGTTGAACCCGGTAACACTCTTCCCGACGGTCGCGACGTTATGAGAGCAAAGGGTCTTCTTGAGACTCTCCGCGCGGGAGAGAAGAAAACTCACAGCGTAACATTCAAATTCATGGAGGAATAAAAAATGCTTGTATCACTTAAAGAAATACTCAAGATCGCAGAGGCGCGCAAGTGCGCTATCGGATCATTCAATACACCCAACATGACCAGCGCACGCGCTATCATCGCGGCTGCCGAGGAGCTTAACGAGCCCGTTATCATCATGCACGCACAGGTTCACGAGGAAATGGGACTTTGCAAGATGGACGAGGTTGCTCCCATGATGCTTATGTTGGCAGACAAGGCTAAGGTTCCGGTCTGCGTTCACCTCGACCACGGTACCGACCTCGACTACGTAAAGAGAGGTCTTGATCTCGGATTCACCTCCGTAATGTACGACGGAAGCGCATACGACGAGGAGCTCAACTACGCTAACACCTGCATCGCTCGTGAGCTTTCCCTCGCTTACGGTGCGTCCCTTGAGGCTGAGATCGGCTCTATGGGCGCTCGCGAGGGCTCCGCTACAGGTGACACCGACGAGAGCATCTACACAGATCCTATGGAAGCTAAAAAATTCGTTGACGAGACCGGCATTGACGCGCTCGCTTGCGCGTTCGGAACCGCTCACGGCGTTTATCTCAAGGCTCCCAAGCTCGATTTCCCCAGACTTGAGAAGATCAAGTCCCTCGTTGACGTTCCGCTCGTTATGCACGGCGGAAGCGGTGTAAGCGTTGAGGACTACAAGAAGGTCATCGACCTCGGTATCCGCAAGATCAACTACTACACCTACATGGCTAAGGCAGGTGCTGCGGCAGTTGCGGCTCTCCAGGATAAGACCTTCTATCACGACATAGAGGTTGCCGCTATCAACGGTATGAAGGCTGACGTTATGTCCGCCATGAAGGTTTTTGCTAATAAGTAAATCCGATAAGCCTCGGGAGAACCCGAGGCTTATTTGAAACGAAGCACAATCTACACAGCGGATTAAAGAGAGGTAGAAAATGATTTTAGATTATTCACAAAACGGATTTAAAATGGTATTTGAAGTGACCGATGCGGGTGCTATAGTGCTCAGGCATTTCGGCAAGAAGGACGAGGCAGTTGCAAAGAACAAGACCAACCCCAAGGCGTCTGTCGTAAACGTTCACGTCTCGGGCGACAACCCCAACGATCACCACTTCTTCAAGCACACGGGAAACTCCGCGGACTACACTCTCAAGTACGTTTCTCACGAATACTATGAAAACGAGCTTGGAAACAAGCTTGAGATCACTCTTGAGGACGACAATCTCCGCGCGGTCGCTCACTATCAGTTCTACAAAAACGTCTCGGCGGTGAGAGCCTGGAGCGTTATCACGAATATCTGTAAGGAAACCGTAGGGCTTGAATACGTCTCCTCCTTCTCATATCACGGATTCAACGACGGTGCGCTTACACCCAACGAAAACCTTGAAATATATATTCCTCACAACTGCTGGTGCCGCGAGCTCGACTGGAGAAAATACTCCCTTTCCGATCTCGGAATCGAGGGCATTGGCGGTGCGGCAAGCAAGAGAATTGCCATCTCCTCAAGCGGAACCTGGTCAACCAAGGAATACGTGCCTATGGCGGCTGTAGTTAATACCGAGGTGGGTTGTGCGTATCTTTGGCAGATCGAAAACAACGGCTCATGGCACTGGGAGATCTCGGGAACGTCCGACATGCTCTATTTCAAGCTTTCGGGCCCCACCGAAAACGAAAGCCACTGGCACAAGGAGCTCGCTCCCGGCGAGAGCTTTGAGTCTGTCACAGCCTGCATAGCTCTTGGGGAGAACTTTGACTCCGCCCTGGCGGAGATGACCGCTTACCGCAGAATACTCTTTGTAAATCAGGAGCGCAACGCGTCAATGTCGGTCATCTTCAACGATTACATGAACTGCCTCGGTGCAGATCCCACAGAGGAAAAGGAAATTCCCGTTATCAATCTTGCGGCGGAGGCGGGTGCGGAATACTACTGCATGGACGCAGGCTGGTACGCGGACGGCACCTGGTGGGAGACTGTTGGCGAGTGGATGCCCTGCGAGTGGAGATTCCCTCGCGGTCTTAAATACGTATTCGATTACGTCAAGTCCAAAGGAATGGTACCGGGAATCTGGCTTGAGATAGAGGTTATGGGTATCAACTGCCCGCTTGCAAAGATTTGGCCCGACGATCGCTTCTTTGTGAGACACGGAAAGAGAGTCATTGACCACGGCAGATATCAGCTTGATTTCAGAAATCCCTTCGTTCGCGAATTTGCAACCGGTGTCGTTGACCGCCTCATTCGCGATTACGGAATAGGCTATATAAAGACCGACTACAACATTGAGGGCGGTATCGGTACCGAGCTTGATTCTGACAGCTTCGGCGACGGCTTGCTTGAGCACAACCGCGCGTTCTTTGGCTGGATAAAGAGCATTATGGACAAGTATCCCTCGCTCATCATCGAAAACTGCGCGAGCGGCGGCATGAGAATGGACTACAAGATGCTTTCGATCCTGCCCATCCAATCTACGAGCGACCAGACAAACTACAAGCTCAATGCGAACATTGCGGCAAAATCCTCGACTGCTGTCCTCCCCGAACAAAGTGCAGTCTGGGCTTATCCCTTGGCTCGCGCTGACAAGAACGAGATACAGATGAATATGGTAAACGCACTACTCCAGAGAATTCATCTCTCGGGTCAGATATTCGGTTGGAACGAAGAGCAGATGTCTTACGTCAAGGAGGCTATTGAGATCTACAAGTCCTACAGACACGAGATCCCCGAGTCGATCCCCTTCTATCCTCTCGGCATTCCTCACGCGTCTGACAAGGTCTTCTGCTCGGCTTACAAAACTCCCTCCTGCATCCGTCTCGGTGTTTGGAGAATGGACAGCGAGAGCGACACTGTTTTCATTCCGCTTGAGACCGAAAAGCAGATCGTTCGTGTGCGTTATCCCCTTGACAACGGCGCGACTATTGAAAGAGTTGATGATGGTGTTAAGGTAACGCTCCCCGAGCAGTTTACTGCGGTCATCGTTGAGGTCTATTGATTAACTAAAAGTGCTTGGCGCAACTGCGTCAAGCACTTTTATGTTTCAAATTTTGATTTGTCGAACTGTTGTGAATAGCCTTCTCCAGCGGAGAAGGGGGACCGCGCTAGCGGTGGATGAGGAGGTCGCCATTGGGATGTGCACCACGGGTGTATCGTGGACTTTATCTTGTGGCACAAGGTTTCTTTTGCAATGAAACAAAGTAATTCGAGGACGTGAAGCCCTTGATAGAATGTTCTCCTCATCCACCACTTCGTGGTCCCCCTTCCCCGCTGGGGAAGGCTAAACACACGGCTAAATTGATTTTTATTTGCTTTTCTTCGCCTCGCTCGGCGGATAGCCAAACTTTTTCTTAAACGCCAAGCTGAACGGATACACCGACGAATATCCGAGCATTCCCGCGACCTCGCTTACTGTGAATTCATCCGAGGAGAGCAAAAGCTGTGAGGTCTCGAGCCTTCTGTTATGATAATATCCCTGGAGCGTTACTCCCGTCGTTTCCTTGAAAAGATTTGACAGGTAGTTATAGCTGTAATTCGTCGTTGCGGCGAGCTCACGCAGGTTTCTTATCGAATATATGTGGTTATCGATATAATTCATCAATCTGAAGCAGAGCATCTCTGCCTCGGTCTTGCTTCCCGCACTCTCGTCCTGCTCTGCGGTGTCAAAATCACGGATGAGAAGCACGAATATTTCTGTTATTATCGCTTCGATTATCTTTTCCGAGAGCTTCTTCTGCTTTTTGACCTCTCTTATCACGCGAGACACAAGCTGCAAGATCACCTCGTCGCGCACAACTCGGCGGTCGGCGGCGTGATTCGGCGCCATTATCTCCTCCATGCATGCCTCAATGGCTTCGTTTTGACTTTTGATCGTTATAAAATCAAATTTAAGCGGCTGCTCCTTGTCCGAGATTATGCGGTGGAAGTCTCCCGCGAATGAGATGTATATATCCCCCGCCGAGACCTCGACGGGCTCGTTGTTTGTGATAACTGTTCCCTTTCCCTCGGTTGCGATGGTAAGCTCAAAATAATCAAGCTGGGTGTGTATCGGTATTTCGGTATCCGAATTACAGTGGATGCGTCCGACCTGATACAACAGATGCTCCCCGTATCTCTCGGGCGCGTGGAGATTGTCTCTGCTTATTTTGTATTTGTAAGGATCCCGTATCATTTTTTCACCGCCCTTCTTCGCCTATTATAATATCTTTGCTTGCACTTTGTCAAGCTAATCTGTAAAAATATTAAGTTTTATATGTAAAATTATCATTTACATTTGTCAAATACAGTGATAAAATTAAATTGACAGGGTGCGGTTGATCTCACCGCACGAAAATTTGAATTTAAGGAGAATACTAA
Organism: Eubacteriales bacterium; assembly: GCA_045132775.1. Classification (GTDB taxonomy): domain Bacteria; phylum Bacillota; class Clostridia; order Oscillospirales; family CAG-272; genus SVTX01. The sequence goes on from JBGUSX010000119.1 coordinate 8,367, forward strand.
AATGAATGCAGTTGTAGCAGTTATAGGTTGCGGAAGAATCGCAAATCAGGCACACCTTCCCTCTCTCTCCAAGATTGACGGCGTAAGGATCAAATACGCTTGCGATATTCTTATCGAAAAGGCAGAGGCGGCTAAGGAAAAATTCCCCAAGATCGAAAATATTACCGCAGATTACAAGGAGGTCCTTGCTGACCCCGAGGTCGAGGCGGTTTGGGTGCTTACTCCCAACTACGCGCACTACACCATCTCCATGGACGCTCTCAAGGCAGGCAAGCACGTTCTCTGTGAGAAGCCCATCACTATCAACTACGCTCTCTCCTGCGAAATGGCGGCGGAGGCAGACAAGCAGGGCAAGATCCTCAATATCGGTGTTTGCAACCGTTTCAACCGCTCTGTAGAGAAGCTCCGCGAGCTTAACGAGAAGGGCGAGTTCGGTAACATCTACCACGTTTACTGCTCTTTCCGCGACTGCCGTTGCATTCCCGGTCTCGGCGGCGCGTTCACAACCAAGAAGGAGTCGGGCGGCGGTGTTCTTATCGACTGGGGTATTCACTTCTTTGACCTTATCTTCTACATCCTCGGCGACGCAAAGATCAAGACCGTCACCTGCGACGCATATTCCGAAATGGCAAAGAACATGAAGGACTACAAGTACAAATACATGTGGGCTGAAGACACCGCTGACATGGAAAACGGAACCAACGACGTTGACGACTTTATCACCGGTCACATCCGTACCGACAAGGCTTCCATTTCCTTCAACGGCGCGTGGGCGCAGAACATTGAAAAGAGAGAGATGTTCGTTGACTTCCTCGGTGACAAGAAGGGCGCAAGACTTGACTACGGTTCACTCTTCGATCTCTTTGACGGCGAAACTCTTACCACCTCAAGAGAAGAATACGAGATCCCGAGCCACTATCTTTGCGAGGATCAGGCATTCATCGAGTCCTTCAAGAGCGGCGTGAAGAACAGAGCTAACATTGACAACATTCTCGAGAGCGCAAAGGTTCTTGACGCGCTTTACGAGTCTGACGCAAAGAAGCAGGAAATATCCTTTTAATTGAATAGAGGTAGACTATGAAAAAAATAGGATTTGTTGATTATTATCTCAGCGAATGGCACGCAAACAATTATCCCGCTTGGATCGAAGAGGCTTGTGCAAATGCGGGTCTTGACTACAAGGTAGCTTACGCTTGGGCAGAGCTCGACACATCCCTTATCGAAAACGTAACCACAGACGAATGGTGCGAAAAGTTCGGTGTTGAAAAGTGCTCGACCATCGAGGAGCTCTGTGAGAAGAGTGACGTTATCGTAGTTCTCTCCCCCTCTTACCCCGAAAAGCATCTTCCTTACGCAGAGGTCGTTCTCAAGTACGGAAAGCGCACGTATATTGACAAGACCTTTGCTCCCGACTACGAGACGGCTTGCAAGATATTCGAGCTTGGCGAGAAGTATGGCACGCCCTTCTTCTCTTCCTCCGCTCTCCGCTTTGCAACCGAGCTTGATTCGGTCAAGGACCCCTTGAACATCGTCACAACGGGCGGAGGAAGAACTCTTGACGAGTACGCGGTTCACCAGTGCGAGATGATAGTAAAGAAGCTTGGTATGGGTGTTAAGAGCACTGTTGCGTACAACCAGGGCGCGCAGACTATAGTTAAGATCGACTTTGAGAGCGGAAAGGGTGCAACTCTCACATACGGTCAAAATATGCCCTTCTCGGTCTATATGCAGGCTGAAAATGATATGCGCTGGGCGCAGGTCACCTCTCCCTTCTTCAAGGGACTCATTGCCGATATCATCAACTTCTTCGAGACCGGTGATATCTCCTTTGACGTTAACGAGACGAAAGAGGTCATCAAGCTCGTTGAGATGGTCATTGCGGCAAGAAATAATCCCGGAGTGGTTGTTGAGCGTTGATCGATCATATACACAAAACCCACCGTTTGAAACGGTGGGTTTTGTTTTTACAAATTGCAATTTAACGAATAGCCTTCTCCAGCGGAGAAGGGGGACCACGAAGTGGTGGATGAGGAGGTCGCCCTTAGAATGTGCGTCACGGGTGTATCGTGGATTTTTTCTTGTGGCACAAGGTATCTTTTGCAACGAAACAATGTCATCAAAAGATGTGAAGTCCTTGATAAAATGCCCTCCTCATCCACCACTTCGTGGTCCCCCTTCCCCGCTGGGGAAGGCTTAACAGACCGATAAATTAAAATTTGAAATAATCTTCAATTTGATTACGTGTTGCCGTGACGCTTCCCTGTATCATCACGTCCGAGCCGCCGCCCTTGCCGCCAAGCGCTATGCTTATTTCCTTTGACATGGCGCGCAGAGGGATCTTTTCACTCGCTATGATATATTTATACCCTGTTTCGTCGTTTCCCGCGAACACAGCGCATATCTTTTCGGTCTTTTTTACCGCTCCGTTGACAAAATTGCGGAGCGCGAGCATATCCGCGTCCTCTTCGAAAAGTATGATTGAGTTCTCTGTTTTTTCAATCGAATCGAGCCTCATCTGCATATTCTCGCGCTTGAGTACGGACAGTTTGCCCTTGAGCTCGTCGATCTCGCGAAGTACCCGCTCTACTCCCTCTGCGACCTCGCTCTGCTTTGCCGAGATCGCCATTGAGATGCGTTTTATCTGCTCCTGCCTTGCTTGATAGTCTTTGAGCGCGTCAAAGCCCGCTATCATCGTCAGTCTCATTCCGCCCTTGTAACGTATGGCATCTGTTATCTTGACAAGTCCGACCTCGCCCGTGTTGCTGACGTGCGGCGCACAGCAGGCGCACATATCAACGTCTTTTATTTCAACGATTCGCACGTTTTCCGACAGGTCGAGCTTGCTTCTGTATTCAAGTGCCTTGAGCTCCTCCGAATCCGGATAATACGCGCGGATGGGGTGGCACTCAAAGACCGCTTTATTTGCAAGTATTTCTACCTTTTCAATATCCTCTTCGCCAAGCTCACCGTCAAAATCCGCGGTCATATAACCCTCGCCCAGATGAAAGCCCACGTTATCGTATCCAAAAAGCCTATGCACTATCCCCGATACGATATGCTCTGCGGTATGGTTCTGCATTTTCCTGAATCTCGGCTCGAAATCGACCGCGCAGGACACTTTCTTTCCGACTTCTGCCGCTCTATCGAGCGTATGAGTGATAATTCCGTCCTTTTCGTCGACAGATACCACCTTTGCGCCGTCTATCACACCCGTGTCGCAGGTCTGACCGCCCTCGTTCGGGAAAAACGCGGTCTTATCAAGTATCACTGCGTATTCTCCGTTCCCGGTCTCACTACACGAGAGTACGGTAGCTTCAAAAATATTCAGCTTTGAATCTTTATCAAATAATCTTTCTGTTCTTTCCATTTTCAGCCTTATTCCCCACTGTCGCGCACTGTGACCGTGATGCTTCCGCTCACGCTTTCAAGGTCAAATCTCGCTTTTCCGTCGCCGTAACGCGTACCGCGGTTTGAATTTATACTTCCGCTGACGGTTTTCGCGTCTATCTCAAAGCCGCTCTTTATATCGGGAACAGAAAGCGTGACACTTCCGCTGACGCTCTCGACGTTCACCCTCTCGGGAAGGGATTTATAGGTCGTGATCTTCGCGTTGCCCGAGACCACGCTCATATCAAGCGTGCGCACCTCTCCGTCAAGGGTGAGCTTTCCGCTCACCGCCTCGAGATCTACGTCTCCGAGCTCACATCCCACAAGCTCCACGTTTCCGCTTGCAGTCTCTATATTGACCTCGCGCACGTCGGCATTTTTGACGTTCACCTTGCCTGATGCGGCTTCTATCTCGACCTCGCCGAGCGTCAGTCTGCTGTTTTCCGATCCTGAAACGTCGGTGTCAGCCGCCGCGGCGCTGATATTAAGATCGATACCTCTCTGCGCCATGCTCTCGGGGATGCGGACGGTGAGGGTCTTTTTCGGGGGATCGTTGACGTATCTTACACCCGATTTTGCATATTTTATCATAAGCGTGTCGCCTGCGATACGGGTTCTCATACGGTCGTCGTCATTCGATCCCAAGTAGCTCTCCTCGACGCTTATCTCTTCTCCGTCATGCACGGTGACGATTATCTTTCCGACCGCCCAATCTATATCGATGCTATCTATCACACTGTCATAGCTCGCATTTCCCATGCTGTATTTATGCGCGTCCTCGTAATAATCTGCTCCGAATACACCGAGACTGAACGAGAAGTTCATCCCGTGGTGGAACACCATCAAAACAGAGAGAAGCGCGATAAGGATCACCGCCACGACGCTCCACGCCACAAGCTTGGTTATAGCTGCTCCTTTATTTATTCTCTTTTCACTCATATCCTCTCTCCTTTCGGTCTTGTTCAGATATACTTTTTGCCTGCGAGCTCAAATATCGCCTCGACGATATTATCCACTGCGACCGTGATGATAAACACGATCCAGCCCGGGTGCCACGCTCCGAGCAAAAATCCGAGCAGCAGGTATACAACGACGGTCAGAGTCCAGAGAAGGCTGCTTATTGCCTGTAATGCGGGATTTCTTCTCTTTACGTTCTTCTTTTTGCTTTTCTTATTGTCCTCGTCATCCTCGTCGTCATCGTCGTCATCATCATCGTCGTCACTGTACACCGACACCTTGACTCCCTTGAGGCACATAGGCTTTATGCTCGATTTCATGATCATAAGGACGGTAGCCGCCGCGACCATAAGCATCATAATTCCAAGTCCGAGTGTTCCTGCGGCATCCGAATTCCAGCCCCACACGTCCGCAAGGCTTGCAAGCAGCACGAGCGGTACCCAGCACAAAATATAGAGCGATACCGCTACCGAGTTCATTATTCCTCTGCGGACTCTGTATTTTTCTATCTCGGCTTTTTCCTCTGCGGTAAAGGTCACCTTGGCACTGCGCTTGAAGGCGGGATCTGTATAAGGGTTATCAAAGTCCGAATCAAATTTCGCGCCCTGCTCTGCCTTTATCGAGTCGATAAGCTCGCTGATATCTCCGATGCCCGATATGCTGATATTATACGCCGCGCTCTCGCTCTTTCCCTCTTTTATAAGGTCATTATATCTGTCGCAGACGTTTGCGTACATCTCTTCCTCCATCTCGCGTGTCTGCGCGCAATCGGGCGCGTCCGCAAAGATTAGCTCTATGTATTCTCTGATCTTCTTTTCCATAATTATTTTCCTTTCATTTAACAAGCTTGTCTATCACGTCGCGGAGCTCGTTCCATTCCGCCAAAAGCTCCTCATACCGTCTCTTACCGTGATTCGTTATCGTGTAATAGCGTCGTCTCGCGCCGCTCTCCTCGTCGCCCCAATATGAGCTTATATACCCCGCCTCCTCGAGCCTTTTGAACGCGGTATAGAGGGTGGCTTCCTTGAGCTCGTATTTTCCCGATGTCATTTCGTAGATCATTCTGTTGATCTTATACCCGTAGTTGTCGCCCGATCTCAGTGACGCCAGAATAATGGTGTCTGTGTGACCTCTTATAAGATCTGATGCTACTGACATTTATTCACCTCCCAATTATTTTTGGGTAACTATTCAGCCTGCACTTCAAATTTTGATTTGTCGAACGGTTTGTGTTTTCTTCACGGCTACAAATTTCCTTGCGATTTCGCTTTGCGTCCGTAGGGGAGGGGCTTGCTCCTCCCGATCTAAAGCATTTGTTTCTTCTTTAGCCATAAGGGTTTTA
>JBGUSX010000120.1:0-15426 GCA_045132775.1 Eubacteriales bacterium
GTTTGCGAGCTTCTTGTGCTATAATATTCATGGGAAGTTCCTTTCTGATACGGTAATGTTTGTTGTGGTGACTACATTATACCATATCTTTAATGAACTTCCTATTCTTTTTGGTTCATATCATTTTAACACATACAAAAAGTGAAAAAAGTCGAAATAAATCTTTAGTTATTATTTGTCTGTCATTAAATTCTGAAAAAAGAGAAAAATACTTTTGAAAGGAGATGATCTTATTAAGCGTTTTTTTGTTTTATTCATTGCAACTGTTATCTTGTTTGCTATACCTGTAAAGGCATCGGAAGACCCAAGTTCAAAGGTATTCAGCTGGTTTTGTGTTCACAGAAGCGGTCACATGCAGCCTGCCTCCGATCCGTCCTTTTCATTTATTGAAAAATACGATGGTTACTATATCGATAAAAAACACGGAGATGATACCGATGAAAAGGTAATTTATCTCACCTTTGACGTAGGATACGAAAACGGAAACGTATCAAAAACACTTGACGTATTAAAAGAAGAGAATGTAATCGGTGCATTTTTCATTTTGGGGAACGTTCTAAAATCTCACACCGAAATCGCCAAGAGAATGTTTGACGAAGGACACCTCGTATGCAATCACACGTATTCTCATAAAGCCATGGTCGGAATAAGCGAGGAATGCTTTATAAATGAGATAAAAAAGCTTGAGACTTCCTGCATAGAGCTTACGGGAAATCATCTATCAAAATACTATCGACCTCCTGAAGGACGGTTTGACGAGGCTTCTTTGAGCTATGCTAAGAAAATGGGATACAAAACAGTCTTCTGGAGCTTTGCATATGCCGATTGGGATAACAACAAGCAGATGTCAAGAGAGAAAGCCAAAAGCAAGATATTAGATAATATTCACAACGGTGAGATAATGTTATTGCATCCGACCTCAAGCACGAATGCGGAAATACTTCAGGAAATAATACAAGAGCTTAAACGCCAGGGGTATAGATTTGGCTCACTTGAAGAATTATAAATGTAATCTCTTTGAAAAAATCACTTTAGGTTTTCTCATCTTTGCCATCATAATAAATACGCTTTCACTTTTTTGTTCAGCAGATACAATGCAGGATCAAAACAATGAAACGCCAAAGGTCGTCATACACCGTAAGCATGAGAACAGCGAAATGAAGATAGCACTTACCTTTGATGACGGTCCGCATCCGAAATACACGCCCAAAATATTAGAAATCCTTAAAAAATACAATATAAAGGCAACGTTTTTCACTGTAGGAATAAATGCGTACTACTATCCCGAGACGTACAAATCGGTGCTTGATTCCGGACACGAGATAGGAAACCACACCTACACTCATCCAAAGGTCAGCAAGATAGAAAAGGGAATGCTGCGTCAGGAGATCGAGGATTGTGAGGATATACTTTATGAGCTGGCAGAATATAAGACTAAGCTTTTCAGACCGCCCGAGGGCATGATAGATCCAGATATACTTGACCTTATCAGCGACCTTGATTACAGTATAATTCTCTGGGATATCGACACAAGAGACTGGGCACACACCCCTGCAGAGAAAATTGCTGATAATGTCATCAACAACATCTCCTCCGGAGATATTATTTTAATGCATGACTATATAGGTGTGAACAGTCCGACGTGCGAGGCGCTTGAGTTGTTCATACCGGAGCTGTTAAAAAAAGGTTATAAGTTCGTCGTTATCAGTGAGCTTATAGGAACAGAATAAAGCCGCTAAACCTTACGGTATAGCGGCTTTAATTATTCCTCTTCAATGGCTTCCTGTTCAGTTTCAGGAGGACTTACGGGATCTATCATATATTTCTTTATTACGGGATATGCGGCATAAGTATATATGAATGCGCAAACACCGAGATAGTAAATAAAGGGAAGAACCAACGTTACTCCAAGACCTACAGGAAGAAGCAGGAAGATCAGAAGCAAAGCAAATGCAGTGACAACGACAAGACCAAGCAATGCCATTATATTCCTCTTAATGCCCAGAACGACGAAAATCAAAGCGTTCTTGAATATTTTGGTCAGCTTCATATCAAACGTCACTACCATAAGATACGTGTAGAAACGGAATATAATATACATCACAATAAGCGCGATTGTGAGGACGTACATAAAGTTGTTCAGACCCGTTTGAGGAGACGTGTAGAAATAGTAAATATCAAAGCCAAGTGCGAAGATCGCAAGGCAATCAAGAAGACCCAAAATAAATCCTTGTTTCAGGTTTTTCTTTATAGCGTAAAAGAAATCCGACCATACAAACACGCTGTCTCCACGCACAAGTCCGCGCATAACGTATATTGACCCGACCTTTTGCCATCCGTAAGTTACAACCTCGAATAACAGCAAAGCACCAATAACCCAATAAATATACGTATTGTACGTAGGAAGGTTGAGCTGGAAAGAGAAGAGACCTAAATTAAGTGACGATACGGCACTTGATGATGCCTCCTGTATGCCAAACAGAGCTCCGTATTCGGGATAATACTGTGTAGGTGTGGTAGGTGTTGCTATAAAGTACATATAAAGACAGGCAATAAGCGGAATAACCTGAAAGATCATAAGCATATTCAGGGTAACGATCTTCGATAGTTTTCGCCAAAGCAGCTTGAAAAAATATTTCAAATTTGGGGTTGTATCTTCTCCGCGTTCGACACCTTTACCGTCACGGTTCATATCAAAGAGCCTGAAGCGTTTTTTGTTTAAGCTTTCCAAAACGATTTTTCCTTTTCTAATTCTAACAAATTATTTTTCTTTTCCGAGCTCTTCAGCTCTTTCAGTGCATTTTGCCATTGCATCAGCAAATGCCTTATAAAACTCATATCTCTCAAGCTCAGCAACAGCGCGCTCGGTAGTTCCGCCCTTGGAACAAACAGTTTTTATCTGCTCATCGGGTGTTTTATTACCGGATTTCATAAGCATAGCAGAACCGATGATAGTATCACAAATACTGTCAATAAGCTCCTTATCGCTCAATCCCGAGTCAGATGCACCATCAGATAAAAGGCCTTGAGCAGCAGCGCCCTCGTACATCGCCTTGATCATCATAAATACGTACGCGGGAGACGATCCGGTTACCGAAATGATCCTGTTCATCTCGCTTTCCCGTATTCTGATAACCTTGCCCGCAGAAGAGAAGACATCACAAATGAAATCAAAATCACTATCCGAAACGTTTTCGCTTCGGCAAATCGCACTGACACCCTGACCGATAAGCATAGGTGTGTTGGGCATTACACGGACAACGGGTGCGCCATGTGTATAATCAGATATCTTCTTTATTGAAATTCCTGCCGCAATAGTAACAAAAAGCTTCTTTTGGGCATCAATAACACCCGAAATAAGCGGCAATATTTCAGCGAAATTCTGCGGCTTAACGCATAGAAAAACACAATCAGATACTGACACGGCATTTTCCAAAGACGTGGCAACCGTTGCACCCATTTGCACATATCTTTCAAGCTTTTCGGGATTTCGATCAAATAAAACAATATTTGTCCATGGAACAAGGCATCTATCGCCGGAGGTTATTCCGTTCAAAATTGCGGTCGCCATATTTCCAACACCTATAAAAGCAATCTTTTTCTTCATAATATGACCTCTACAATAAAACATAGCATGATTATATCACACAAGGGAAATAATACAAGTGTAAAAAATCCAACAAAATACGACTTTTTTGTTAATTTCGTTATAAATTTAACAATCGTCTCTGGCGGGCAATCTCAAAGGCGATAACCGACACAGCACTTGCGGTAGGAAGCGAGCCCATAAAATCACGGCCGTAGTCTATACGCACGTTAGCATCTGCAAGGTCCAGAATCTTCCTCGAAATACCACGTTTTTCGCCTCCAACAATCAGTAACACCGGCTGAGTGAAGTCATAATCGCATATTGAAACAGAGTCCCTTATAGATGCACATACGACCTTGAATCTCTTATCCTTAAAGGACTTCACAGCCTCATAGGTATCGCAGGCAAAAATGTTTGCAAGCTCTGACGTACCGGCTGACGATCTTGCGACAACACCGGAGAATTCCATCCAGTTTCTTTCAGGAAGAACAATTCCGTCAACACCGGCAGCATACAAGGACCGCACGGAATACCCGAAATTGTAAGGATCTTCAACGCCGTCAATAAGAGCAAAGAATGAGCCGTTATCAATTAAATCAGCAAGGTTATCAGATAAAATTCTTTTCGTAGTTACAGCAATAATTCCACCGTGAGTTTCACCTGAAGTTAAGGCAGAGATCTTATCGGAATCAACCTCTATGAGATCAAACCCAACAGTAGATGACATGCGATGCAAGTATGATAGCTCTCGCTGCTTTTTCTCAACACGTGATTTATCGAACATAACTGCAACGATCCTACGTGTATTGGAACCCTCAATAATAGACTTGATAAGAGCAGAAATTGAAGTCATACCTTCAAAAATATCATAATTATCAAGAGAATCGATCAATAATTTAAAATCAAGCATAATATAATGATCCTTAAAAAATAAGTGATTGATGGCATATTTAATAATAAGTACAAGCACTCAAACATAAAATATTATAGAATAACGTTAAGAGGTACTTGTAATGATGTATTTAGCATCCGGTAAAGAAAGATGCGTTGTACTTGGTTTGTATATTGTTGAAAATAACACGACCGTACGGGCAACGGCATCAAGATTTGGGATAAGTAAAAGCACGGTACATAAAGACGTAACTCAAACACTAAAGAACGTAAACAAATCGCTGTACCTGGACGTTAAAAGCGTTCTAGAAAAAAATAAAGAGGAGAGACATCTTAGGGGCGGAGAAGCAACAAAACAAAAATACCTTGTATGCAAGTAAAATATTAAGTAAATAAACTAATCGAAAGAAGACAAATAATTAGTCGAAAAACCCTAAAAACAGGAATAAAACACACTCAGGTGGCTCGGGGGACCGGGTTTTGCCATATTTAGGGCATTTTCAATGTCCTAAATTATACAAAATTTTGATTTTGTATAATTTTATATTTCTTTACAGATAATAGCTCTTTTCCCTTTTTCAATGCTTTTTCTTACAAATTAGCATTAGTCAGTAGATTTTTTACTGTCTATTTTTGTTCAAAAAACTCTTCCCAATAAACACATAATGGCAAACCGACAAAAATGTCGGTTTGCCTTTTTCTATTCTATTAAGCGTTATATGTGCCTGAAAGATCTGCAACACCGGAGCTTGCTGTAGCAACCTTACGTCTGGATGTCTTAACTCTCTCCATAAGAAGATCCTTATAAAGAACTTCATCGAAAGGAAGCTCGACGGGCTTTCCGGTCCATGCTGAAAGATGCATTGCATTGGAGATAAGAAGTCCGTTGATGCCCTCACGTCCGTCTGCTACGAGCGGCTCATCACGAAGGATCGCTGCAGCGAATCTGTCGCGAACCTCAGTGTGCTGGAGGTTTCTTCCATCTGTCTCGACCTGAGATACTGTAACCTCGGGAGATCCGAAGAGTCCCGTCCAGGTCTTTGTAAACTCTGTCTCGAACATCGAAAGCTTCTTAAGTGTAAGAGTGTTACCTTCAGCGATAAGCGTACCACCGTTGCAAACAACCTCAAAGCGATTTGCTCCTGGTGCATCACCGGTTGTTGTAATGAATGTACCTGTAGCACCGTTAGGATACTCAACGTAGCAAGTAACGTCATCCTCAACCTCGATGTCGTGCCACTTTCCGAAATGCAACTTTGCATCTACCTTGCAAGGCATACCGCAGATCCACTGCCAGAGGTCAAGGTTGTGAGGTGCCTGGTTAAGAAGCACTCCTCCGCCTTCTCCGGACCAGGTTGCTCTCCAAGCACCTGAATCGTAGTAGGACTGAGGACGGTACCAGTTGGTAATGATCCAGCTTGTTCTTCTGATCTCACCAAGCTCGCCGCTATCGATGATCTCTTTCATTTTTCTGTACATGCAGTTTGTTCTCTGATTAAACATCATACCAAACTTGAGCTCGGGATGTCTGTCAGCAGCCTCGATCATCTTTCTGACCTCAAGCGTATAAACACCTGCAGGCTTCTCGCACATTACGTGAAGTCCGTTATCAAGACCTTCAACTGCGTATCTGGGGTGGTCATAGTGAGGTACTGCGATAAGTATTGCCTCACACGCGCCACTCTTAATGAGGTCGCTTCCATCTGCAAAATACGCAAGATCCGGAATGTCGCTCTCAGGATACTTTTCGCGATGCTCAACGATAGCTTTTTTAGCCCATTCGATTCTCTCGGGATTAGTATCTGCAACTGCAGTCACAACGATTTCGGGGTTCATACCCTGCCAAATGTTCTGGAGGTGAGATGAGCCCATATTACCGATACCGATAATACCTAATTTTACCTTTCTCATAACAATAATGCTCCTTTGAATAATTATAAAATTGTTTTATGAGTTTCATTGAAATCGGAAAATACGTAAGTGATATTTTCCTTGCGTTTTGATGTCTTAACCTTCTCATCAAGCAAGGATTTAAAGAGTTCCTCATCAAAAGGAATATCGACTTCTCTTCCCGTCCAGGCTGACAAATGCATGGCATTGGAGATCAACAATGCGTTAATTCCCTCGCGTCCGTCAGCCACAAGAGGCTCGTCGCGGAGTATCGCCCCCGCGAGTGCATTAAGCACACCAAAATGCTGTTCGTTTTTGCCGTCGGTCTCCACCTTAACGGTAGTAACCTTGGGCATTCCGTAAGGACTTGTATTTTCCTTTGTAAACTTTGATTCAAAGACGTCAAGCTTATTCATAATAAGCTCATTTCCGTCGCAGATCAAAGAACCTCCGTCACAGACTATCTCAAGCCTGTTAGTTCCGGGAATATCGGCAGTCGTAGTAATAAACGTACCTGTCGCCCCATTTGCGTATTCCACACAGGCTGTAACGTCGTCCTCGACTTCAATGTCGTGCCACTTGCCAAACTTTATTTTAGCATAGACCTTAACAGGCATACCGCAAAGCCACTGCCAAAGATCAAGATTGTGGGGGCACTGATTAAGAAGAACTCCGCCGCCTTCGCCTGCCCAAGTTGCACGCCATTCGCCCGAATCATAGTACGCTTGAGGGCGGTACCAGTTTGTGATGATCCAAGTCGAACGTCTTATCTCTCCAAGCTCACCGCTGTCAAGGATCTCCTTCATTTTACGGTAAACACAGTTCGTTCTCTGGTTGAACATCATACCAAACTTAAGCTCGGGGTGCCTGTCCGCCTCAGCTATCATTTCGCGAACCTGAAGCGTGTAAACACCTGCAGGCTTCTCGCACATTACGTGAACTCCCGAGCGGAATGCCTCAATCGCATATCCCGGATGGAGATAATGAGGTACCGCGATAACAACCGCATCAATTTTTCCGCTGTTTATCATCTCAGAGGCATCCGAGAACAAGATCGGTGTGGGAATATCAGCGTTATTCGCCTGATAGGATTCAAAGGTTTTCTTTGCCCAATCAAGACGATCGGGATTTATATCGGCAACAGCAACAACGTCTATCTCGGGACAGTGTCCGTTAAGCACGTTTCGGTAATGCTGAGAACCTATATTTCCAAGTCCAATTATACCAAGTCTGACTTTTTTCATATTGCTACTCCAAATCTGACGCGGGTTTACTTAAGTCCGTACCTCGAGGTGAGATAATGGTAGCTGCGCTTCATACAATCAAAAGGATCGTCTCCGTGACAGTCGTCAAGCTCAACGTATCCGATCTCAACGTCGGATGCAAGACAAGCCTCTATAATTGCGTCGTAGTTCATGTTGCCTTCGCCAATAGGCGCGATGATGGACTTTTTATCTTCGAGCGAGAAAACCATATCCTTGAAGTGAACTCGGTCAAGTCTTCCCTTGAGCTTTCTAATCCAAGCCGCAGGGTCACCTCCTGCAGTCTGTACCCAGAATGTATCAAGAGTTATTCCGCACTCATCGGGTGTAAATTTCTCACACAGAAGCTCAAGTGCTGTCTTGTCACCGCACTTAGCAAACTCATAGTGGTGATTATGATACATAAACTTATGTCCCGACTCGCTTATCTTTTTGATAGCGGGCTTCATAGTGTTGTAAAATTCCTCGATGCTCTCGGGCGTTCTGACAAGCTCTGAATATCCGAGACCTATGCACTTACAATTCATAGCATCGTGAAGCTTGATCACATTTTCAGTGTCTTCAACGATCTTTGCTGCGGGAGTATGAGTGATATCGACTGTAAGGCCGTATTCCTTGATCTTCTCGGCAACCCACTCACCCTCGTAATCGCATACACCGGAAAGCTGAATTGATTTAAAGCCGATATCAGCAACCTTCTTCATAGACTCATCAAGCCCCTGAAGATCCGTACAAAAATCACGTAATGTATAAAACTGAGCACCTAAAATCATGGTAATGCCTCCTATATCAGATCTTTGCGATAATTCCCTTGAGAGAATCTACTGCGTAATCAAAAGCTGCACGGTTGTTCTCAAACTTAATTGTTGAACCGACATCGCTCTTTGCGCCTTCCTCTTCAAGACCTGCAAGTCCTACGAACTCTGTAAGGTGGGGTTCAAGTGTTAGAACCTTGCAGCCCTTTGCAACAAACTTGGGAAGATACTCCGCAATGTGTCCTTCGCCGCATCCGGGAGGAACGACCTTTTTATCCTTATCGGCATCCTTGATATGTCCGTAGTAAACGTACTCCTCAAGCATTTCCCAAGCCTCAAGGGTATTCTGTTCTGCCTGAACGAAGTTTGCAGGATCGAATACAGCCTTAAGTCCCGGAACAGCCTTATGAATTTCAAGACACTGTGCAGCCTTTTCGCCGTAAATTCCCTTTTCGTTCTCATGGCAAGGAATTATGCCGTACTCGTTTGCTACCTCAACGTATTTCTTGAGTCTCTCGCAAACCGCCTCGAAATATTCGGGCTTTGCATCGGTTCCGTAGAAGCTAAAAAGACGGACGCATCTTGCACCGAGTATCTTTCCGACCTCCAGCATATTTCTATATCTTGCGATCTCCTTATCAAAATCGTCATCGATCTTGATCTTTCCTATGGGAGAGCCAAGCGACCAAACCTCAATACCGTTGGCATCAAGCTTTGCCTTGATCTCCTTAGCCTCCTCAACGGTTACGTCAACGATACTCTTACCGTCAACACCTCTGATCTCGAGAAGCGAGATCCCGTTTGCTTTAAGTGCATCAATCTGACCGTCAAGCATGGGATCTGCCTCATCGGCAAATCCGCAAAGAATAATTTTTTCCGTACTCATATCAATATCTCCTTTTATTAGAGTTCAGACTCCCGAATATGCAGAGAATCCACCGTCTACGGGAATAACCGTACCGGTAACGAAACCGGAAGCAGTGGGATCCGCAAGGAATTTGAGCGCACCGAGAAGCTCGGAGGCCTCACCGAAGCGACCCATAGGAGTAGCCGCAAGGATCTTACCGGTTCTTGCGGTAGGTGTTCCGTCAGCATTCCAAAGAAGAGCCTTGTTTTGATTTGTGGAGAAGAATCCGGGAGCAATTCCGTTTACTCTGATTCCCTCCTTTGCAAAGTGAACTGCAAGCCACTGAGTGAAGTTGGAAACTGCAGCCTTTGCGGAGCTGTATGCGGGGATCTTTGTAAGAGGAGTGTAGGCATTCATCGAAGAGATGTTGATGATCGAGCAACCCTCCTCACCGATCATGTCAACTGCGAACACCTGGGTAGGAAGAAGAACACCCTTGATATTGAGATCGAATACGAAATCAAATCCACTCTTGTCGAGGTTGAAGAACGTGAGGATATCATCACGGCTCTCGTCACCCTTTTCAAAATACTCGTGAGCAGTTGTAGCCTTGGGGCTGTTTCCACCCGCACCGTTGATAAGAACAGTACATTTACCGAGCTCGGCGAGAACGTTCTGATGAACCTCCTCAAGGCAAGCTCTGTCAAGAACGTTAGCCTTATAAGCCTTTGCAAGACCACCGCAAGAGCAGATCTCATCAGCAACCGCCTTAGCTGCAGTATCATTTATATCAAGAAGTGCAACGGCATATCCGTTCTTGGACATTTCCTTTGCAAATTCGGCACAAAGCACGCCGCCCGCACCGGTAACAACACAAACCTTATTCATTCTGTTATCCATCCTTATTATTAAAAATTACTTGCTCTGCTTTTCAAGTGCTTCCCAAACACCTGCAAGATATACTGCGCCAAGAGCTCTGTCGTAGAGTCCGTAGCCGTATCTTCCCTTTTCGCCCCAGATCATACGTCCGTGGTCGGGTCTCATGTATCCCTTGAATCCACCGTCGTGAAGAGCCTTCATAATGCCGTAGATATCAAGTGAACCGCACTCTGTAGGATGTCCTACCTCGTGGAACTGACGCTCGCCGGTGTACTTGATATTTCTGATGTGTGCAAAGTGAATTCGATCGCAGAATTTGTTGATCATTCCGATAAGATCGTTATCGGGATTTGCACCGAGAGAGCCCGTGCAGAATGTAAGTCCGTTCTCGGGAAGATCAACGATCTTGAGGAATCTCTCGAGGTTGGTCTCGTCAATGATGATTCTGGGAAGGCCGAAAATTCCCCACGGCGGGTCATCGGGATGAATAGCCATGTTAACGCCTGCCTCATGAGCAACGGGAATTACCGCCTCGAGGAATGTTGTGAGATTCTCAAAAAGCTTCTCAGAATCAATGGATTCGTATCTCTTAAGAAGACCGATAAGCTCGTCCTTGGAATAGCTCTCGTCCCAACCGGGAAGCGAAAGACCTTCCTTGGAGGGATCCATGGAAAGAACTGTAAGCTCGTCGTAAGCCAAGCTATTCGCACCGTCTTCCATAGGTCTTTCAAGCTCACTTCTGAGCCAGTCAAATACGGGCATAAAGTTGTAGCAGATACACTTAACGCCTGCTTTTCCAAGTCTGCGAACGTTCTCGCAGTAATTCTCGATAAGTCTGGGGGCATCGGGTCCACCAAGCTTGATCTCCTCGTGAACGGGAACGCTCTCAACGACCTCGAATTCAAGTCCTGCAGCCTCAGCCTTAGCCTTGAGTGCCGCAATCTTTTCCTCGGGCCATACCTCTCCTACGGGAACGTCGTAAATCGCCGAAACGATACCCGTCATCGTAGGGATCTGTTTGATTTTCTGCAGGGTAACGGGATCATTATCACCGTACCATCTGAAAGTCATTTTCATTTTTTTAGCCTCCTAAAAAAGTGTTGACAATTCCAAATTGTCATGTTATAATAATTATAGCACTTTTCAAGCTATTTTCAATGGATAATTGTCAATAATTGATGGGATTTTAGCACAATATTAAGATAAAAGGATATTTTTTGGATATGATTGGTGAAATCACGTATTTTTCGCACAATAAATTCGCCACACAAACGCGAATTGAACGTCACGAGATAAAATTCAGCGAGTTGACGTTCCTATTTTCAGGAGAGATGACCTATTATGTCAACGACGTTATGCACGTCATAACAAGCGGAGATATCATCTACGTACCGTCAGGAAGTATTCGTCAGCGCGAAATGGGTGAGATTCCAAACGATTATCTCAGCATAAATTTTCACGCAGATGCTCCGCTTGAGTTTGATACAGTCCTCAAGAACTGCATCAATAACGAGGTCAAGCTGCTTCTCAGTTATTTTGAAAGTGCAAATTCGTCTCCCTCAACCGACAGACAGTCAAAGCTGAAGCTTGCGCTTGAAACACTGATCATTCAAATAACAGACAATATGTATGACAGTTACACGTCACCCTTGTCTGCAGAAATCATTTCCTTCATCTCAAGTCATTACACGGAAAAGATCACGCTCAACGACATAAGTCAGGCAACCTTTTATTCTGCCGCATACTGCGAAAATGAATTTAAAAAAACAACGGGAACGTCGATAATAAATTACCTGATCGACGTCAGAGTCAACGCGGCAAAAAAGCTTTTGGCTGAAACCTCCTTGTCCTGTGCAAGAATTGCCGCAGCAGTCGGATTTGATGATGCTAATTATTTTTCAAGAATATTCAAAAAAAGGACCGGCTATTCTCCGCTTAAATACAGAGACTTCACCGGCTAAAGTGTGCAATATTTGTCTGGTGTTTTTTCACTTTTGTCTTGAATAAGATAAATAAATGCTCTATAATAGAATCAAATCAATCTGATAATGCACGGAGGCTGAATATGTCAAAGAAACTGAATATCGTTATCTGGAATGAATACAGACACGAAAAATCCGACCCCGCAGTAGCAAAAATGTACCCCGACGGAATACACGGAGCTATCCGTGATTTTCTTAAGGATGACGAAGACCTCGAAATAACCCTCGCAGCTCTCGACGATCCCGACCAGGGCATCAGCGATGAGTTACTTGACAAAACAGACATCCTTTTCTGGTGGGGACATATGGCTCACGGAGAGGTAAACGACACACTTGTAGAAAAAATACGCCAGAGAGTGTATGCAGGCAAAATGGGACTTATCGTTCTCCACTCGGGACATCATTCAAAGGTGTTCAAGAGTGTTGTCGGAACAACGGGTAATCTTTCCTGGGGACGCGAGCAGAAGGAGATAATATGGAATATGATGCCCGCACACCCCATTGCAGCGGGAATCCCCGATCACTTTATCATCGAGGAAGAAGAGCTTTACTGCGAGCCCTTCTATATTCCTCAGCCCGATGCACTTGTTTTCGGAGGCTGGTATGAGGATGGATACATCTTCAGAAGCGGATGCTGCTTCTTGCGCGGAGCCGGCAAGATATTCTATTTCCAGCCCGGTCACGAAACATGCCCCTCGTACTATAATCCCTATGTACAAAGAATTATCAAAAACGCAATACTGTGGGCAAAACCCGCGGATATCGGATATGATATTCCAAACGGTTGTCCTCAGATCCTCACAAAATCAACCGATGAATTCAAATCATGAGAAAAAGGCGAAAGCGCACCGCGCTTTCGCCTTTTTTTCAGCTACCGCATCCGCATTTGCCGCTTCCCTTTTCGTAATGTGAGGTTGAACTCGAGCATCCAAATTCAGCCACAGGAAACGCCATTGATCTGAAAACACTGCACGGATCGTCGTTCGAAGGAGAAATGCACTCCTTATCGGGAATGACGTATTCGCTCGCGCTGATTACGTACTGTCCCGTGCGTACGATCCTGATTATCGAGAATATTCCTATTGAAACCGCAAGGAATCTTCTGTCGTCATCGTCATAAGGAAGTTCTCCGTTGACACATCCGCGTACCGAGTCGGGTATATCACACGAACAGCAGCAACAGCAGCACTCGTGGCGACTCTCGAGAATATTCACACCGAGAACGATAGGCTCGACAGCCTCAACTACGGCAGTAGGAACGTTGACCTCCTTTTTGCAAGGCTCAGGATATGCACAGAAATCTGCAAATCCTCCGTTGCTTCTGAACACGTTTGCATTGCATTCACCGCCGTAAAGTATCACCTTCTTTTCAAGCACAGCGATTCCGTCAAACTCCTGCGAACGTCCGTTGCCTACGCATGCCTCAAATGTCAGCTTGATATAGAATCTAATGTTTACCGCGTAAAATCCTCTGTTGAATTGAACGGGATCGAGAGCAATATTTGCCTGCTTGATATACGCGCTCTTTACCCTTACCGCGCTTGTATGCTCAATTATTTCTCTTCCGCATTCCGTCAGGAATACCTTTACGTTTTCGTAACAGTCGC
This sequence comes from Eubacteriales bacterium, assembly GCA_045132775.1. Classification (GTDB taxonomy): domain Bacteria; phylum Bacillota; class Clostridia; order Oscillospirales; family CAG-272; genus SVTX01. The sequence goes on from JBGUSX010000120.1 coordinate 13,703, forward strand.
GGTCTCTGCATGAGTCAAGTATTCTGTTGGCTTCTATACACACAGTTTCCTTGCCCACACCGGGGCCGCACGAAAATCTGTTATCCTGCATAAAACAATCCCCCTATATGTTTCGTATTATAGAAAGCAGAATAGCTTTCTCAATACTATTTTATGTCGAATAACCTCTGTTGTTACAGAAAAAGAATGAACCCGAGAGAAAAATGTTCCCTCGGATTCGTTCTTTATTATTTAACTGTTACAGACGTTTTGTCATTGGGGTTTATTGCAAAATTGGTATTTTCTTCTGCCTTCGTGACCTCTCCGAAAACAAAGGAATCAAGCTCCGACTCGGAGTATTCGATCACAGGCACAAACTCGCTTGAATTCAGATAAGCATAAATGCGGTTTTTAAGCCAATTTGCCGCAGGATCGGTGTCCTTGAATACAAAGGAAGAAATAAACACTCTGCCTCCAAGAGCCTTGAATTCGAACATTGCAGCCTGCTTTACAAAGCATTTGTGTGCCGCAACGATCTCGATTATCGGATCAAAAGGCATCTTGTTGTCTGCAAAGCAAACAGCACTTCCCTGGTCGATAAGCTGACGGAACTGCCATGAGCAGAAGCCTTCGTGAGGTAGATCGCGAGTTATGGGATGCTCATTGATCACCGTCGCAAGATTGCCCGACGTTCTTCCCGCAAGTGCTATTTGGAACAGGGTCGTATTGGAAACGAAAGGTGTCTTTTCACCGAGAAGAACTACGTCTTTTCCATCTTTCAGATAAGCCTTGATCTCATCAAGACGTGTGTCGCCGTTTATTAAAACAACGTTCTCATTCAATTCGGGTGTTTCTGTCTTTGGGAAGGAGTAGATCTCCCACTCGTTCTCAATAAACGTAGCTCCACCGTCAAGCGTTGCATATATCTTATATGCGTGAGGCTTATCGGATGTCGGAAGATCAAAATAACAGTCAGCTATCTTCTGAACCTCACCGCAAATGACCGCATCAACTCTGACAGTCTTGCGCGAAATGACCTTGCCGTTCTCAAGGAGCTTCACGTTCAATTCTGCTCCCTTAAGATCGTTGTCCTCATAATGAGCGCAGGAGACAGTGAAATCGACACGGCTTCCGCACTCAAAGTTTACGTTAAGCCCAAGGTTTGTCACAAGTATTGAAGGAGAATTGTACATCAAAACGTTACGTACAGCCTCACCGGGCTTAAGCTCATAAAACTCATTCATCATACCAACGTCATAACCGAAGGTGTGCCAATGAGTGTCGATCGGGCCCAGAAAATCATATCCCGCAAGCTTTTTGCAGGTACGCGTCGTCTCAAAGCAGTATTTTCTGACTCTTCTCTGCCACTCGGACGAATTTCTAAAATAAAGAGGAACCCTGTCAATTACCCCCGCGTCCGCCAGATGTCGCTCAAGAGAGCTAAACATATCCGTCTTTCCGATTCGAGTGTTTCTGTATCTGTCCTTGAGAGAAAGGTCGGTAAATGTGCCGCTTATGCATATTTCGTGTGAAAGACGCGGCTTGCCGTAAACGTCGCTCCAGCTGTCGATCTCATCGGGATCGCAATTGAGGGACGCGTAGCTGTTTCTGTTAAGCGTATAGCTGTTATAAACATCAACAAACTCGTTAGTCTGTGTTGTAAAGAGATATGACCCAAAAAGGTAAAAAATAATAAAGATATGGTCAAATATGCAATTGGAAGCATCGGAACGGAGCCGTAGGCG
>JBGUSX010000121.1:0-9810 GCA_045132775.1 Eubacteriales bacterium
TCACGGGTGTATCGTGGATTTTGTCTTGTGGCATAAGGTTTCTTGTGCAACGAAACAATGTCCTCAAAAGATGTGAAGTCCTTGAAAAAATGTCCTCCTCATCCACCACTTCGTGGTCCCCCTTCCCCGCTGGGGAAGGCTTAACAGACCGACAAATCAAAAATTGAAGGTATTATAAATTGCAATTTAACGGTCTGTTTGAAAATTGCAAACGGCTTAAAATAACTTCACGGCTATAAATCAAACGTCACTTTAAAACCGTAGGGGACGGCGCAAGCTCGGAACCCCCAAAGCTCGCAGGCTCACTTCGGGGAACCCCACGGCTCCTCCCGCTAACAAACGATTATTAAACCCTTATGGCTAAAGAAGAAACAAATGCTTTAGATCGGGAGGAGCAAGCACCTCCCCTACGGACGCAAAGCGAAATCGCAAAGAAATTTGTAGCCGTGAAGAAAACACAAACCGTTCGATAAATCAAAATTTGAAGGTATTATAAATTGCAATTTATCGGTGAGTTTTACGGCTTCAAATTTTTGTTTGATTACGCTTTGCGTTAGCCTTCTCCCTTGGGAGAAGGTGGATGCGCAGCAGACGGATGAGGGGTAGATTTCCTTTGTGACACAACCCCTCACCACCGCTTGCGCGGAGCCGTCTCGCTGCGGCTCGGTCACGCTCGGGGTCTGACAACACACTGTGTTGTCATTCAAGACCCTCGCGCCGCTTCGCTACCCCAGGGAGAAGCCTCTCGCAAAGCGAACCCGAAAAGGAAATTTGTTGCCGTGAAGATAAACCAAACAGTTCGACAAATCAAAATTTGAAGGTTTTTATGATGCAATTTTTAAATTTGTTAACAAATCTTAAGATTGGTTAAAGTGGTCGGTTTATCTTGACAGGGGTTGAAAATCGTGCTATAATATATAAGGTAGAATACCGAAATGGAGGTAATTTTTATGAAAAAAGGTTCTCTTGGAAAAAAGATAGCTTTATCATTGATATCGGGTGTGATCTTCACAGCGGTGTCATTTTACGTTTTACTGCCTGCTATAAACCCTGCTAACCCTGCGTTCTGGGGATATCTTGCGGTAGTTATTCTATCCTTTGCTTATCCCTTTATCTTTACCGAAAGTGAAGCTTCTAAAAAGACAAAGAAGTTCACCTCGAACGGCAAAGGTGTGATCAACGTTGAGTTTCCGAAGGGCAAGGTCAAGGCTCTGCCCGTGATCTTAGTCCTCGCTCCCGTCGTTGTTATGCTTCTTGGCGGCATCATTTCCTCGACCTTCTTCAATGCGAAGGCTTACGCTGACGTTATTGATGTCAAGGAGGCCGTTTTTGCCGAGGACATGAAGGAGACGAACGAGGTCACGAACATCGCTCTTATGGACGGTGACAGTGCGCGCATCATCGGTAACAGGACGCTCGGCTCGCTTTCCGACGTTGTTTCTCAGTACCGAATTTCAGATATTTACACACAGATCAACTACAAATACACGCCGAAAAAGGTTGCTAATCTTGAACACGACGATTTCTTCAAGTGGCTCTCCAACAACCAAAAGGGTGTGCCCGGTTACGTTATGGTCGACCCCGTGAACAACACTGCGGAGTATATTAAGCTCGAAAAGCCCTTAAAGTACGTTGACAGTGCATATTTTTGGGACGATCTTATGCGTAAGCTCCGTTTTGATTATCCCACGAAGATATTTGACGATTTCGTGAGCTTTGAGATAGACGAGGAGGGAAAGCCTCACTACATCATCTCCTGTCTCATGCCCAAGATCTTCCCATTTGGCGCTATGGACGTAAACGAGGTAATTATTTTCGATCCCTGCACGGGTGAGAGTGATATTTACGCAGTCGGTGACGTTCCTGCGTGGGTAGATGCGGTCTATTCGGGTGATCTTGCAGAGCAGAAATATAATTGGCACGGTACTCTTGCGGGCGGCTTCTGGAACAGTGTTATCGGAAACAAGGACTGCAAGCAGACGACCGACGATTACGGATACATCGTTATCGGTGACGACGTTTGGTACTTCACGGGTGTTACGTCCGTGACCGCTGACGAGTCCAACATCGGTTTCATTATAAGTAACGCGCGCACGGGTGAGTACAAGTACTATCCCGTTGTCGGTGCAGAGGAATACTCCGCTATGAGAGCCGCTGAGGGTGAGGTTCAGGAAAAGGGCTACGTTGCATCCTTCCCCTCGCTCATCAACGTTGAGGGTGAGGCGACCTACATTATGGTGCTCAAGGACGTGGGCGGTCTTGTCAAGCTTTACGCGCTCGTTAACGTTGAGCAATACGGAATTGTTGCGACCGGTCAGAATCAGGCTGAGGCGATGAAGGCTTACAAGGCTCTTCTTGTCGAAAACGGTGTTGTTGAGAGCATCAAGCCCGACGAGCCTGCATTGGATGTTACGTATGAAACCGGAATCGTTACAGATATAAGAACCGTGACTGTGGGGGGTAACACGCTCTTCTACGTTATCCTTAACGACAGGAACGTATACAGAGGCTCTGTTAAGGTGGGCGAATACGGTTACGTCAACGAGGATCTCGTTTTTGCCAAAGTCGGAGATACTGTGACGATTGTTTTTTCAAAGGGATACGCTGACGGAGCTATAAGAGAAATAATTGATTTTCGTTTAGGTGACTGGGATATTGATCCTGCGCCAAATAATTAAGTAAAAAAGAATATTTAGGGGGGATAGATATGGCTGCTTTGAACAAGCTGGATTATTTGCGTTGGCGCGGTGACCTTGCGTTTTCCGCGGACTGCTTTAACGAGGTGGACGGATCTATCCTCGCTATGCTTTCTTATCTGGATTTTGCTAAATTCCGGGGGAAGGATGACGTTGTTTTCAAGCGTGCGGTCGAGAGCTACTGTCCAGACAAAAAATACGACAGCGTTAAGCTCGGGCTCATTCTTCCGTCAAAAAAGATAAACGAGCTTTTTTGCTCGGCTGCTTTGACGAGGCGGTTCGGTCTTGTTCGCGCGAGCGACTACAAGGCGAAGACCAGCGTTCCAGAGAACTGTCAGTTTGCCGCGGTGACCTTTCACCTGCCAAATCACCGTGCCGTTATTGCTTTCAGAGGCACCGACGATTCGCTTGTCGGCTGGCGCGAGGACTGCTATCTCTCCTTTTGCGAGGAGATACCTGCGCAGAGGATGGCGGTGGAATATCTTGAGATGATAGCGGAGAAGTACCCTGACGAGAGGTTATACACCGTGGGTCATTCGAAGGGCGGAAATCTTGCGCTTTATTCGGCGGTGAAATGCTCCGAGCGCACAAGGGCGCAGCTCATCCGCGCTTACAGCTATGACGGACCCGGTTTCAGCAAGACGTTCGTTTCTTCCGATGAATACAGGGCGGCGCACAGAAAGCTTGTCGCGATCGTGCCGCAATCCTCGTTTGTCGGTACTATGTTCGACGTGGGAGGGCATTACACGGTGGTTAACGGCACGGTTCGCGGTCCTCTCCAGCACGACAGCTTTACCTGGGAGGTCGAGGGCTCGAGCTTTAAACGCTTACCCGCGCTTTCCGAAAGGGGACAGAAGAACGCAAAGCAATTCAACGAGTCGATGGAGAGAATGAGCGAGGATGAAAAGCGGGAGTTTGTTGAGACGCTTTTCTCGATAGTTGAATCAACGGGGGCTAAGACTCTGACCGATTTCTCAAACGGGAAATTCAAGAGTGTGGGTGCGCTGATAAAGAATTACAACGGCATGGACAAGGAAAAGAAGGAGCTTATGCTGGGGCTGTTTCTCAAGCTCTTTGATTTTAAAAAACAGATTGAAAAATGAAATAAAAACAGGGGGCAAACCCCTGTTTTTTTCAGATTGTCGAAAAAGCTGTTAGACCGCAAGAGGTAATAGGCAAAGAAACAAACATAAAAAACTCACACGCAGGAAATAAGCGCAAGGCATTCATCGAGAATGACTTGCGCTTTCTTGCTTTTTCCGTTTTTGCACTCTGGCGTACCCCCGTACGCCGACGAATGCAAAAACGAAAAATCTACCTACCTTTTTCGACCTCTGCCAGCGTGTCGAGACTTTCTCGACTCGCTGAAAAAAACAGGGGGAAAACCCCTGTTTTTTGTCGTTTTGGGGTGCTGAAAAGGGAATGAATGAAAATGCATAAAAAATGAATATACATTTTTATGCAGAATATATAAAAAGGTATATACATTGTATAGAAATGCAACAAATACAAACAAAATTAAAGTTTTTTAGGAAAAAGTATTGACAAAATATATTGACGGTGGTACAATTTATGCATCACAAAAAGAATTTTTATACATTTTGGAGGTGTAAAAAATGAAAAAATTTATTTCCTTGGCACTTGCTCTTATTATGGTATTGTGCAGCGTTGCAATCTTCGCTTCCTGCGATCAGTCAGATAATCTGTCCGCAGCCTACGAAAAGGCACTTAAGAAGATCAACTACGATGAGTCCAAATACACGGACACGCTCGTTGTTGCTATGTCCCCCGACTTCGCTCCCATGGAGTTCTACGACACAGCTAAGTCCGGTGACGACGCGATAGCTGGCTTTGACGTTCTCCTTGCTACATTCGTTGCAAAGGAGCTTGGTATGAAGCTCAAGATCGATCCGATGTCCTTCGACGCTTCTATGGCGGCTGTTGCTTCCGGTAACGCAGACCTCGCGATCTCCGGATTCTCATGGACCGCTGAACGTGCGGAAACATTCCTTATCTCCGACTACTACGTAGCGGGTGAGAACGAGACCGAGCAGATCCTTGTTACTACCAAGGACAAGGCGGCACAGTTCGGCAAGGATAAGACAGATTTCTCCGGACTCAAGATAGGCGCGCAGGGCGGTTCTCTCCAGCAGCTTCTCGTTGAAGAGCAGCTCGTTCCGAAGGGCGCGAAGATGGAGCTCTACGAGAACATCAACGTTGCGGCTACCGCGCTTGCAACCGGCGATATAGATGCTCTTGCAGTTGCTTACGGTAACGGCGAGGCACTTGCAAACGACACTATCGTCCTCTCCGACTATTACTTCGAGGTTGAGGAGAAGTACAAGAACAACGTTATCCTTCTCAACAAAGAGGATGCAGAGCTTCTTAAGAAAGTCAATGAGGCACTTGCCAAGGCTATGAAGGAAGGTCTTTACGACACATGGTACGAGGCTTGCCAGATCTACGCTGAGGTCAAGACTCTTGACGAGCTCGGTTACGATGACGAAGGTAACAAGATAACCGAATAATTTAACCTAATAACAGGGCTGCCGTGCTGTTTTCGGTACGGCGGCTCGTGTTGTGTTTAAAAAAGTAAAATAATCGGAGAAAAATATGTATATTATTACGATGTTCGAGGATATGGGCAAGATCTTCATTAAATATTGGGATCTCTTCCTTATCAAAGGTCTTTCCGCCACGATACTCCTCTCAATTATGACAGTCGCGCTCGGAACGGTTTTCGGCTCACTTCTGGCTCTTGTTAAAATAGGAAAAATCAAGCCTCTTAAATGGTTGGTCAACGCGATCGTTGAGGTCATCAGAGGCACACCTATGCTCCTCCAACTTTATATAAGCACATTCCTTATCCCCGTTCTGATCCCTGCGATGAATCAGCTTGAAAACAAAAAGCTCATCTGCATAGCCTTTACCCTTGTGCTCAACAGTGCGGCGTACGTTTCCGAGATCATCCGTTCGGGAATCGAGGCGGTCGACAAGGGACAGACAGAGGCGGCAAGAAGCCTTGGTCTCAACGGCAGGACTACAATGATCCAGATCGTTCTTCCGCAGGCGGTCAAAAATATACTTCCCGCGCTTGGAAACGAATTTATCACGATAATCAAGGAGACGTCGCTTGCGTCCACGTTCTACGTCGGCGAGCTTATGACTCAGTACCACATCATCGTCGGTAAGACGCACAACTCCTTGCCGATCCTTATGATAATCGGTATCATTTATTTCGTGCTCAATTTCGTGCTTTCCAAGGCTCTCGGCGTGTTCGAAAGGAGAATGAAGGCTCATGCTTGACATTAAGAATATTTACAAGAATTTTGGTAATCTGAAGGTCCTTGAGGGCGTATCGACACAGATCGAAGAGGGTGAGGTCGTTGCTATAATCGGCGCGTCGGGTTCGGGTAAATCTACGCTTTTGCGTTGCATGAACCTGCTCGAGACTCCTACCTTTGGCGAGGTGTGGATGGACGGTAAGCTTCTGACTCCCGTTGATCCTTATCTTCATCCCGAGGTAATTACAGCTTCGAAAACCTACAAAAAGCTTATTGCTTCGGGTATGGAATCCGATGCGGCTGTTGCCAAGATAAAGAAGGAGGACCTTCTCAATGAGAAGATCTCTGCCGCGGAGGGTAAGGAATACAAGGAAGCGATCAAAAAGATCTTTGATGCCAACTACATCGATATAAATCTCGCGCGTCAGGAGATGGGAATGGTCTTTCAGCAGTTCAATCTCTTCAATAACAAGAGCGTTCTTGAAAACATCACCTTAGCTCCCATGAAGACACGCGCAAAGCAGATGATAAAGGAAGGCAAGAGCAAGGCGGAGGTCAAGGAGATCTTTGAGGAAAAGGCTATGGCTCTTCTTGCCCGCATCGGACTTGAGGAAAAGGCGGATGCTTACCCCTCCACGCTGTCCGGCGGTCAGAAGCAGAGGATCGCGATAGTGCGCGCCCTTGCTATGGAGCCTAAGGTAATGTTATTTGACGAGCCTACATCCGCACTTGATCCTGAGATGGTAGGCGAAGTCCTTGATCTTATCAAGCAGCTTGCGAAGGAGGGAATGACGATGGTCATCGTCACTCACGAAATGGGCTTTGCGCGTGAGGTCGCCGACAGGGTGATCTATATGCACGACGGCGTTATTGCCGAGAGCGGTACTCCCGAGGAGATATTCAACTCGCCCAAGCACCCGAAGCTTCAGCAGTTCCTCAAATGCGTGCTTTAATGGATTTTACAAGCAAAAAGTGCATTCCGACGGGATTCGGGATGCGCTTTTTTGCTCGGCTTTGGTCGATGTACGTCGAGGGAAAATATTTTTGATAAATTTTAAAAAAACTATTGACAAAAGGGATAATTGGTGATATAATCTGTAAAGTGTTTTGCTTTACACCTGATTTCAGTGTGAAAAAGACAGAGTAAAAGGGAGCGGCGGTCATGTTTGAAAAGAATTTGAATATGGGTTATCTGCTCGACTTTTACGGCGATGTGCTCACCGAGAGGCGCCGCGATGCGCTTGACTTTTATTATAATGACGATATGTCGCTCTCCGAGATCGCCGAGGAGATGGGAATCTCGCGCCAGGGTGTGCGAGACCTCATCAAGAAGGCTGAGGAGGAGCTCAACTTCTACGAGGAAAAGCTCGGACTTGCAAGAAAGTTCGCCGATGCGCAGGAGCATGCCAAGCGTGCGCTTGAGCTTTGCGAGGGCGAGGATGTGTCTGACGGTGTGCGCCGCGAGATCAGGCTCTTGCTCGAGAGCGTTGGATGAGAGAGTGCGTAGACAGAGTTCGGAGCGCAGAGTGCAGAGTGCAAAACAATTATGATATTTTGATAGGAGGTATTGACAACTGTGAGTATGTTTGGAACGCTTAGCGAAAAGCTGGAAAATGCCTTCAAGAAATTCAAAAACAGAGGAAAGCTTACGGAAGCCGACATCAAGGTTGGTATGCGCGAGATAAAGCTTGCGCTCCTTGAGGCTGACGTTAATTTCAAGGTCGTTCGCGACTTTATAAAGACTGTCTCCGAAAGAGCGGTCGGTGTCGAGGTGCTTGAGTCCTTAAATCCCGGTCAGCAGGTCATCAAGATCGTTGACGAGGAGCTGACGAAGCTTATGGGTACTACGAACTCAAAGCTTACAGTGTCGTCAAAGCCCCCTACGGTCATTATGATGGTAGGTCTTCAGGGTGCGGGTAAGACCACGCATGCGGGAAAGCTTGCGGGTATGCTCAAAAAGCAGGGAAAGAACCCTCTGCTCGTTGCCTGCGACATTTACCGTCCCGCCGCGATCAAGCAGCTGCAGGTCGTTGGAGAAAAGCTTTCTATCCCTGTTTTTGAGATGGGAGATAAAGAAAATCCCGTCAAGATCGCAAAAGAAGGTATAAAATTCGCAAATCTTAAGGGCTATGACACGGTATTTATCGATACCGCGGGTCGTTTGCAGATAGACGAGGTTCTTATGAAGGAGCTTCAGGATATCAAGGCGGCGGTCGAGCCCACAGAGATACTTCTGACCGTCGATTCCATGATAGGTCAGGAATCGGTCAACGTTGCCGAGACCTTTAACGAGCTGCTTGATATCACGGGTGTGATACTCACAAAGCTCGACGGTGACACGCGCGGCGGTGCGGCGCTTTCTATCCGCTACATCACCGGAAAGCCGATAAAATTTATCGGTGTGGGCGAGAAGCTTGATCAGATCGAGCCCTTCCATCCCGACAGAATGGCGCGCAGAATTCTCGGTATGGGTGACGTGCTCACGCTTATCGACAAGGCGCAGGAACAATTTGACGAGAAGAAGGCGGCGGAGCTTGAAGAAAAGATACGTCAGCAGATATTTACTCTTGATGATTATCTCGATCAGATGGCACAGCTTAAGAACATGGGAAATCTTGAACAGCTGGCGGGGATGATACCCGGAATGAAGCCCGGTGCGCTCAAGGACGCAAAGATGGACGAGAAGATGCTCGCTCATCAGGAGGCTATCATCAAATCTATGACCAAGAAGGAGCGCGAGCATCCCGAAATGCTCAACGCTTCGAGAAAACAGAGAGTTGCAAAGGGAAGCGGTACGAGCGTTGAGGAGGTCAACAAGCTACTCAAGCAGTACGACCAGATCAAGAAGATGATGAAGCAATTTTCTGACATGGGCAGAAGCAAGCAGGGCAGACGTCAGCTTGGAAAGATGTTCAGATAAGGGCGAAGCGCTGTAGGTGAGGTGCTTGCCCCTCCCGCAATAAAACAGATCCAGCTATTTAAACCGCAAGGTTTTTAATGGAAAATAAAAAAATTATTATATTTCACAATTGGAGGAAAAAACAATGGTAAAAATGAGACTCAGAAGAATGGGTGCAAAGAAGGCTCCCTTCTACCGCGTAGTTGTTGCTGACAGCCGTTACCCCAGAGACGGTCGTTTCATCGAGGAGGTTGGATATTACAACCCCCAGACCGAGCCTGCAGAGATCAAGATCGACGCAGACAAGGCTAAGGCATGGCTCGCAAAGGGCGCACAGCCCACAGAGACAGTTAAGTCTCTTCTCAAGAAGTCCGGTATCGTTGACTGATACGGATAGGTCCTAAGGAGAAGTCATGACGGATCTTAAACAAACCCTACACAACATCGCCTCGGCGATCGTTGACGATCCCGACTCCGTAGTCGTGACCGTAAACGAGACCGAGACGACGGTCAACCTCACCCTCTCGGTAGCTCCCGGCGATATGGGTATGGTCATCGGTAAGGGCGGTCGCATTGCGAAAGCCATCCGTATGGTCATCAAGGCGGCGGCAGCTGACTGTCCCAAGAAGGTAAACGTTGATATCAGATAATTTATCTGTAAAAACACCGCAAGACGCGTGTCTTGCGGTGTTTTTTTATAAATGATAAGGGTGATAAATTGCAATTTAGCGGTGTGTTAAGCCTTCCCCAGCGGAGAACAACTCGGGCGAGCCCTCGTAGCACCTTTTGCAAGCAAAACGCGCTTTACGGGGACCACCGAAGGTGGTGGATGAGGAGGTCGCTTTTTCAAAGTTTTCACGTCCTCTGATTACCTTATTTCGTCGCAAAAGAAACCTTGTGCCACAAAACAAAATCCACGATACAACAGTGG